>JAILNP010000188.1:0-31054 GCA_024691475.1 Eggerthellaceae bacterium
ACTCGAAGCGCGAGGCGGTAGCCGCCGTCGCGTCCGTTTTCTAGACCCGCCCGAGCACTGCCAGAACTGCCTGGTACGAACTTCTGCACGATTCGTACCAGATTCGTACCAGCAAGACCGCCAAGACGAGAGGAGTTGCAAATTCAAGCTTCTAACCTGCGGGAACGCAGACGCGATTTGAAAGGAGGTTTTCATGCGTCTGTTAAGTGGGAATAGCATCTAGTGGCTTGTAAATACACATTTACCCAGTTCAACACGATAGCCCCTCGGCAGCAAGCATGTCGCCGAGGGGCTACACATAAGTCCGTATAGTCCGTTCTAGGCTATGGTTCCTACATGCTCTCGCGCAGGATGGCGGCGACGTCATCGGTCGTGAGCCGTTTGAAGTCGGTCGGCAGGCAGGCCACCGTGGCGGCGATTTCATCTACTTGCTCGGGCTCCAAGCCGAGCTCGGCCAGCGTGCGGTGCGCCCCCACCTCGCGAGTCCACGCGTCGAGCGCCTCGATGCCGAGCCGCGCAATCTCCGCGTCGTCCTTCCCTTCCGGGTCGACGCCCCACACGTTCACCGCGAAGCGGCGGAACTGGAACAGGGACTCGGGTGTGGCGTCGTAGATGCACCGGTAATAGTTCGCCGTTATCGCCGCCAAGCCGAAGCCGTGAACGCAGTCGGTGTAAGCACCCACCTGGTGCTCGATCATGTGACACTGGAAACAGGTCCTCTTGCCGCTCTTCAGCACACGGTTCTCGGCGAGCGAGCTGGCCCACATGAGGTTGGCACGAGACTCGTAGTCTTCGGGGTTGTCGACGACGCGTGGAAGGTCGCGGATGATGCAGCGCATGGCGGCCTCCAGCAGATCATCGGCCAGGTTATCGCCCACGGGCGCGCTGAAGTACTCCTCCATCATGTGGTTGAGCGCGTCGTAGCCACCTGCCACGGTCTGCGTCTCGGGCACCGTGAAGGTAAGTTCGGGCTCAAGCACGGCGAAGCGGGCGTTGAGCTGAGGACGGTCGGCGCCGGTTTTCACGAGCGTCTTCTCGTTGGTGATGACCGAGCCGCCGTTGCCCTCGCTTCCTGTGCCTGCGGCGGTCACGACGTTGCCAAGGGGGATGGGACTTGCGTCCGCTGCGACTGGCTCAAAGCGCACGAAGTACTTGTCCCAAAAGGAGTCTTCGTCCAGGCCCTCGGTCGCCGCGAGCGCGATGACCTTGCATGCATCCATGACCGAGCCGCCGCCGACAGCCAGGATGTAGTCGACGCCCTCTGAACGGGCAACCTCTGCGCCCTCCGCCACCTTCGCGATGGTGGGATTTGCCATGATGCCGCCGAACTCTACGATGCGCTTATCCGGCAACGCAGCCACGATGCGGTCGAAGAGGCCCGTGCGCTTCACGCTGCCGCCGCCGTAGACGACCATCACCGTTCGCGCGCCTGCGAGCTCGCGTTCAAGCGCGGTTTCCAGCTGCCCCTTCCCGAAGTAGAAGCGCGTGCTGTTCTCGAATATGAAGTTCTCCATGATCAAACCCTTTTCTCTAGAGCTGTCGTTCCCAGAATGCGAGGGCGCGGTCAAGCCAGCCTTCCGCCGCCGTGCCCGTGCCCAGGCCGAAGCCGTGCAGCAGGCCGCCGAACACCTCGATCTGCGCGTCGGTGTTGGGGCTGCCGTTGATGAATAGCGTTCTCATGAAGGTTCCTTTCCAAAGCAAGGGGCCGCTTGGTGGCGGCCCGGAGTTTCAAGCATTCGTTACAGCGCGCTCTTGATGAAGCCGAGCAGTCCGCCAACCACGGTGAGGTCGGTGTGGTCGTAGCAGATGGAGTGGCCGGTATCGAGCTTTGCGATTTGCTCACGCTCGGCTGTGGTGAGCTCGAAGTCGAACACGTCGATGTTCTCGGCCATGCGCTCAGGCTTCGTAGATTTGGGGATGACGACGACGCCAGAGTCGATGAGATAGCGCAACGCCACTTGGCCGACGCCCTTTCCATGCGCAGCGCCTAGCTCGGTGAGCAGGGGGTTATGGAAGAAATCGTTGGCGCCCTCGGCGAAGGGGCCCCAGGCCATGTGCTGCACGCCGAGCTGCTCCATGTTTGCGTGTGCCGGCTTCTGCTGCCAGAACACGTGGGTCTCCACCTGATTGAGAACCGGCGGCACCTTCGCAAACGTGCACAGGTCGAGCAGGCGGACCGGGTCGAAATTACTCACGCCGATGCTGCGGACGAGGCCCTCCTCGAGCGCGCGCTCCATGTCGCGCCAGGCGCCGTAGTAGTCGTTGTAGGGCTGGTGCAAAAGCATCATGTCGATGTAATCGAGGCCCAGAAGCTCGAGCGAGGCCTTAATGGAATCGTAGGTCTTGCCCTCGCCGTAGTTAGACACCCACACCTTGTCCACCAGGAAGATATCCTCACGCGCCACGCCGCTCTTGGCGATGGCTGCGCCCACGCCGCGCTCGTTCATGTAAGCCTGCGCCGTATCGATGAGTCGATATCCCGCTGCGAGGGCGTCGACTACGCAGCGCTCGGTCGTCTCGTCGTCGATCTGGAAAACGCCGTATCCCAGCATCGGCATCTGCATTCCGTTTGCAAGTTCCGTGTACTCCATGGTATACGCCTTTCGAATCGAGTATTTGTCCTATGCATAGTTTGCCAGCCTGCAAAACAGATGTACAATGCTTTTCGTGTTTCTTGCTATGCGCTATACGCATACTGAAAGGACGATCAATGGAATTCGAGCAATTGCGCCAACTCATAGCCGTGAGCGAGGCGGGCACCATGTCGGGCGCGGCGATGGCGACGCACATAACGCAACCGTCGTTATCGCGGTCGATGCGCAGGCTCGAGGAAGAACTCGACTGCGAGCTGTTCGACCGCACGCGCAACAGTGCAACGCTCAACGACGCCGGCCGCGTTGCCGTGGAGCACGCACGCGACATCCTTGCCGCCGAGCAGCGTCTGCACGACGCCCTTGACGATCTCGCGCGCAAGAAACGAACCCTGCGCGTGGCAGCAGTCGCCCCAGCCCCCGTATGGAACCTGACGGCCCGCATCGTCGAGCGTTTCCCGGGGACGATCCTCGCCCCGGAAATCCTTGCCGATGCCGAAGTCGAGCGCTGCCTGTTCGACCGCACGGCGGATTTCGCCATCACGCGACGACCGCTTGTGATGCCCAACTGCGAGTGCATGCCGTTCATGACCGAGAACCTGTTCGTCTCGGTACCAGAAGGCAATCCGCTTGCAAAGCGTGCGCACGTGTCGTTTGCCGACCTCGCCGGCGAGACCTTCCTCGTGATGGACGCCATCGGCTTCTGGAGAGACGTCTACGAGCGGGCCATCCCCGACGTGCATTCCATCGTTCAGCGTGACCGCGAGGTGTTCACCCAGCTCGTCGACAGCTCCGACATACCCTGCTTCACGACCGACGCGCCGCAGAACAGCAACCACGCGAATGGGCGCGTCGAGGTGCCTCTATCCGACGCCGACGCCCATGTTACCTTTTACCTTGTCGCGCTGAAGTCTGCGCCCGCCCGCGTTTGCGAGATTATCGATTGGGTGAAGAAAACGTCGGGTTAAGATCACGAACATGCCGCAAGAGGTTTTGATGCAGCTATGCCTGACGTCGTATTGGACCATGACCGATTTTTCGCTGACGCTGTCAGCGAAATTGCAGTGGCAGCCGTTGCGCATACGTCCTCTGAATCGATACATTCAGTATCACGTTACCGTGATATAATATTCTACGTTAGGCGGAGAAGAAAGATTGAGCGTGCCGACACTTGCAAGGTTCTACGGGATCGTCATGCGAATGTACTTCCTGGGTTCCGAGCACAACCCGCCACACGTGCACGCTATTTACGGAGAAGACACGGCCGCATTCGACATCAGAACCGGCGCAATGATAGAGGGTGGCATGCCCAACCGGGCTGCCGCGATGATACGCGAATGGATCTCCATGAACAGAGATGATTTGCTGGAGATGTGGGAAACGCAGGAGTTCAGGAAACTCGACCCGCTCGACTAAGGAGGCGACGATGCTGTTCCATAAGGTGAAAGAGGTCGCTGCCCTGCCCGGCATGAAGCTCAGCGTGCAGTTCGCGAACGGCGCCACGAAGCTCTACGACGTCGCGCCCCTGACGGCGCGCTTCCCGGTCTTCGCGCAGCTTGCGGACGAGGCGCTCTTCGGCTCGGTCGAGGTCGACCAGGGAGGCTACGGGATTGTGTGGAACGACGACGTAGACCTATCCTGCGACGAGCTGTGGGAAAACGGCGTGGAGGTGCAGACGCCCTTCGACGGCCTCATGTCGTTCTCCGACGCAAGCGAGCTATGGGGATTAAGCGAATCGACGCTGCGCAAGGCCGTGTCGTACGGAAAGATCGTCCCCGGCGTCGACGCGCGCAAGTACGGGAAGCAGTGGGTCGTGACGCGCGATGCGATGAACAGGGAGTACGGCGATCCGGCGTTAGCATGACGCCGCCTAGCCGAAGGGCAGCCGCTCCTGATCGTTCAGGTGCGCTGTCGTGCAATGGCGCGCGGCTCAGCGAGGTGGACCGAGGCCGGCTGTCAACTGCCTGAAGCAGCACGGCGAGGGCCTTGAGCCGCGCACGGGTATGTCATTCCGACTTAGGATAGGTTTTGGGCAAGAACTTGGCGACGAGTATGGCACCCTCACGTATGGCAACGACACATCCCATGTGGCCAGTGTCATTGCGGGCACGAACGAAAAGGGCACGCCCACAGACGAAGACGACCCAGACCCTGTGCCACCCGCCCCGGACCCCTCGACGGAAGACGACCCAGGAACAACCGATTCCACTCTGACGTCCTCGCAATCAGGCGACTCGGGGACACCTGCCCCGCCTCAACCCTTCCGAATTCAGGCGACCCGTTTTCCGGCATAAACGTCTTGCTATCGGCTGCCGCCGTGGCAGGCGCGGCAATGGCAGCGTACTCCGCACGACGCGTGAAGAACGAGCAAGGCGATTCAGAAGCGGAATAAACTGCTCGAACCAAAAAAGCGGTGCGTCGAGACCATCGACGCACCGCCTTCTTTCACGGGAAAACGCCCCATGCGGAGTCTGCCGCATGGGGCGCTAAAAACGACTATTGACGCCTAACAGGCTTATCGACCGACGCCATACACGCCGCATACAACCCGCCACCTCGGTAGACTAGATAATTCGGGTGTTATGCGATGGGTCGATATCACTGTAGTCATCAGGTGGATTCTGCGGAATGGGATCTCCGCAATACGGGCAGGTAGTCTCATCAGAACTCACGGGCATGCCGCATGTCTGACAGGTTTTCTGATCGCTGTTTTCTCGCTTTACGGGACTTGGCCTGAAACACATGACGCTCCCCTCCTTTGCGCGCCAGCCTGCATCGTGCCACGCGCTTTTCGTCGATATGCGCGGTAATCCGCTTCTCGCATGATTATACAAAGCACTCTTTCCCGTCAATCGCCATAGAGCCCAGCGGCAGCAACCACGTTGCCAAGGGGTTACCTCGCGGACACGCATTGGATTCCCCATGCACTCGCTTCGAAATGATTTCTGTTCGCCCTACCCGCTTTGGGGGTTGAGGTAAAAGGCGGACGCACCCTACAATGCAACGCTACATAGATTGATTCAACAGAATAGTCGCCTTGCCCCCAATCCTTTCGCATTCAGAAGAGAGCAGATTACTTATCGACCTCTTCCTTGAGATACTTCGCATTAGCGAGCCACACATGCTCCTTGGCCGAGTCTGCGGGTTTGTTCTGAGCCATCACGCCCACGATGGCATGGGGCACATAAGGCTCTTCCAGATAGGCTATTTCTTCATCAGTAAGATGCAGGCCAACGGCAGAAACCGCGCCATCCACATGGTGTGGCTTTGTAGCCCCTACAACCGGTGATACAACTTTCGCGAGCAGCCATGCAAGCGAAACCTCGGTCATGGAGACCCCACGCGCATCGGCCACCTCACTCACCCGCTTGATCACAAGCGCGTCGGCTTCCGCCATGGCGTCGTACTTACATTTCGCATAGGAGTCTTCTTCGAGCCGTTTGCTCGTCTCCCCAGGCCTCCTGGACAGTCTTCCGCTTGCAAGCGCACTGTAGGGCGTAAGCGCAATCCCCTCCTCGGCGCAACACGGCACGAGCTCGCGCTCGTCCTCGCGAAAGACAAGGTTCATATGATTCTGAACGCTCACGAACGTCGGGAATCCCTCACGTTCGGCAAGAGCGTTAGCCTTCTCCAGCTGCCACGCATATACGTTGGCAATGCCCACGTAGCGAGCCTTTCCCGCCTTCACAACCCGGGCCAGCCCTTCCATCACGTCGTAAAGCGGCGTGTTGTAGTCCCACATGTGGTAGATGTAGAGGTCTACGTAATCCATGCCCAGATGCGAAAGGCTTGCGTCAATGCTGTTCGCAATGTGCTGCTGGCCGGTTACGCCATCCGCAATCTCGTCGGCCATACGTGGCAGAAACTTCGTCGCCACCACCACGTCTTCCCTGCGGGCGTAATCACGCAGCGCACGACCCACATACGCCTCGGATGTGCCACCTTGATACGCAATGGCCGTATCGAAGAAGTTGATGCCCCCATCGAGAGCGCGCTTCACGATATCGCGCGTGGCATCCTCCCCCACTGTCCACGTATGCTGCCCCGCCTGCGGGTCTCCAAAACCCATGCAACCCAGACAAATGCGCGACACCATAAGGTCACTTGCGCCGAGTTTCGCGTAATCCATACTCCAAACCTCCAGAGTCTTTCCAGCTCAACCTTCGTGCTGATCCTAGTACCTATTTATCCTGCACTTTTTCTTGATGCGCTTGATGTCATCGGGCAGATCATCAAAGGGCATATTGCGCGGCGTGTCGCACGTGCCCGACTCAGCAGCCACGTCGTAGAACCAACACTTGTACTCAATGAAATCGCGAGCCTGCTTCAACTCTTCCAGCTGAGCGTCGATTGCAGCCCGGCGCTCGTAGACGATACGCCGGCGTTCCTCGATGGTGGAGTCGCCTTCAACGTAGAGCTGTATGTACTCGCGAATCTCCTTGATGGGCATACCCGACACCTTCAAGCGCTCCACGAAGCGCATCCACTCCAGGTCGTCCTCGTCGAACAAACGCCGCCCATCGCTTGAACGCCGCTGGTTGGGAATAAGCCCGTTCTTCTCGTAAAACCTAATTGTCGAAGCAGGCATGCCCAGCTCGGCAGCCGCATCGCCTATGGTATACATCCTGTCCATTACAACAGCTCCTTACCTGGGCTAACGCAATCGACCCACCCAGCCATGAACCCCATACCTAGCTATCGCCTTCGCTAGCGATTCATCTTCGCGCAGTCGCCGACTTTCTCGCCGGTAACAAAGTACTCGTAGGTTGGGAACTCGAAGAGAACCGGCTTGAACACGTGATAGTCAATCTTGCCTTTCTCGTTGAGCACTGCCTCATCGGCATACACCGAAAGCACCTTGCAGATGAAATTGTCGAACTTCTCTAGTTCGTAATTACCGTCGACCTCGCATTCGATGGAAACCTTCGCCTCATCGATAAGAGGCGCTCCAGCATCGCCCACGGTATAGGCGAACGCAGCCGATTTATCTTCCTTATTGCCGCTCGTCGTACCCATAAGGTCCGCCTTCGCCAGCCACGATTCATCAACCACATTCACGGATAGCACCTTGGTATCGCGAATGCCCTGATTGACGTAATGGGCCTGCAGAAGAGAAATCATGAGATGACTGTGCGCAACGGTGCCCGCATGCGCAACGAGGGTCCAGGTTGGCTTGCCGTTCACCATGGCGCCCACCACAATTACCGGCGAGGGGTACAGCGCAAGCGTCGCTCCAATGTTCTTTTTCATTACTTCATCTCCTTTTCCCAGAATCGAATCGCATTGATGCCAATCGTATCGGCCAGGCTCTCGAGTTCCGCGACTTCCGCATTCGAAAGCTCGATAGATGCAGCTGCGGCGGCATCTGCCACGTGACGCTCCTTCGTAACGCCAACGATGGGAAGGGTTCCCTTCGCAATTGCCCAGGCCACCGGAACCTGCGCGACGCCAACGCCATGCGATGCGGCAACTTCGGCCAGCTTTCCGTTCAGCACCTCCAGCTTGTCGAGCACGGGGTTGTACGTTTCCGCACGCGCCGAACCTTCGGGCATAGGATGAGTTGTGTCGTACTTGCCAGAGAGCGCGCCTTGCTCGAGCACCATATACGAGAAGAAGACAACGTCGTTCTCATGGCACCAATCCAAAATGCCCGAATCGATGGAACTACGATTGATAAGGCTCAAGTGATTCTGAACGGCACCGAGCTTCAGGCCATGTTCGCGAAGAATGGCGTCTGCCTCCTTGATTTCGGCAAGATTGTGATTGGACACGCCGATCATGGGGGCGTCAGCTTTGCCTTCGAAGAACTCAGCCAGCGCTCGCGTCCACTTTGGGGCTTCCGAGGTATTGTGCACCCAGTAAATGTCAAAGCGGTCAAGCCCCATGATGTCAAGCTGCATGTCATGCATCGCAGCCACAGGGTCGGATGCCGACGCGTCAATGCACTGGGGCGTAAGCTTATCCGATACCAGGTAGCTCTCGCGGGGCAGCCCCTGCAGAAAGCCTGCAAGCACCTTCTCGGAAGTACCCATGCCGTAGGCGTAGGCCGTATCCCACAAGTTCAGCCCCGCATCCATCGCCGTAGTGAAAAGGGGTTTGAGCTCTTCAGCTGATATTCCGCTGCCAAATGTGCCGTCGTTCCCCCACGCCCACGCGCCAAGCGCGATTTTGGGGAGCTTGATCTCTGCCATGATATGACTCCTCTCGGATAGAAAATATGTTACCGGCGACGTCGCTAATCGCATTGTGGAACTTAAACCATGGTTTAAGTCAAGCAACAATCTGAAAGTTGTGAAAGTTTCTGAAATACGTGCGCATACGCGACGCTTGAGCCCATGACGCACCATCTCGCGAGGTTCAACACCCATCTCCCAAAGCGATTTCAGAAGACGCGGGCGAAGTGGCGATGGAAGCATTCACCGCCCAATAGGAAGAGAGACTGCTACGCCTGACGAAACGGCGCCAAACACTAAGAAAGCCGAGCGGAACACGCCGCTCGGCTCAGAGATCACTTATACCAGCTTCCCGTATTCCTCATCCGAAACGGGTTCGAGCCATTCGTTGCTTCCGCCCTCGCCCGGCACCTCGATGGCCAGGTGCGAGAACCACGAATCGGGTGCCGCGCCATGCCAGTGCTTCACGCCAGCCGGGATGTTTACCACGGAACCGGGCGTGAGTTCCACAGGCTCCTCGCCCCAAGCTTGGTAGTAGCCACGCCCCGCGACGCAGATGAGCATCTGGCCACCACCCTCATTCGCATGATGCACGTGCCAGTTGTTGCGGCAACCCGGCTCGAATGTCACGTTGAACACAGGCACCTGCTCGGTAGATATCGGCGCAAGATAGCTCTGCCCCACGAAGTACTGCGCAAACGCATCGTTCGGCTTGCCAATGGGGAACGGCATCTGCTTCGCATGCGCCCTCATGGCAGCGTCGGCGTACGGTAGGTCGCCCTCGCCCACGTTCCACACGCTCTTCGCCAGGTTGAATACGGCCCATGCCTTCGGCCACCCCGCATAAAACGCCACGTGCGTGATAATAGCGGCAATCTCGGTCTGGGTTACGCCGTGGGATTTCGCATTCTGCAAATGATAGACAAGGGACGAGTCAGTAATGCCCTGCGACATCAGCGCAACAACCGTGAGGATGCTTCGGGTCTTCGCGTCGATATCCTGGTTGTTCCAGTTCTCGCCAAACAGCACGTCATCGTTGTAATGCGCGAATTCGGGGGCGAATTCGCCAAGCTGGGCCCGCCCAGCCGTCTGCACGATCTTCTTGGTCATAGCTTCCTCTCTTCGCATCTATCGCAAGTTACGCACCCTACATTCCCTCTTCGAAGAACGACTGCAGCTTATCGAAGGGGATAGCGTCGAAGTTGTCATAGAGGTCGACATGGTTCGCGCCGGGAATGATCATGAGCTCTTTGTTGTCGCCCTTGAGCAGCTCGAACGCACCCTCACTGAAGTAGCGGGAATGGGCGTTCTCGCCATGGACGAGCAGAACCGGCGTATCGATCTCGCCCGCCATGGAAAGGATGGGCTGGTTCATGAACGAGACCGTGCCAGTAACGTTCCAACCATCAGTCGAGTTGCCCGAACGCTCATGATAGCCACGCGGAGTCTTGTAGTACGCGTAGTAATCCTTCACGAACTGCGGAGCATCTTCGGGCAGCGGATCGACAACGCCGCCAGCGCGCTCGTAGGAGCCAGACGCATACTCGGCCGTGCGCTGCGCCGCCCAAGCCGCACGCTGCTGGTCGCGCGCTTCCTTGTTGTCGGCGCTCCCAAAATAGCCTTCGCGCGTAACGCGCGTCATATCGTACATCGTCATTGCGGCGGTCGCCTTGATACGCGGGTCAAGCGCCGCGGCGTTGATGGCCATTCCACCCCAACCGCAAATGCCAATGATGCCAATGCGCTCGGCATCGACGTCGTCACGGCAGCTCAGGTAGTCGACGGCGGCGCAGAAGTCCTCGGTGTTGATGTCGGGCGACGCCATGCGCCGGGGCTCGCCGCCGCTTTCGCCCGTAAACGAAGGGTCGAAGGCCATCGCCAAGAAGCCACGAGCCGCCATTTCCTGAGCATACAGGCCGCTCGACTGCTCCTTGCAGGCGCCAAACGGACCGCTCACGGCAAGAGCGGGAAGCTTCCCCTCGACATCCTTCGGCTTATACAAATCGGCCGCCAACGTAATGCCATAGCGATTGACGAACGTTACCTTGCAGTGGTCGACGCGCTCGTTACGCGGAAACACCTTGTCCCAATCCTGAACGAGCTCGAGCTGTTCTGCTTGCATCATGACGAATCTCCCTTTCAGTTGAAACCATGCTTGCTTTTGATACCATAGGTACCCTAAAACATGAACCTAACTTTAGGTCAAGAAGTCAATTGGAGAAGATCTCATGTACACTATCGGCCAGGTTTCCGAAATGTTCGACCTCCCCATATCCACGCTGCGCTACTACGACAAAGAGGGCCTCTTCCCCGCTATGGAGCGCAAAAACGGCATTCGAAAGTTTGGCGAAACAGAACTAGAAGCACTTCGTGTCATCGAATGCCTAAAAGCATCGGGGCTCGAAATCAAGGACATCAAGCGCTTCATGCAATGGTGTACGGAAGGCCCCGAAACGTACGCGCAACGCAAGGAACTCTTCGAGTGCAGGCGCGAAGCAGTGCAAGAAGAGATGGCACGACTGCAAAAGACGCTTGCCATGCTCGAATTCAAGTGCTGGTACTACGACACGGCCATCGCCGACGGCAGCGAAGACGGCCTGCAGTCCATGATGCCCGACAAGCTGCCGTCCAACGTCCAAAAGCTCTACGACCTGGCGCATAGCTAGGCTGCCCGCTCCGGCCACCCAAACCACATCCATCCAAACGAAAAGCGGCCCCTCGGGGCCGCTTCCATGTATCGCTCATTCAGCGTTGCGCGAAAACGCTTTCGGGCTTAGACCTAAGCCGTTTCGCCACCTCAACTGCTGCCCGCGCCAGCCGTGCAGGCATAGCAGTGATTGGCGAATACGATGCGTCGCGAAGGCTGCCGCTCGCGCGCGAAGTCGAAAATGGTCTTCTTCCCCGCGATTTCCAAACCCAGCGCCTGATTGAAATCGCAGTCGTACACCTTGCCCGCGTAGTCGACGCTTATCTGGTCGCGGCACATCATGCCCTCGATGGTAGCCGGGTTAAACGCATCCACCAGGCGATGCAAATAACCTTCCAGCTTTCCCTTACGATTCAGCGCTTCGGCGAAACGCCCAATGGGATTGTTGGTAATGGCCACCAAATTGGAGAAATGCACGTCGAAATCACGCGCCAGATTCGCATGATACTGACGCTCCATAGACGTCTGGTCGGGCGGCATGGTGGCGCCGGAGGGATTGAATACGAGCGTAATGGTATGCGTATCGCCTTGGCCATCATGATCGCCAAAGCCAACATCGTTCAACATGCGCAATGCCTCAATCGAGGCCATGAAGGCACCATCACCGCGAATCTTATCGACGTTGCATGCGCTATAGAACGGAAGCGAGCCGAACAACTGAGCCCCCACCTCGGCATACAGATTCACGAAATGAGAGTAGCGAGGGTCGGTGAGAATGCACAGGTTCGTTCGCACAATGGGCCGAACGCCACGCACTTGCCATTCGCGCAGGAACCATTCCATATCGGGGTGCATTTCGGGAGCGCCACCCGTAATATCCACCGACGTGAATCCACCCACATCGTAGGCATCGAAGCACGCCTGCATCACCTCGCGGCTCATGACCTCGGTGCGCTTGGGGCCACACTGCAAATAGCAATGCCTGCACGCAAGGTTGCACACATAGCCAATGTTAACTTGCAACGTGGTAAGGGGGTCATTCGTTATGCGATGCTCGGGGGGCACCATCGTGAAAAACGCTGGTGCAGCATCCCGCAATATCGAAAGAATGCTCTTCTCCGACATAATTGCCCCTTTCCCCACAAGCAAGCAAGAGAGTCCGGCGACGTCATGCAGGCCGAAGAGCAATCACATCGAATGAGACGCGATTGCCAACCGCACAACGTCGCCGAAGCTACTACCCCCTACCCGCTACAACTCCTGATCTTCGATGATCTTGACCGCCTGCACGGCGTGCGCAAGCGCCGCACCGCCGCGAATGGCATTCGTCACATGAAACGCCTCGCCAATTTCCTCTTGGCCGCAACCCTGCTGCAAGCACGCATTGGTATATGCGTCGATGCAATACGGACACTGAACCGCAGCTGCCACCGCCAACGCAATGAGCGACTTCTCGCGCCCCGTCAGCGCCCCATCCTGAAACACGGAACCATAGTAGGCCATGTACTTGTCCCACAGCTCGGGCGACAAAGCGCCCACGCCGTCGGGAGAGAAGTTAGCAAGATCAGCTGGGTTGTAATACGTTTCCATAGCAGCTTTCCTTTCCCTAACAGGAACGCACGAGACAATAGTTCAATTATAAAACTATCGTTACCGACAAAGTACCAATTGCGCGATTGCCCCGCGCGTTACCAACGACGGCCAGATGGAGCATTCCGGAACGCATGTAGCAAGCCCTCCCTCGCGATGCCCTGCGAACCCCGTATCCAGGCGGTTATATCATCCGAAAAACAACTCCGCATCAGGCGTGATGTATTTGACACACGTCGATTAACAAGCAGCCTACAAGCATATTTCGGTTAGCAAAACACGTTCCGTACGCTCGTACAATGCACCACAGAAGCATTTGTTCGGAACGGGGAAACGTCATGCGCAACACAAGCAAGACATTCTCGATCATATGGAAGCTCGCGCTCATTGCGTGCGCCATCTATGGACTGCTCGATGGCTCGGGCATTCTTGCAGGGTCGTACAAGGAAGGCTTCCCGCATATGTTCACGAACGTCTCGAATATCTTCGCGCTGGGCTACTTCAGCTGCGCGGCCGTTTGGCTCACCAAGAACATCAACGACGACGCAGCCATCACCCTCGCTCCCACGGCAAAGTACACGGCAACCATCTCGCTGCTGGTCACCATGCTCATCGCCCACTTCATGCTCTTCGATGCGATGTTCCAAGATGGCGAGCTCGTGTTCCACCTCGTTGTACTGCATTACGTCGTGCCACTCATGGCGCTACTGGACTGGGCCCTTTTCGACGTAAAGGGAAAGCTCCCCGTGTGGGGGCCCTTCGCATGGTTGTCGCTCGTGGCGGCATACCTTGCCTTCACGATGATCGCAGTGGGCGTTTTCGGCATCTACATGGGCGGAGGCACGACGGCGGACATTAGCATGTACCCCTACACGTTCCTAGACCCGAGCATTTCGGGCGTTGAAGGCGTTGTGGGATTCTGCGGAGCAATGCTCGTGGCGTTCATCGCGCTTGGCTACTTACTGTGGGCGATAGATAGGCTACTCGGCCGCATGGCTCGCAAGCGCTAGCCATGCGCCGCTATTCAAGCCCCTTGGAGGTAAGCGTCACGGACTGGCCCTCTTCGACGTGAATGGTTTCGCCCTTCTCCGAAACGTCACCTTCCGCCACGACGCTCGTCCACCCCACAACGGGATCTAGCGGGCACCGCACTCGCGACTCCAAGCCACACAGGCGCTACATCGAAAGAAATGCCTGGTGAAGCGCTTCGTTAGTGTCTAATTCGGGATGAAAGGACAGTCCAATCTGGTTTGCATATCGCACGGCAACTATATGTTCGTTCACCGTGGCAAGCACCTCGACTCCAGCCTCGACCTGCGTAACGAACGGCGCGCGAATGAACGTCATGGGCACACGTCCGCACCCCGCGCACTCCTCCATCACGCGAAAGCTTCCCAACTGACGACCGTACGCATTGCGCCGAACGGTAACGGGGAGCGTAGCAAGCCAAGTGGAATTATGCTGAGCATCGACGGTTGAACCGTCGCCATTTTGCGTATCGATGCGCTTTGCAAGCAATATCAGCCCTGCGCACGTGCCCAAAACGGGCATACCGCCCTTGATAAGCCCCCGAATCGTCTTCAACATTCCCAAATCGCGCATGAGGCGGCCTTGCGCCGTGCTCTCGCCACCAGGTAGAACCAGCGCATCGAAGCCCTTACGAAGATCAGATGCCTGACGAAGCTGAACGACCTGAACGCCCAGACGCTTCAGAATGCGCTCGTGCTCGACAAAGGCGCCTTGCACCGCCAGAACGCCCACCGTGCGCTTCGCCATTACTGTCCCCGCTCTTCCATAATGAGCTGAATCTCATCGGCGTTGATGCCCACCATGGCCTCGCCAAGATCTTCCGAAAGCGCAGCTATAAGCTCGGCATCGGCATAATTCGCAACCGCCTTGACGATGGCTTCGGCGCGCTTCGCCGGATTGCCACTCTTGAAGATGCCGCTACCCACGAACACGCCCTCGGCGCCAAGCTGCATCATGAGTGCCGCATCGGCAGGCGTGGCAATACCACCTGCGGCGAAATTAACCACGGGCAGCCGCTTGCTATCGTGAACCTCGCATAGCAAATCAACGGAAACGCCAAGCTTTTTCGCCTCGTCATAAAGCTCATCCTTTTCGAGCGCTGCAACCTGTGCAATTTGGCGATTGATGAGGCGCATATGGCGCACCGCCTGCACCACGTCGCCCGTGCCAGGCTCGCCCTTCGTGCGAATCATGGTCGCGCCCTCGGAAATGCGACGAAGCGCCTCGCCCAAATCGCGCGCCCCGCAGACAAAGGGTACGTCGAATACGCTCTTGTCGATGTGGTACGTATCATCAGCCGGCGTAAGAACTTCGGATTCATCGATATAGTCAATTTCGATAGCCTGCAGGATCTGGGCTTCCACGAAATGCCCGATGCGCACCTTGGCCATAACGGGTATGCTCACAGCCTCCTGAATTCCTTTGATCATCTTCGGGTCGCTCATACGCGAAACGCCACCCGCCGCACGAATATCGGCGGGAATGCGCTCGAGCGCCATGACCGCACACGCACCCGACGCTTCGGCGATGCGCGCCTGTTCGGGCGTAGTCACGTCCATGATGACGCCACCCTTCAACATCTGGGCCAATTGCCTATTGAGCCTGATTCGTTCCCTGCTCATGAAAATCCTTCCTCCGAGAATTGTTTCATGCAAGGCTACAGGTAATCTGGTATTACTAATATATTCAGTTTTAAATCGTTTTATATAACCAGTGTAAGACCAGATATCGCGCTTCACTATGACCAGAGAGAGTCTCGATGCTCACCTACAATCTTGACGACCATGATGGCCTACCACTCTACGAAAGCCTCTATCGCCACATTCGCGACGATATTCTCGATGGCACGCTCTGCCCCGACGCACGCCTCCCCTCCAAGCGCGCACTCGCCAAGAACCTGGGCGTGAGCGTAATCACGGTCGAAGGGGCCTATCGCCAGCTGAAAGCAGAGGGGTACATAGCCTCACGCGAACGGAGCGGTTTCTACGTTCAGGAGATCACGCCTCACGTGCACGCAAAAGCAACCACGCTCCCGCACACGCCACCATCTCCAGCCACGTACGAACTCGCCGACTTTTCGCTTGCACGCACTACGGCAGACAGCTCCTTCTGCCGCCTCTGGGAGAAAACGCTCCGCAACGTCTTGGCGAACGAACCCGAATCCCAACTCTTCGCCGCCCAGCCACCCCGCGGGTCGCTTCGACTACGCAAGGCAATCGCGGCGTGGCTTTCGCGCTACCGCGGTATCGACGCACTCCCCGAGCAAATCATCGTAACCGCAGGCGCCCCCATGCTTTACAGCCTCATTGCGCTCACCTGCGGCAAGAGCGGTTGCGTTGCGCTGGAATCGCCAGGGTACGAGCGTCTTGCGAGCATCTACGACACGATGGGCGTATCCACGACCTTCGTTCCCCTCGACGACGAGGGTATGGACTACGCAAGCCTCGAGGCAAGCGACGCCTCGCTCGTGCACATCATGCCCTCCCACCAATTCCCCACGGGCCGCGTCACATCGGTGTCGAGAAGATACCAAATGCTGGGCTGGGCATCGCGCGATAAGGAACGCTACATCATCGAAGATGACTACGACTGCGAATTTCGCCTTTCGGGCAAGCCCATTCCTGCGCTTCGCAGTATCGACGCAGAGGGAAAGGTCATTTACCTGAGCACGTTCTCGAAGAGCCTGGGACCCTCGGTACGCATTGCATTCGGCGTCTTCCCCGCCAGCTTGAACGAGCGGCTGGAGCAGCTGATGCGCTGCTTCTCCTCCACCGTGGGAGCCATCGATCAAATCGCCCTGGCGCACTTGCTTGAATCAGGCGCGTACGAAAGGCACGTGAATCGCTATCGCAACAAGGCGCGCGCCACGCGTGATCAACTTGTCGAGGCACTGCAAAATAGCGCCCTTTCGAAACGGCTATCTTACGAAGAATGCGATTCGGGACTGCATTTCGTGCTAGGCATCGAAACCCACGCACACGGCAACGAGATTGCTGCGCACGCAGCTGAAATGGGAGTCGGGCTTATGCCGCTCGAGCGCTACGACCTGGCCAAAACCCTAACGCACGATGGAAAGGCACGGTTCGTCATGCAATACGAAGGCATCGATCAGGCCCTGTTCACGCGCGTAGCCGATATCATCTGCACAGCAGTACGGCACGCTGAGCAGCAATAGGCCACACGACGACGATTGCGCCTTGCACAATGCATATTCCGCATACGTTGCAATGACAACATCATAACCCTGCGCCCGATGCTAACGTCATCTTCACGACAAGGAGGTAGCATGGCCAAGGACATCACGATGCTCGTATCATCCCGCACGGGCAACACCCGCAAGATTGCCAACGCGGTAAGAGACGCACTCGAGCTTCAAGGGTTTCGCGTACGCGAACGAGCCAAGGGCGAACCCGTTGAAACCGATAACGTCATCATCTGCTTCTGGTGTTTCAAATCGCGCTTCGACCCGCTGAACGCCAAGCTGCTTGAGGGCATGGCAGGCAAACGCATTCTGGCATTCGGCACGTTCGGCGGCTACCCGGAAAGCGTCTACGGAAACAAGGTACGCGCCAACGTAACCGCCGACGTGGGCAAGCACAACACCTGCCTGGGAGTATTCCTTTCTCAAGGCAAGGTGGGCACGCACAATATCGAAAAGCGTCGCGCCCTTCCCCACGACGACCCGCACTACCTGGACGATGCCGGCGTTGCACGCATCATGGAATCGCAACGGCACCCCAATGAAAACGATATGCAACGGGCAAAGGAATTCCTGCTCGAGCACGTACGTTTCTTCGCATAACAGCGTACCGAAAAGCACGCGACGAATTGCTACCCATGCACGTACAATAGGCGAAGGGGAGTTCGTGGGGTAAAACTTCAGAGGCAGTCGAAAGGCGGTCGTCTATGTTCATCGACGAGAGCACGAAAACCAAGCTGCGAGAAATCGTAGCCGAGACGCTGTACAAGACGGACGAACGCTCGCCCGAAGAACGCAGGGCAGCAGGCGAAGCCCTCCGCGAAACGGTACCCCTTGGCTCCCATGCTACATGGAAAGCCCCCGAAGATCGACCCGATCCCGTTGCCCTCCTGAAGGAGCAAGGAGAATTCCGCTTGCAGGAACTCCTCCCCCTTCGCTACGAGCGCATGGGCGTATCCGCGTTCACATTCTACCGAGGCGGCGCGCTCATCATGGCGTCCGACCTTGCAAATACGCCCGCCACCGGGATCAACGTGCAGGCATGCGGCGATGCCCACATCTCGAACTTCGGGCTCTTCTCCAGCCCCGAACGACGCACCGTCTTCGACATCAATGACTTCGACGAGACGTCCATCGGCCCCTGGGAATGGGACGTCAAGCGCATGGCCGCCAGCGTGGAGATTTGCGGCCTCGACCGTGGCTTCTCCAAAAAGGAACGCAAGGAAGCCGTGCTTGCCAGCGTGCGCGGATACCGTGAGAGCATGCTCGAATTCGCCGCGATGGGCAACCTTGACGTATGGTATGCGCACACCGACATCGACGAAGTCACGTCGGCCTTCGAAGACAAGATGACGAAGAAGGAAAAGAAGCAAGCCGCCAAGGCCATCGGCAAGGCGAAGAGCAAAAACAGCACGCGAGCCATTGCAAAGCTCACCGAAGTCGTCGATGGAAAGCTGCGCATCATCAGCAATCCCCCCATCGTGATTCCACTGCGCGACATGGCGAGCGCCGCCAAATCGGCTCCCTGGATCAAGCTTCTCGACACGGAAAAGATCGTCAAGCTCGTGCTCGCGGCATACCGAAAGACGCTATCCCCCGACAAGCAGATGCTCATCAGGCAATACCAGGGCATTGACTCGGCTATCAAAGTGGTGGGCGTGGGCAGCGTGGGAACGCGCGCGTTCATCATCGTGATGCAAGGCGCGGGTTGTGAAGATCCCTTGGTGCTGCAGATCAAGGAAGCACAGGAATCGGTGCTCGAGCGCTTCTGCGGCAAGAGCAACGCCGAGCAGCACGGCCAACGCGTCGTAGAGGGACAGCGCGCCATGCAAACGGCAAGCGACATTCTGCTTGGCTGGTGCCGTCTTCCCGGCGTCGACGGAAAGACGCGCGATTACTACGTACGCCAGCTCTGGGACGGCAAGGGGTCAATTGACCTGGAGCGTATCGATGCGAAGCACCTTGCGATCTACGCACGCGCCTGCGGACGCACGCTCGCCCACGCGCATGCGCGCACGGGAGACCGCTTCGGAATCGCGGGATACCTTGGCACGACCGACGAGTTCGACAAGGCCATCGCAAAGTTTTCGCGCGCATACGCCGCGCAGAACGAAGCGGATTTCGCCCGCTTTCAGGAAGCGATCGAGCAAGGCGAACTGCAAGCAACCATGATTCCTCCCGCCAACAACGAGCAGAAGCCCCAAGGCGAGCCACAACCCGCCAAAGACGAATAGCAGTCCACGACGCAGTTCAGCGCCACACAGCACAGGCAGGGCCCATGCATTGCACGGGCCCTTCCAAACATGCGCCTAGGAGGGAACGGGGCTAAAACTCACGAGTTCCATAGAGCCTCAGAGCAACCAGCGCGCTTGCGATGAACAGCGCAAGAGCGCCCACCGCAAGGGAAAGCCCCGCAACAACCGGGGTCATGCCCATAAGCAAATCCAGCGTGAACTTCGACTGCATGAAGCCGGCGAACGCGCAGAACCCGAACACAAAGACGAGCGGAAGAATGCGCACGGAACGCGTGACTCCGAACCGCATGGCAATGGGAAGTATCACCGAGAGCATAACGAGGGCAATGGACATGCCACCCACCCCTGCAAGGCTTGCCATCGCAGGAAGGCTCACCCCTCCCATGGCCTGGGCATCGAATGCAGATCCGCCAAGCCCCGTTGCGGGAATAACGGCATACGCGGCAAGCGCAACAGCCACCGAAAACGCAAGGGAAGCCAACGATGCCACGAGCACGCCCGCATAGCGACCGAAAACGATATCGCGCTTGGACAAGGGCAGCGTCTCGCGCAGCCGCGCCCAGCCGGCCATCTCGTCATAGCTAAGCACCGAATACGTCATAAGGCAGGGCAACATCACCGCAATGGCCGCCGCGCCCATCGACACACCCATCATCAGGCTGTCGCACGAAACGATCATGATGACGATAACGCAGGCGCATATGGCAGCCGTCTGCAAAACGAAGCGCTTTACCTGGGCAAAATCGGAAGCGAGCATCGCTTTCATCGCGCGCCTCCTTTCAACATCAAGAGCATGTAGTCGTCGAGCGAAATCGGATCGCACGGCGTATCGGGAAACACCTGCGTGAACGCAAAGCGATCAGGCACGAACACGTCGATCTGGTAATCGCGCCGCAGGTAATACAACTCGTCCTGGGGCAGGAACCCGCTTTCGCCAATCGCCGCAAACTGACGTTCGGCGCAACGAGCAACGCCTCCCCTGCCGCAAATATCATCCTTTTCCTTGGAGAAGATCACGCGCCCCGCATCAACGCAAACGATGCGATCGGCAATCTTTTCCAGATCCGACGTAATGTGGCTGGAGATGAGAATGCCACGCCCCTCATCATTCATGAACTCACGCAGGTATTCCAAAGCCTCGTCGCGGGCAATGGGGTCGAGGCCCGCGGTAGGCTCATCCAAGATAAGCAGCTCGGGATGATGCGCCAGCGCAAAGGCAAGGGATAGCTTCATCCCCATGCCGCGCGACAGCGTTTCGATCTTCTTCTTGGGGGAGATATCGAACTCGTTCAAAAGCCTGCTGAACTCCGGACCATCCCAGTTCGCATACGCCGCCTTGCCAATACTCGCTATATCCGACACATGCATCGTGGGAACGAACGCGCACGTATCGAACACGACGCCCACGCGGCTCTTCCAAGCTCCACCCTTGGGGCGTTCGCCGAAGACGCGCACCTCACCGGAATCAAGACGATTCAAACCCAACAGCGCCTTGATGATGGTGGTCTTGCCCGCGCCATTGCTGCCAATAAGGCCCACAACGTACCCTTCGGGCACCGATATGCTCACGTTATCGAGCGTGAACCCGTCGTATCGCTTCGTCAGGCCCGCACCTTCGATTAGGTTAGGCATCTTTACTCACCCTCTTACCCTCTCGCATCTATTCATCCACGGCAAGCGCGTCGAGCATGTCGTGCAATTCCGCAACATCGACCCCAGCCACGCGCGCATCCGATAGCGCTGCGGCAAGATGCTCTTCCACCCTACGCAAGCGCTCCTCGCGCAGGAGTTCCAAATTCGCCCCCGCCACGAAGCTGCCCTTGCCCTGCACGGTATCGATGAACCCCTGCGCCTCGAGTTCTGCATACGCCCGTTTCGTGGTGATAACGCTCACGTGGAGCCTATTCGCCAGAACGCGCATGGACGGCAGCGAAGAGCCAGGCTCAAGCGAACCGGACAGGATGGCATCCTTCAGCTGGAATACGATTTGCTCGTATATGGGCTTGTCGCTCGCATTGGAAATGACAATATCCAAATCGGTTTCTCCTTCATCGCGGCGCCGGTGCAAGCGCCTGCGCGCAAACGGCACGCCGCTCGCGCACAATCCGGATTGACGTCTCGCACCGGGTATAGTGTATATACGCTACATACACAGTATGCACACGCCAAAAGAAGATGTCAAGCATTCGTCCAAACGCTTGCCACCACCCGCAATCACAGCCGTTATTTCGCCAGGTAACGCAAAAAATAGGCGCCCGAAGGAGCCTCTCCACGAACGCTCGCCCCTACTGGGCCATGATCGCCTCTGCACGTTCTCTCAGCTTCTGCTTGTCGTACGCTCCCGACGCGTCTCGGTCGGGAATCTCGTCGACAATTTGAATGCGCGACGGACGATACCAGGGACCGCGCACGACCTCGAGCTCGCTCCCCAGCTGCTCTTCGGTGTACTGCACGCCCTCGTCGAGCGCCACCCAGGCGAAGATGTGCTCGCCATCGGCAGCATCGGAAATGGGATGAGCCACCGCGGCACGCACGCCATCCATGTCCAGAAGCACCTTTTCCACGTCGAACGCGTACATGACGAATCCGCGGTACAAGATGACGTCCCGCGAGACGCCCACAATATGCAAGTACCCCTCTTCGTCGAAATACCCCTGATCCAGCGTATCGCGCCAGCCATCAACCACTTCAACAGGGGCGTCATAGCCCAGCGTTTGCACGCATACGCTAGGATTCTTGGTAACCACATGACCAGCTTTGCCCGTAGGCATTTCCTCGCCCGTGCGCGGATCCTGCACGACGACTTCCGTACCCGCGAAAGGCACCTTCACGCCAGCAGAATCGAACACCTTCGCATCTCCCTTGCGATGGTCTTCCGGAGAAAGCCACATGAGCAAACCCGTTTCAGTTGAGCCATAGATCTGCGCGAAGTCGCAATCGAGCAAGTCGTACGCATCCATGATGTCCTCGGCGCTGACCTTCTGGCCGCCGTACACGAAACGATCCAATGCCGAAAGGTCGGCCATAGCAGCCGCATCGCTTCGCGCGAGCTTCACCATCTGCGAAGAGGGCAAGAACAAATCGGTAATACGATGCTGTTCCATGGCGCGCACGATGCCCTCGGTGGTTGGCTTGCCCCAATAGATGATGACCGTCTCGCGCCGGAAGAGCGCCGCAATGAGCATGCCAATGCCCTGCACGTCGGTCGTGGGAGTAAGCTGCAAGTAGCGCCCCCGCTCTCGTTGCCCATAGACCGCCGCCATCTTCGCGAGCGAATAGAACTGCGCTCTATGGGAAAGCACGATGCCCTGGGCCGCCCCCGCACGCCCCGCCGTAAACCGCACGACAGAAGCATCGTCGTAGGAAACATGACGGTCCTCGAAGGTTTCGCTCCCCGTAGGCGCCAGAAGGCTGCCTTGGGCCGTTATCTCGATGAATTCAACTTCGCATCCAGCCTCGAGCAGATGATCGCGCAGCTTTTCGACGATGAACGACTCGCATACCACGAACCGCGCACCCGTATCGCGAATGAAGCGCGTCCAGCTATCGGCACCTACGTAATTCTGCAGCCCGAACGAGGCGCCGCCTGCCAGTGCAATGCCAAACGCCGCCGCAACCATGCCAATATCATCGCTGCCACCATATGCGCAGTATTCGTTCGGTTTGAACCCGCGGCGAATGAGCTCGTCGCGAATGCCCTCGCAGAGCCCAAGCGCCCGCACCCCCGAATAGCTACCAGATTGGGTCACGAAGACCTCGCCATCACCCGCTTCCTCGAGCAATGACCGATAATACGTTTGAAGATCGCCATCGATGACGCCATCGCGTAACGACATGCATATCACCCTTCCTACGCCGTAGCGCTCATCGTTCCATTCAAAACCGCAAGGGCCTCGCCCTTCAGCAATGACTTGTCAACCTTGTACGGAGGACGGGGCAAGCGCGGAATCTCATCAAGCACCGTCACATGAACCAGGGATTCCGAAATGCCGCAATCACGCGCGAGCCCGACCGCAAAGAGCTCGGGCTGCAGGCTTTCACCCGACGCCAGTTCAACCCATACGAAGACATGTTTGGTTCCGGCAGCATCGGCAACCACCTGGACGGACCCAGCCGACACGGCCGAATGGGAAAGAACGCTCCCCTCGATGTCGATGGCGAACAGGACGCCATCGCGCCCCGCAAGGGCATCGCACGCGCGCCCCTTCACGTACAAGCGCCCCGATGCATCCAAGTAGCCAGCGTCTTCCGTATCGCGCCACCCGTCCACGACCATGAAATCGGCGTCAGCGCCCATGATCCTGCGCGTGACGCCGCGACCGCGCACCATGACCCGCCCGATAGCGCCCGCACCCAGCGGTTCGCCCGTATTGAAGTCCCACACCTGAATGCACGTGCCCAGGTTGGAGAAGGGAACGCCCGCCGAAGCAAGAATACCCACATCGCCCGAACGGTGATCGTCAGGCCCCAGGCAGGCCAAAGGCCGCTTTCCGTATTCCCGTAGAATTGAACGAGTTCGCAATCCATCTTCTGCGCAATGGTTTGTTTTTCCGAAGCAGGCATGGCTTGCCCCGCATAAGCAATGCGTTGCAGCGACGAGAAGTCGATATCGCCCTCGACATAGAGATCGGCTAGATCATCCAAAATGAACGGAGGGACGAACGCATCGGTGATGCGATGACGATCGATGGTCCGCGCGAAATCAGCAGCCGTCATGGGAGCTGCATAGGATACGAACACCTCGCGTCGCAGCAGGCACGAAAGCAACGAGTGCATGCAACCGGAAAGGCCCACGGAAAGGAAGCGGCCCCCTTCCCGCTCGCCATATATCTGCAACCACGTGGAAACGAAATAGTATTCCACGTCCTGGGTAAAGGCGAACGCCTTCGGAGTTCCCGTGCTACCTGAGCTCAGCACGACTTCGGCCAGATCGGAAGGCGTGCATTCGTAATCGGTGCATGACTGGGCACCCAGGGGACTCACCACAGCTCCATCGGGAGCGACCTCAATGACGGGAAGGTCAAGCGCCCGCGCTTCCATCATTTCGGCAAGCTTTGCCCGCTGCCCCGTCTCGCACACGACGAATGAAACGCCCGTTACGCTAACGAGGTCCGCCCAGGCATCCTGGGAGCTGCGCTCGGGCAGAGGCACGGGCACGCCGCCCGCCAAAGCTATCGCGAACTGGGCAATCATGATGCACGCATCGGGATTTCCCACGTAGGCCACACGTGATTGCGGCCGCACGCCCCTTCCCACGAGCTCGTCGCGCAAGGCGTCGCAGCGTTGCGCGAGCGCATCACGCGTGAACTCCCCCGAAGGAAATATGGCCACGACATCGTTATCGGGCCACGCGAGGGCATCCCTCACCATCTGGACGACAGACCTATCTCGTACCGAATCGTAATACGACATTCGCATCTCACCCTTTCTTGCACACGGCGAGGCAAGACAAAGCCAAGGACCCCGTAGCATGCAATACCCGTAGGTCGAACAGAGAATTGGGAATCAGAAGCACGTATGATTCCCGGTAACGCTTTTGTGGTTAGTCTAGCCTAACTTGGTGAAATGGCATATGAAGATTTAATGCAGAAAAGCATTACTCAGGCGCGCGAAAATCAGGGCATTCTCCCCCATGGCGTATGGGAGAAGTGTATTTTATTTACCCAACGAAGCAGCTTTGAGTATCATTATTGATTTGCGGCGCGTGCGTCTGGTCAAACGCAATCGACGCCGCCAGCACAGAATCACACTCGATACGAAAGCGACACTATGGCAAAAAGCACGGCAAGCTATGGCAATGACAGCATTCGCCAGCTCAAAGACGAGCAGCGCGTGCGCATGCGCCCCGCGGTCATCTTTGGATCCGACGGCCTCGACGGATGCGCGCATGCGGTATTCGAAATCCTGTCCAACTCGGTCGACGAAGCCCGCCAGGGCTATGGCAACCTCATCACGGTTACCAAATTCGCAGATGGCTCCATTCAGGTAGAGGACAACGGCCGTGGTTGCCCGCTCGACTGGAACCCCAGCGAAAAGCGATTCAACTGGGAACTCGTATTCTGCGAACTCTACGCCGGCGGCAAATACGACAACAACGACGGCGGCGACTACGACTACTCCCTGGGCACCAACGGCCTGGGTTCCTGCGCCACGCAATACGCTTCCGAATACATGGACGTAACCGTATGGCGTGAAGGCAACAAATACGACCTGCACTTCGCAAAGGGCAAGGTCATTGGCTCGAAGAAGAAGGCCCTGAACGTAGAGCCCACCGACGAGAAGCGTTCGGGCACCACCATCAAATGGCGCCCCGACCTGGAAGTCTTCACCGCCATCGACATTCCGCGCGAATGGTTCGAGGAAACGCTGCGCCGTCAGGCCGTGGTAAACGCCAACGTCACGTTCCGCCTGCGCGTAGAGGGCATCGATGGTTTCGAGGAGCAGGAATACTGCTACCCCAAGGGCATCGAGGACTACATCCTGGAAAAGACCAATCACGACTACCTGACCGAGCCGTTCTTCATCGAAACGAACCGCCGCGGTCGCGACCGAGACGACCTGCCCGACTACAACGTGAAGATCACCGCATGCTTCTGCTTCTCGCGCGGCATGCAGCTGCAGGAGTACTACCACAACTCCTCGTGGCTGGAAAACGGCGGATCGCCCGAAAAGGCAGCGCGCAGCGCATTCACCAGCGCCATCGACGCCGCCATCAAAAAGGCGGGCAAGTACAAGAAGAACGAGAGCGCCATCAAGTGGCAAGACGTTCAGGACTGCCTGGTGCTGGTGACCAACTGCTTCTCCACGCAAACCAGCTACGAGAACCAGACCAAGAAGGCCATCAACAACAAGTTCATCCAGCAGGCCATGACCGCCTTCATCAAAGAGCAGATGGAAACCTATCTGATCGAGAATAAGACGCAGGCCGACAAGATCGTCGAGCAGGTGCTCATCAACAAGCGCTCGCGCGAAAACGCGGAAAAGACGCGCCAGAGCATCAAGACGAACCTGCAGCAGAAGACCGACATGGCCAACCGCGTGCAGAAGTTCATCGACTGCCGCTCGAAGGACCGCACACGTCGCGAAGTCTACATCGTAGAGGGCGACTCTGCAGCGGGCGCTTGCCGCACTTCGCGCGATGCAGAGTTCCAGGGCGTCATGCCCGTTCGCGGTAAGATCCTGAACTGCCTGAAGGAAGACTACCCGCGCATCTTCAAGTCGGAAATCATCATGGACCTGTTGCGCGTGCTAGGCTGCGGCGTAGAGGTAAACGACAAGCGCCTGAAGAACCTGGGCACCTTCGACCTAGAAAACCTGAACTGGAACAAGGTCATCATCTGCACAGACGCCGACGTCGACGGTTACCACATCCGCACGCTCATCCTGACCATGCTCTACCGCCTGGTGCCCACGCTCATTCGCGAGGGCTACGTCTTCATCGCCGAATCGCCCTTGTACGAGATCAACTGCAAGGAGAAGACGTACTTCGCCTACACCGACATGGAAAAGAACAAGATCCTGGAGGAAATCGGCGACCAGAAGTGCTCGATCAACCGCTCCAAGGGTCTTGGTGAGAACGATCCCGACATGATGTGGCTCACCACCATGAACCCAGATACGCGCCGCCTCATCAAGGTGCTTCCGGAAGACGTGGAACAGATGGAGCACATGTTCAACCTGCTGCTGGGCAACGACGATGCGGGTCGCAAGAAGCACATCGCCGAACACGGCAAAGAGTATCTCGACCAGCTGGATCTGCAGTAAGGAGGCGTCATGGCTGTTAGCAAGAAGAAATCCACTCCCAAAAAGAAGCACGTAGACAACCCGAACGTCATCGGCCTGCATTCCGAGGTGCTGGAACAGCCCATCACCCAAACGCTCGAGGTCAACTACATGCCGTACGCCATGAGCACCAACGTGTCTCGTGCGTTCCCCGAAATCGACGGCTTCAAGCCCTCGCACCGCAAGCTGCTCTACACCATGTACAAGATGGGCCTGCTGAATGGCGCCCGCCAGAAGAGCGCCAACATCGTGGGCCAGACCATGAAATTGAACCCGCACGGCGACGCCGCCATCTACGAGACGATGGTGCGTCTGGCCTCGGGTAACGAAGCCCTGCTCACGCCGTTCGTAGAGTCCAAGGGCAACTTCGGCAAGTACTATTCGGGCGACCTAAGCTACGCCGCCTCGCGTTATACCGAGGCAAAGCTCTCCCCCATCTGCGCCGAGGTCTTCAAGGACATCGACAAGGACCCGGTGGACTTCGTGGACAGCTACGACGGCGCCATGCAAGAACCGCGCCTGCTGCCCACCGCATTCCCCAACGTGCTCGTTTCCGCAAACAAGGGCATTGGCGTTGCTATGGCCAGCGACATCTGCGGCTTCAACCTAAACGAAGTCTGCGATGCCACCATGCACTTCCTAAAGGACCCCGACTACGACCTGTTCCAGAGCATGCCCGCCCCAGACTTCTCCACGGGCGGCGAGCTCATCTACAAGCGCGAGGAAATGGAGCGCGTGTACAACACGGGTCTGGGTGGTTTCCAGCTGCGTTCCCGCTGGCGCTACCTGCCCGACGAGCGCATCATCGAAATCTACGAGATTCCGTACACCACCAAAACCGACGTCATCATCGACCGTATCATCAAGCTTTCCAAGGAAGGCAAGGTGCGCGAGATTTCCGACATCCGCGACGAGACCGACCTTTCTGGCCTGCGCATCGCCATCGACGTGAAGCGCGGTACCGACCCCGAGCAGCTTATGGGCAAGCTGTTCCAGATGACCACGCTGCAGGACACCTTCAGCTGCAACTTTAACGTGCTGGTAGACGGCTATCCCAAGGTCATGGGCGTGCGCGAGATCCTTACCGAATGGGTTGCCTGGCGCGTGCAGTCCACCCGCCGACGCGTGCAGTTCGACCTGAACAAGAAGACCGAGAAGCTGCACCTGCTGCACGGCCTGGAAGCCATCCTGCTCGACATCGACAAGGCCGTGGACATCATCCGCCACACCGAGCTGGAAGTTGACGTTGTGCCCAACCTCATGAAGGGCTTCAACATCGACCAGGTGCAGGCCGAATACGTGGCAAACATTAGGCTGCGCAACATCAACCGCGAGTACATCCTGAACCGCACCAAGGACATCGAAACGCTCGACGAGGAAATCGCCAAGCTGAACGAGATCCTGAGCAGCGACAAGAACGTCAAGAAGGTCATCTACGACGAGCTGGCCGCCATCAACAAGAAGTACGTCACGCCGCGTAAGACGGGCATCGTGGCCGCTGAGGAAATCGTCGAAGTTTCCCTGGAGCCCGAAATCGAGGACTATCCCGTTACCATCATGGTTTCGAAGGAAGGCTACCTGAAGAAGCTCACCGACCGCGTGCTTCGTTCCGGCGCCGACCTGAAGTACAAAGACGGCGACTCCGTGTGGCTGGAATTCCCGTCGGCAAACAAGAGCGAGCTCATGGTCCTCACCGACAAGAGCCAGTGCTACAAGCTGAAGGTCAGCACCCTTTCCGACACGAAATCGGCCGACCTGGGCACGTTCCTGCCCACCGAGCTAGAGCTGGAAGACGGAGAGAACATCATCCACGTGCTCGACCCGGGCGACTACAACAACGATGTGCTCTACCTGTTCCGCAATGGCCGCGCCGCACGCGTGGCGCTCGCGGGCTACAAGACCAAGCAGAACCGCAAGAAGCTGAAGAACGCCATCTACGTGGGCAGTCCGCTCATCGGCGCCATCATCCTTTCCCAGGATCAGGACGTCACGCTGCTTTCCAACGACAACCGCATGATCACGTTCAACACCTCGCTGCTGAAGACGAAGACCACCAACAACACCCAGGGCTTGGTTGCCTTCACCTGCAAGAACGGTCGCGAGATCATCGCCGTGGGCGAACCCGCGGAATTCCTGGGAGCGGAAGCGGACGCTTCGCACTTCGTCGTCGCCAAGCTGCCTTCCCCGGGCATCGTCATTTCCGACGGCGACCGCATGACGCTGTTCGACATGTAAGCACACGCTATCTCAGCGGTAATTCCTAGCCGGGCACTTGGAATTACCGCCGATTTCGTAACTTCTCGTTCCAAATAGCCCGCTTACGGCTTACTATGCAACAGGAACACCGAATCAATCCGAAGGAGGACTAGAGCATGGACCTGATCCCGAGCTTTTCCGTGGACCACAATCGCATCGTCCCCGGCATTTTCGAAAGCCGCGTGGATACGCTGGGCAGCGAAACGGTAACCACGTTCGACATTCGCGTGAAGAAGCCGAATGCGGAACCCGCCATCGCGCCTGCCGCCATGCACACCATGGAGCACGTGATTGCCACCTACCTGCGCAATCACCCCGTATGGAATGACAAGCTGGTCTACTGGGGCCCCATGGGCTGCCTCACTGGCTTCTACATCATCGTGAAGGGCCATCCCGCCTCGCGCGACATGTTCGACATCATCCTCGACTCGTTCAAGTACATGCGCGACTTCGAGGGCGAGGTTCCCGGCGCTCAGCCCGAGAACTGCGGCAACTACCTCATGCACGACCTGCCTATGGCCAAGTGGGAAGCCGACAAGTACGTGAAGTACCTGGAGGGCGCCGATAAGGACCTCATCTTCGACTACCCCATGACCGAACGACTCACGCTCGACAACGGCCTGGAGTTCTTCGACTCGTAGGAAACCGCATCGCATAGCGCAGCACACAAACGCCTTCCGCTCGCACGAGCCGGGAGGCGTTTTTCCGTTAAAGGGCGTGCAGGCGAACGCAATCATTCATTGCGTGACTTCGCCCTCTCCCGCCCGTATGCTTGAAGCAACACAGGGAAAGGAGAGCATCATGACACCGAGCGAAGCACTGAAAGCCGCACGCCAAGAAGCAGGATATACGCAAGAGCAGCTCGCCGCGAAGGTGTACGTAACCCGCCAGGCCGTGAGCCGCTGGGAAAACGGCGATAGCGAGCCAAGCATCGACATGCGCAAGCTGCTTGCAAGCGTACTGGGCATTCCCGTCGTAGACTTGCTTGGCCTTCCCGACGAACCTGCCTGCCAATGCTGCGGCACGCCCTTCAGCGTACCGAACATGCCCTACGGCACGAACGCCGACGGATCGGAGAACCGCGATTACTGCGCCTGGTGCTACAAAGACGGAGAGTTCACGAGCCCCGGCCTTGACGACCTCATCGAGCGAAACGTTCCCTACCTCATGGAGGCCACAGGGTATACGCAGGAAGAGGCAGTCTCGTTCATGGGTGCCGTTATGCCCACGCTGAAGCGCTGGAAGGACACCACGAACGAAAATGCATCGGCAAACGCGAAACGCAGCGTCTTCTATGCATGCCCCGACTGCGGAAACATCGTCTGGTCGATGGGAGAAGCGGTCGTAGGCTGCTGCGGGAACGCGCTCGACCCGCTGCCCGCGCAACGGGGCGAAAACGGCCTTGAGGCCACCATCAGCACCATCGACGGACGCCAGCACGTATCCATCGCCCATCCCATGACGAAGGACAATCACCTGTCGTTCATTGCAGCCGTGGGCGACGACCTCGTGCGCATCAAGCGCCTGTACCC
>JAILNP010000046.1:0-6582 GCA_024691475.1 Eggerthellaceae bacterium
TTTCTGGAGCCAACGAGCGGATTCGAACCGCTGACCTACGCATTACGAGTGCGTTGCTCTACCAGCTGAGCCACGTTGGCAAACCTCGTTTCATTGCGAAACGCAAGGTAGGAGTATAAAGGAATTTCCTGCAGTGCGCAACACCCCTATGCGCCCTCACAATCCGCACATGACCTTGCTGTTGCGCCAGCGAAACGCACGTGTACGCCAACGCGCAAAAGGGCGTTGGCCCGAATGGAGCACCACCCAGACCAACGCCAACAGCAAACGGAAGCGCTTACTCTAATGCCCCGCTAGTGGCGGCACGCCGCCTCGGGGGACATGACATTGACCTTGCCCTCTGCGAACAGCTGCGCAACGTCGCCCACCTTGGGGGTCTGCGTTTCGGAATAGACCGTCACGCCATTCTGCGTGAAGCGCATCAGCGGCGGCATGCCCATGCCCACGGTAAGAATGCCATCGACGCCCAGACCAAGCACGTAATCGATAACGCCGCCGCAACCATACTGATCGTGGTCGACATTCTTCACGGCCTCGGTGCCAAGGATGTTCATATCCTCGTCGAAGCTCACGATGGTGAAGTACGGCGTATGGCCAAAATGGCCACTGCGCACGCTTTCCAGCTGGGCATCGGTTTCACTAGGGATGGCAAGCTTCATGGACGCGCCTCTCTCTTCTCTCGTCTATTCCGAACGGTACAAGCACCCATTCGTGCCGTCGTCCAACTTGAAGCGGCACGGGTTCGTCTCGTGGCAATCCTCGATGCGTTCCGTGCGATCAATCCACTGCTCGAGATGCGCAACCATCGCGCGAAGCGCCTCGGGGCGCAGCACGTAGTGCACGTGATACCCATGACGAAAGCCCTCGACCAAGCCGGCCTTCTTCAGCACCGACATATGCTGAGACACGGCCGATTCGCTGATGCCAAGCGTCTTCGAAATGGAACGCGAGCAGTGATGCCGTTCAAGCAGCAACTGGGCAATCTTGAAACGCGTTGGCTCCGCCAGCGCCTTCAAGGCAATTCCGAAATCGATGGATGTCCGTTCATTTACTTCAGTCATAACTTAAATGAATTCTACCGTTCTTTTACCGTACGTCAAACGACAATTGCACGTCGAACGGAAAAGCGAACACATTCTAGGCCCAAGGGGAACAAAACGAAGCAAACCGGGCCCAGGTAATCACCCGGGCCCGGCCAGAAGCAAGCAAGATTGGAATCACGTTGCAAGCGTTTGCCCCGCTTGCAACGACGTGCGCGCCCGCTACATGAACAACGACGCCACGTGGAACACCACGAACCCTATGCAAAGGGCCATGACGAAGTAGAACAGTGCAATGATCAGCGTCCACTTCAACGAATGCGTCTCGGAATAGCTAGCGCCCATCGTCATGACGCACGGCACGTTGAATGCGCAGGCAAACAAGAACGCGAGCGCCTCGGGCCCGGAAATCTGGCTTGCCAGCGTCGACGGCGTGAAGCCCGTCGCAGCCGCACCGGACGCCGCAGCCATCATGGACGGATCGGCCGAAGCAAACAACGCGGCAAGCACGCCCAGCATGGCCTCTTTCGCCATCAACGAACCAAGGAACGCCACAAACGTGCGCCATCCCATGCCAAACACGCTCGTGACCGGCTCAATCGCCGAGCCGATGGAACCCACCAAGCTGTCGTCGATATACCCCGTTGCCGAATACGTAAGCAGCCAGAACACGGCAGACACGACGAGGATCACCTTGAAGGCGCGCCAGGCAATGCTTCGGTAGTTGCGCAAAGCAAGAAGCAGCAACGGCTTGAAGCGGGGCTTGTGATACGGAGGGAGCTCCATAACCAAGCCAGCGCGCTGATCGGCTGGCGCCAGCTTCCCGCCAAACACCTTGGCAATGAGCAGCATGACCAGGGGAATGCCCACGGCAATCCCCAGCACAACGCCAAACATGCCAACGGGTCCGAAAAACGCGAAGCCAAGCGTGGGTATGATGGCCATCGTCGAACCGCAGGGAACAGCCCAGCACATAGCAATGCCCAAAACGCGCTGCCCCCACGAATCGACCACGCGCATACCGGTAACCGACGCGATATTGCAGCCAAACCCCGACAGGAAGGGCATCATCACCTTACCGGGAAGACCCAGCTTGCTCATGGTTCCGTCAAATAGGTAGCTAATGCGAGCGACAATGCCCACTTCATCCAGAATGCCGAAAATGAAGGTGATGCCAAAGACGAACCCAGCCATGGAGAGCACGAAATACAGCACGGTCATCAGGCCGCTTGCAATGAAGCTCACCACGAAGTCGGGGATGCCCACCGACACGAGGCCCTCGGCAATGGGCGACGCAAGGGCAATGGGAATCTGCCCGAGCATCATAAGGGGCGCCCCGCAAGCAATGCCCGCCACAAGGGCAAGCACGCATACCAGAACGCCCACGAGCTTGCCCCATCGCGCGCTCATGAGCGCGGCGTCCAGCCAAGCAAAGAACCTGGGCGCGTTGACGGTCGTAGTCGTCTGCACGCCCTCGAGCATGCGATCGACCCACAGAAAGCGCGCGGAAGCGCAGTTGACGGCCCCCTGTTCCGTTCTGGAAGCCTCGCGGGCAGCAAGCCACGCCGCATCGAAGCGCCCCGAATTGGCACCATCGCAGCCCATGCGCCCATACGCGCTCACCCATTCGGGAGAGCGCTCTTCGTACAAATCGCGCAGCTCATCGACCGAAACGCATGCATGGTCACGCGCGGCGCGATCCACTGCCGCCATAAGCTCGTCGTAGTATACGCCGTCATTGGCCGACATCTTGACAACCGGCACGCCCAGCCTGCTGCGCAGCAAGCTGGCATCAATGGTCTTCCCCTGGCTCCGCGCCACGTCAATCATGTTCAGCACGAGAACGCAGGGCACGTTCGTTCCCGCGAAGTCGGCAACCATGTACAAGCTGCGCGCAAGCTGGGAGGCATCGACCATGATGCAGACGACGTCCGCTTCTCCATTTTCGATATACGCCTGCGTTACCTGTTCCTCTTCGCTCATGGCCGACAGGCTGTACGCCCCAGGTAGGTCGCATACGCTATACGTCACGCCACCATGCGTGCACATGCCCAGTTTCTTCTCGACCGTCTTACCCGGCCAGTTGCCCACGCGCTGGTGGCTTCCCGTTAGCCCGTTGAAGAGGGTGGACTTTCCCGCATTAGGCTGTCCGAGCAGCGCGAGCCTCATCGTGGCTTCCATGCTAGGCCACCTCCTCGACCTGAATGCGGCCCGCTTCCTCGCGATTTAGCGCAAGCAGCGTATCCCGCTCGCGCACCAGCACCGGACGATGCCTGTCATTACGCTCGACCGTAATAACGTCACCAGGCACAATGCCCACGCTCGACAGACGCGTGAGCAAGCGCAAGCTGCCCTCGACGCCCTTCACCCGCACCGAAGTGCCAGCCTTCGCCTCATTCAACGCACCCATGAATCCCCTTTCTATCTACGCCCCGCAGCACACGGGACCGCATCTGCACCTAACCGCTTCGCGCGGCGGTATTCCAACGGATTTACGCCATATTCCCGCTTGAAGGCAGCGGAAAACTTACTTGGATTGCTATACCCGCTTGCGGCGGCGATATCGCTCACCGAATGAGAGGTCGAGGAGAGCTGGGACGCCGCAGCCCCAAGGACAACCCGTCGCGCGAAGGCAGCTGGAGCCTCGCCGTACATACGTCCGAAATAGGAACGCAGAGTGGCCTCTCCCACGCCGTAATCTGCGGCAATCGACGCGGGCAGCCCCGCACACCTAGGCTCTTCGAGAATGGCATCGTGAAGTATGCGCGCCAGATCGCGCTGGCTGCGCCGCAGATACGCGGAGGAAACCCGCTGTGGACGCACGTCAACCGACGACAGGAGGGTCAGCAAATGGCACACGCCCGAAAGCAGCGTTTCGCGCGCCACGGACGCATCATCGAGGGAATCCGCCAGGCTGGCAATAACATGAGACAACGCACCCGTGGGTGACACGGTAAGAGCGGGCGTCGAGGCACACAAGCGCCGCTCCACCTTGCGCACGTCGATGGAGAGACAATCGAACAGCGCCTGGGCATCACCGCCAAGGACGTTCGGGTCGAAGAGCACTTCGAACCCCCGATACGCGCCAAGTGGGTAGGCAAACGCCGTTGGCATCGTGGAGGAAACGCAAAACAGGCCCGCCTCTTCGACGGCAGAGCCGTACGGCCCAAGATCGACCTCGCACCGCCCCCTCGCGCACCAATTCATCATAAGCACGCGAGACTCCATCATGCCAAACGCAGGCATCGAGTAACACGCCAGATCGATATCAAGCAGAATAAGCCCCGGCGCAAGCACGTGCACCACGATATCCGCACGTTCTCCGACCGCGTCACAATGCAGTCTCCACCTTCCCTCACCTGCGGCATCAACGTGCCACCCTTCGGGAAGGACAAACTCTGTTCCAGGGAAAACCATCGCTCGCTCCAAGTAGACAACGGGGGAAACTTTAGGGGCACGACCCTGCGCGTGCCACTCCACAACGCAGAAATGCTCCGATTTGCAGTATAGTTAGTCTACCCTAACAATTTGAACGAGCATGCGGGCATAAGCCCGCGAAAACGCAAAGGGGGAACGAGGGTGCAGCCCCTCGTTCCCCAAACGAACAAGCGCTCTCTGCGGAGCGATAGGGCAAGCACCCCGAAGGCGCATGCCCCACCCCGCCCCGCGAGCGAGTTATTTCATGAGCGCGCAAACACGCTGGGCGAATGCCACCGGATCGTCGATGGGCAACCCCTCCATGAGCAGCGCCTGCTCATACAGCAGCTCGGTGTAGTCGGAAACCTTCTGCGAATCGCCCGCTTCCTGAGCGGCGGCAAGCGCCTTGAACACGTCGTGCTTGGCGTTGACCTCCAGCACGCGCTGCGAATGCGGCATGCCGTTGGCATCGGGCATGCCCGCCATGATCTTCTCCATCTCCAGGCTCACGGGGCCCTCGGAGGTAATGGCGGCAGGCGCGTCGGTGAGCACCGGCGACACCGCTACGCGCACAACCTTGTCGCCCAGGGCGTCCTTCATGGCCGTGAACAGGGCCTCGTGCTCCTTGGTGGCCTCCTCGGCTGCCGTCTTGTCGCTTTCGCTTTCCAGACCCAGGTCGCCACTGGCAACGTTCTTCAGATCCTTCTCGTTGTAGTTCATCATGGCCTGCATGCAGAAGTCATCCACGTCCTGCGTACACAGCAACACGTCGTAGCCACGGCTCAGGACGCCGGTGACCATGGGCATCTTCTGCAGGCGCTCGGCACTTTCGCCGGCGGCATAGTAGATGGCCTTCTGGTCTTCGGGCATAGCCTCGATGTACTCGTCGAGCGTGACCATCTTTTCCTGCTTGGCCGAGTAGAACAGCAAAAGTTCGCCCAGCTCGCCCTTGGCGGAACCATACGTGCTATAGATGCCGTACTTCAGGCCACGGCCGAAGTTCTCGAAGAACTTCTCGTAGTCTTCGCGCTCGTTGTCGCGCATCTTCTTCAGCTCGCCGGTGATCTTCTTCTCGACCTTGTGGGCGATGGCGCGCAGCTGGCTGTTATGCTGCAGCGTCTCGCGGCTGATGTTGAGCGTAAGGTCCTGGCTGTCCACCACGCCGCGCACGAAGTTGTAGTAATCGGGAACCAGCTCTTCGCACTTGTCCATAATGAGCACGTTGCTGCTGTAGAGCTCCAGGCCCTTCTGGTAATCCTTGCTATACAGGTCGAACGGCGCGCGGCCGGGAATGAACAGCAGCACGTCGTAGGAAATGGCGCCCTCGGCATGCACGGAAACGGTGCGCGCGGGGTCGGTGAAGTCATGGAACTGGCTCTTGTAGAACTCGTTGTACTCGTCCTGCGAGACCTCGCTCTTGCGACGCTTCCAAATGGGCGTCATGGAGTTGATAGTTTCCAGTTCGGAATACGATTCCCATTCGGGCTTGTAGTCGTCGCCCGCATCTTCGGGCTTCGGCTTCTGACGGCTCTTCGTGCACATCATCTGAATGGGATAGCGCACGTAGTTGCTATAGCGCTTGATCAGGTCCTTCAGGCCAAATTCGCTGGCGAAGGTGTCGAAGCTTTCCTCGTCGGTGTTGTCCTTCAGGTACAGGATGACGTCAGTGCCGTGGCCTTCCTTCTCGCCCGGCTCGATGGTGTAGCCTTCCACGCCATCGCTTTCCCAGACCCAGGCCTGCTCGTCGCCGTACTTGCGCGTCACCACGCGCACCTTCTTGGCCACCATGAACGCGGAATAGAAGCCCACGCCGAACTGGCCAATGATGTCCACGTCATTTACCTGGGCGGATTCCTCGCGCTCATCATCCTCGGCGCTTGCGGCTTCGTCGGCAGCGACCGCAGCATTGGCAGCCTGCGCCGTCTTGAACTCCAGGCTGTCGGAATGGGCGATAACGCCCAAGTTCGCATCCAGGCCGTCTTTGTCCATGCCCAGGCCGTTGTCGGAAACGGTGACGGTACGCGCATCGGCGTCGAAGGACACACGAATGGTAAGGTCGTTCTTCCCCAGCTGGATGCTGGAATCGGTAAGGCTCTTGAAGTAGAGCTTATCTTCCGCGTCGGAC
>JAILNP010000053.1:0-2678 GCA_024691475.1 Eggerthellaceae bacterium
GCTGCCGTCATCGACGCCGGCGACGGCAAGCACCAGCATCCTACGCAGGCGCTGCTCGACCTGTTTAGCATCTGGCGTGCCAAGGGCAGCCTCGACAAGCTGCACGTGGGCATCGTGGGCGACATCGGCCACAGCCGCGTATGCGGTTCGCTTATCCCCGCGTTGAAGATCATGGGTGCGGAAGTCACCGTCATTGCCCCGAATACGCTGCTTCCCGCGCGTCCCGACGTGCTGGGCGCCGACCACGTAACGGCCAACCTGAACGAGGCGCTGCCGGAACTCGACGTGGTCTACATGCTGCGCATTCAGCGCGAACGCCTGGAAGGTGCGCCGTACCCCAGCCTGCGCGAATACAACATGCTGTTCGGGCTCACGCGCGAGCGCGAGAAGTTCATGAAGCCCGACGCCATCGTGTGCCATCCTGGCCCCATCAATCGTGGCGTGGAACTCGATAGCTACATGGCCGACCATCCTGAGCGTTCGGTCATTCTTGATCAGGTGTACGCGGGTATTTGCACGCGCATGGCTGCGCTGTACCTGCTGTTGGGAGGGAGCGATAATGGCCTTTCTGCTTAAGAACGCACGCGTAGTCGACCCGCAGGTCGAACTCGACGAAGTTTGCGACATCCTTGTTGAGGACGGCAAGATTGCCCAGGTGGGCAAGGGCCTTTCCGCCGCCAACGCCGAAGAGATCGATTGCGCGGGCAAGGTTGTCACGCCCGGTCTGGTAGACATCCACGTGCATCTGCGCGACCCAGGTCAGGAGCAGAAGGAAGACATCCCCAGCGGCACGCGCGCCGCTGCGCATGGTGGCTTCACCGCCGTGGCTTGCATGCCCAACACCAAGCCCACCATCGACAATGCCATCACGGTCGAATACGTGCAGCGCATGGCCGAAAAGGTGGGGAAGTGTCGCGTTCACGTGGTGGGCTCCTGCACGCAGGGCCTGGCGGGCGAGACGCTTTCCGAAATGGGCGATATGGTGCGTCATGGCGCCGTTGCCTTCACCGACGATGGCCATGGCGTGCAGGGCGCAGGCATGATGCGCCGCGTCATGGATTACGCCAACCAGTTCGGCAAGGTCGTCATGTCTCACTGTCAGGACGAAGACCTGGTGGGCGACGGCGTGGTGAACGAGGGCGTGTGCAGCACGCGCCTGGGCATGCTCGGCTGGCCGGCGGAAGGCGAGGAGCTGCAGATCGCGCGCGATATCGCTCTGTGCCGCCTTACCGGCACGCCGTTGCACATTCAGCACATCACCACGGCGCGCGGCGTTGATCTGGTACGTCAGGCGAAGGCCGAGGGTCTGCCCGTTACGGCTGAAGCCACGCCGCATCACCTGTTCCTGAATGAAGACGCCATCGACGATACGTACAACACCTATCTGAAGGTGAACCCGCCGCTGCGCACCGAGGAAGACCGTCTGGCCGTAACCGCCGGCGTGCTCGATGGCACCATCGACTGCATCGTCACCGACCATGCACCGCACACCGACTGGGAAAAGGATTGCGAGTTCGCCATTGCCGCCTTCGGCATGACGGGCCTGGAAACCTCGCTGGGCCTGGTGCTCACGCAGCTGGTTCGCACGGGCGTTATGGATTACGCCCAGATGGTGCAGCTCATGGCCGTGAACCCGCGCAGCATCATTCAGGTCGACCCGGTTACCATTCAGGAAGGCTCCGTGGCTGACCTCACGGTCATCGACCCCGAAGTCGAATGGACGGTTTCCGTGGACGACTTCTGCAGCAAGGCGAAGAACTCCGGCTTCATTGGCGCTACGCTCACGGGCCGCGCTACCGACGTGTTCGTGGGCGGCGTGCCCACGTTGCGCGACGGCGCCATCGTGGAATAGCGCAAGCGCTGGTTGCTCGTCGCGTGCGGGCGCTTCGCATACGCATGGGAAAGGCATCGACTGCTTTTGCGGTCGGTGTCTTTCTGCATAATCTAGACGTTCTATGAACGTGCACGCATGAACTCGGTGCATCTATGCATATAGGCGTATACTTCCAAAAAGCCTTTAAGAGCGGTACAGAGAGACCGATAAGGTGCGCAAAACGAATCATATGGCCCTTTGGGCTTACTGCGCCTTGTCAGTTGACGGGGCGCATTTTTTGCGCCGGGAAGGAAAAGCATGAGCAAGATTTCAGACAAGCTCCTGGCTGGCACGTCGAAGCCCACGCGCGTGCCCGCGAAGCTGGCGCTTGCCGACGGCACCATTTGGGCGGGGTATTCCTGCGGTGCCACGGGCGAGGTGTTCGGCGAGGTGTGCTTCAATACCTCCATGACGGGGTACTTGGAAGTGGCCACCGATCCCAGCTACGCCGGCCAGATCGTCACCATGACGTATCCCCAGATTGGCAATTACGGTGTTTGCCCCGACGACGTGCAGCGCGACCATACGGCCCTGCGCGGCATGGTGGTGCGCGACATGTGCTACACGCCCAGCAACTGGCGATCCGCTGAATCTTTCCCGGCGTTCCTCGCGCGCAATGGCGTGGTGGGTATCGAGGGCATCGACACGCGTGCCCTGGTGCGCCATATTCGCAATGCGGGTGCCCAGATGGCTGTCCTTTCCACGGAAACCCTCGACGATGCGCAGCTGCTTGCCAAGCTAGCCGCTGCCCCTGCGTTCGTGGGCACCAACTACGTGGAGCAGGAATCGTGCGACGAACCGCATG
>JAILNP010000060.1:0-3708 GCA_024691475.1 Eggerthellaceae bacterium
CCCTCAAAGTCCTCGATGAGGAGGGACTCCCTCTGGGCAAGCGGGTCGCTCGCGTTCAACCAGTAAAACACCGATGTCGAATACAGCTCCTCCGTCAGGAAGTCGGTTTCGTACGGCGCAATGGTGAGCGCAAGATTGAAATCGCCCTTTCGTAAGCGCTCGTCGCAAACGGCGTCGCTCAGCTCGTAGTAGCGCAGGGTGATATTCGGATACGCCGCCGAGAAGCCCTCGATAAAATCGGGGCCCAGATACCCTAAAATTCCCAGGCATATACCCACTTCCACCTGGCCACGCTCGGCATCCAAGCGACGCTTGATCGAATCCTTCAACGAGGTATAACTCGTATCGTATCGACGGGCGAAGGCAAGCACGTCATCGGCATAGGGCGTGGGCTCCAAATCGCCATTTTCACTCACCACGAACAGGGGAACCCCTAGCTCCGTTTCAAGAGAATGCATTGATTTGGACAACCCCTGCGGGGTCATGGGAATCTGCTTCGCCGCAGCTGCGTAACTTTTCGTTTCGTACGTCAGTGCGAAGTATTCGAGCTGTTCCAGCCTCATATCCTCTCCCCCTCCAGTTGAAGATTAAGCAGGCGCTCTCTATGTGTCGCGAAACTGCGAGTTGTTCGTCTCGGACAAACAGTTGATGGCTCGCATCCCTCGCGAATGCAAACATTGTACTCGAAGATTCTCGAAAGAGAATGCCCCGTTCAAACGAGCGGGGGCAAGGTAATGGGAGAGAGGGTACAACATGGAGAATCGCATTTCTCGAAGAGGATTCCTCGCTGGCGCAGGAATTGCCGCAGCGGGCCTCGCCACCGCCGGACTGGCTGGCTGCAGCTCGCAGCAGACGTCGTCCTCAAGCAGCAAGAGCTCGACTGCAAGCACCACGACCGACAGCAGCATTCCCAAGGTCATTGCCCAGCAGGCGAAAACGGACGTTTGGGCACTCGACTCCGTAGGCGAGCCCACCGAAACTGTCGAAGCCGATGTATGCATCATCGGTGGCGGCGGCACCGGCATGGCAGCCACCATCGAGGCCACCGAGCTAGGCATGAGTGTTGTCCTGCTGGAAAAGGCCGGTGAGCTGGGCGGCGCCTTCAGCGCAACCGAGGGCATGTTTGGCGTGGAGTCGCACTGGCAGAAGGAAGCTGGCGACACGGGCACGGTAGGAGAAGCGGTGCGCCGCTGCGTGAACTACCATCATTACATCCCCTCGACGGAGCTGTACTACAACTTCTTCAGCCAGACCGCCGAGACCATCCAGTGGTGCGAAGACCATGGCTGCACGTTCCGCGCAGTGGTTGACTACGGCGGAAATCTTGCATGGCATGTCTATTACTACGACGAGAGCGCGTCGAGCCCGGGAGCCTACTTCACGGCCAGCCTGCGCAAGGCCACCGAAGCCACTAACGCCAACATCATGAAATCGACGGGCGCAAAGAAGATCCTGGTAGATAACGGGAAGGTCACGGGCGTGCTGGCCGAGAACAGCAGCGGGAAGGTCATCCAAATCAACGCCCCCGTGGTCATGATCGCCTCGGGCGGCTTCTCGAGCAACATGGACTTCCTGCATGCCGTTTCGCCTTACACGGTCAACGAAAACCTCGTTTCCCTGGGCACTCCCGGTCGCGATGGCGACGGCATCCGCATGGGCGTCGACGCCGGCGTTGCCCTTTCCGAAGGCTACGGCACGGTTATGTGGTGCGGCCCCGCGGCCATCGGCGCCAAGTGGGCAACCGACGCCTACTCCGCTTCGGTGCAGCCTACGCTGTGGGTCAATCAGCTGGGCAAGCGCTTCATCGCCGAAGACCTGTGGATCGGCAACTTCGCAGCTGGCGGTATTGCCTGCCGCGACCAGGAACTCACCTACGTCATCTTCCGCGAAGAGGACCTGGCAGCATGGGAGCAGAACGGCCCCTACGGCACCGTGTTCACCTTCGGTACGCCCGGCAAGCCCATGTCCGACGCGCGCAGCCAGCTGGAAAGCCTGGATTCCGTGCACAAGGCCGACAGCATCGAAGCCCTGGCCAAGGCAGTGAACCTGGACCCGGCTACGCTGAAGGAGACCGTCGACGAGTACAACGCATTCTGCGCCTCGGGTTCCGACCCCATCTTCGGCAAGGCCAAGGAATATCTGACGCCCATCGACAATGGTCCGTTCTGGATTCTGGAAGTAGCCGACGGCTACTACACCACGGTTGGCGGCCTGGAAATCAACGAGAAGCTGGAAGCGGTCGACGACAACCGCCAACCTATCAAGGGCCTCTACGTGGGCGGCTGCGATACCGGCAGCCTGTACGCCGATAGCTACGACGTGGCCACGGCACCCGGTTCGCAAGCTTCCTGGGCCATCAACTCCGGTCGCCTGGCTATGAAGAACGCCGCCGACTACCTGGGTCGATAGAGAACCACACTGGCACCATCGCGCTAGGCGCTGCCATTCCCTCCCAAACGCGCGCGTAACGCGATTCGGCAAGAGGACGCCCAACTCCCTATGGGCGTCCTCTTTTTTTGCCCACGCTCCAGCCGAATAAAGTCATTTACGTAAATTACCGTAACCGAGGGACACTTTGGCATTGATTGCAACGTACCCTAGTCGTAGAATGTGCCGAAATCATACCAGACTGGAAGGAATTACCTTGAACAAGCCGCTCTACCAGCGCGAAGGCGCCTACATTCCTCGCATTGCCGCCATTCACGATCTGTGCGGATACGGCAAGTGCTCGCTCGGCGTGGCAATCCCCGTTCTCTCGGCAGCGGGCTGCGACGTATGCCCCGTCCCAACGGGCCTGTTCAGCAGCCACACGGCTTTCCCCGGATGGTACATGCACGACACCACCGAAATCATGGAAGACTACCTGAACGCATGGAAGGGCATCGGCGTGGATATCGACGCCGTGTACTCGGGCTTTTTGGGCGCACCCGAACAGGTAGACCGCATTCGCGACGTCTACGAGACGTACCCGAACGCCATTCGCGTGGTAGACCCCGTTATGGCCGATCATGGCAAGGTGTACCCCACCTACACGCCGGAACTATGCCAGGCCATGAGCGATCTGGCCGCAAGCGCCGACATCCTTACGCCCAACCTCACCGAAGCCGCCATCATCCTGGGCATCGAATGGCCCGGTGCCGACATCTCCGAAGATACCGTTCACAGCATGATTGACGGCCTGCTGGAAAAGGGCGCCAAGAACGTGGTGCTGAAGGGCATCGACCACGGTGACGGCAAGATTCACAACTACGTGCAGGGCGAATCGGTAGACTTCACCGTCACCGAAAACGAACTGCTCCCCTACATGCTGCACGGCACAGGCGACCTGTTCGCTTCCAGCCTGATGGCCGCCGTCATGGCCGGCCGCGACGTTGCGGAGGCTACGCGCTTCGCCAGCGACTTCGTGGTACGCGCCATGAAGGTCACCAGCCACCAGCCCGATTTCCAGAACCGCGGCGTGAGCTTCGAGCCGCTGCTGGGCGAAATCGCCAACTTGCTGCAGTAACCCGATAGCACAAAGCTAGCAACAGGGGACGCGGAACTTCGGTTTCGCGCCCCCTGTTGCATTTCGGAGAGCGCGAACGGGAGACGAGCGGAAAACGAAAGCTCGGTCCCGATGGGGGCCGCAAGACCTGCGAACGCGAACATGCCCGCCCCGCATCCAAGCGAATAACCAACAACCGACGACCCGAAGGCCGCCGATCATTT
>JAILNP010000113.1:0-6464 GCA_024691475.1 Eggerthellaceae bacterium
TCAGCTTTGCTTCCCCCTCTATGCCGCCGCGCGCGACGTGGTAAAGCACTACAAGCCGCACCTCGATAAGCTGGGCATTACCTATACGCAGTACATCACCCTCATGGTCCTGTGGGAACAGGAAAGCGCGTCGGTGAAGCAACTGGGGCAGCGCCTGCACCTCGACAGCGGCACGCTTACCCCGCTCTGCAAAAAGCTTGAATCGAAGGGCCTGGTAGAACGCGTGCGCGACAAGCGCGACGAACGCAACGTCATCGTGAAACTCACCGATGAAGGCCGCGCGATGGAAAAGGAAGCCGCGAAGATTCCCAGCGAAATGTCCGCATGCGTGCCCCTTACCAAGGAAGAAGCCTCGACGCTCTACAGCCTGCTCTACAAGACGATGGAAGGCCTTGACGCCTCCGACGAATAGGCATCACGCGGCAACAACGCGCTGGGAGGACCACATGGACAACGCCACACTGCTTGAGAAGCTCCGCTGCAACATTCCGCCGCAGCAGGAACTGCAAGACGCCATCGTTATCGACGAGGTATCCAAGCCGGGTTACGTGCGATTCACCGTAGACGTACCCACATCGTTCTCGAACTACCACGGCGGCATCCATGGGGGCATGGCATACTTCATCGGCGAAATCGGCTGCGGGTTCGCAACGTATTCGCTTGGATTCAACAACGTCTGTCAAACGGCGACCATCAACTTCATCAAGGCCGTGCCCTGTTGCAAGGTCATCGTGGAAACGGAGCCCATCCACGCGGGACGATCCACTGCCGTGATTCGCGTCACCACGCGCCAGGCGGAAACGGGCAAACTGCTGTTTCAGTCCACCCACACTATGTTCCTGCTGGGCCCCATTCAGGACTAAGCGCTACAGCTTGTACACCTTGAGGTCGGTCCCTTCGACGGACCCAACGAGCTGCGGAGCATCGGACGAGCCCGCCAGCGCCACCAGGTCGGAAGACGTGAGCCAGTAGCTCACGCCCAGCGCACGCGCGTCGGCCAGGGCAAGGCGCGCCGTGAAGCAGTCGGCACGCGTCGTCTCGAATTCGCACGCGCCATCCGTGGCCTCAATAGCTATCCACGCATATCGGTTATACGCATCAACAAAGCTTCCATCGGGGTCGATGGTGCTCCAGTATGAAATATGGGGGTAGGTGGAAACGCCCGTAGGACACGGAATGCCCTGAGCAATGACGAGCTGCGATTGCCACGGTGCATCGGCAATCCACGCACCCGCTTCCTGTTCCTGAATCTGAGATGCCACGTTGCCGATGGCGCTGTCCGTAAGCGAATCGGTGCCCAGCTGAAGAGGATTAACGCACAAGCCAGGCAGCGCAATGGCACAGGCAAGCACGGCTACGCAAGCACCCTCATGCAGAGCCTTTCGCCCACGCGCGAACATAACCGCAAGCACCACGACGACCCAAACGAAGACGAGCAAGGCCATCAAGCCCATGAACAGCATGCGCTTGTTCGCCGTAATCGTCTGCAACGTGCAAAACGCAATGGCCACGGTGAAAAGGACGCTCGCCCCAAGAACGACCGCCCATGCAAAGGGACGCGGTTGCGCAGGGGCCTCCCCCTCCGCGGCAAGAGCCAGCGAACGCATGAGCAGAACGATATCGAGAAACGACAGCACGAGCAAAAGACGCGTGAACGTGACGTTGCTGAGCAGGCTAATGCGCGCGAGCCATCCAGGGAACCCAACGATGCCGTACGCCGCCAGAAACGCGTACACCATAAGCACCGCAATGAGCAGGCCATCGCGCTTGCGTACCAGCTGCACGATCGCAACGATTATCCCCAAGGGGAACAAGCCAAACATGCTCACGTACTCGCATGCGTTCATGCTGCCATCGGCGGGCATGAAGTCAGCTTCGGCGACGGGCGTGAAGAGACCATAGCCCCATCCGAACAGGTAACGAAGCACGCCGCCGCCCGTTTCGAATCGAGAACCCGGATACAGCGAGGATCGCACGGCGCTAATGACGTCTTGCGCCTGGAAGAGCACGATGCCCACGAGACCGGCGAACACCAGCATGCTGCACAGGAGCGGCAGCAGATAGAACCGGAGGAAGGACGGGCGGGCGCGATTCGACCGAACGTGTCGAACGATCAGCCACACACCCATCGCGCCACATGCGTAGGCAACAGGCACTTGCCATGCGGGGTAGAGAATGAGGGCGAAGCAGCAGATGAGCCATGCAAGCAGGGCAGACCACATCCACCTTCGGGAAAGGCGCTCGCTTTCCAGGAAGTGGTGGAGGACGAGAACGAGCCCCTGCCCGAAGATGAGAAGCTCGGCCGTGCCGTTCACCGCATACCACCATTGCACGCTCTGGCTGAAGGTGACGAGCAGCGCAAAGGCAAAGCTCAGGTCACGACGATCCCGCGTGATGAGGAGCCCCATCTGCAGGGACACGAGGAACAGCGCCGCCGTACGCGCCGACCAGAAGAACGCAAGGCCATGCGAGAAGCCGAAGAAGAGATAGCCCCACAAGAAGGGACGGAAGAGCGTAGCGAGGGCCCAACACGGCTGGGCATACACCATCGTGACATCGGAGCCGTCGGCGATGGCCGTGGACCAGGCCTGAAAGCCCGTGCCCTGCTGTGCGGCAGCGAACACCGTGTTCACCGCCCATTCGTCGCTGCGCAGGGCGCGCGACATTCCCAGCAACGTGCCACGCGGAGACGTTCCGGTAAGCACGTCCCACTGCGCGAGCGAAGACCCGCTCAGGCCCACGAGCGTGCAAAGCGCAACGATTCCGATGCAGAGGGCAACGCGATGGCGAAAGAGCCATGCAAGCAATCGGCGCTGCTGGGAGATTACCTCGAACAACACGAACGCAATAAGGGCAAGCGCGAGCACATGCAGCACGGCCGACAGGGTCACTTCGCCTGCCAGCAACCCATAGCTGGCAGCCCCGCGCGACACGACGCACGCCTCGTGGAACAACTCGATATACACGGCGATGAACAGCGCGGAAACGGCGCACGCCAAAGAGAGAAGGGGGAGCTTTCGGACCCTAGAGCCACATTCCCTAACCACCTCGAGAACCAACGCTCCTCCTCTTGCACCTCATATTTTGCGAAAGCAATAGCCGCATTATACCGCCCACCCAAAGATTGCCGATTGCCTGGGCACGGGAAATGCGAATAACGCGTGTAATATGCCAACACCGCAACACCCAGCCGACACGCCAAGCGCGGCGGCTATACTGATACGCAAACCTCATGGAAAGGAAACGTATGGAAAACTTCGAATTCGTCTCCCCCACCCATTTCGTCTTCGGCAAGGCCGCGGAAGAAAAGGTTGGCCCCATGCTGGCGGAGCGCGGCGCGAAGAAGGTGCTGCTCACGTTTGGCGGCCAGAGCGCCCGCAAGAGCGGCCTGATCGATCGCGTCGAAGCGTCGCTTTCCGCAGCTGGCGTTGAGTTCGTGGAACTGGGCGGCGTGCGCGCCAACCCGGAAATCGGGCTCGTGCGCGAAGGCGTTGCCATCTGCAAGGAGCAGGGCGTCGACTGGGTGCTCGCCGTGGGCGGTGGCTCGGTCATCGACTCCGCCAAGGCAACGGCGCTAGGCGCCTGCTACGACGGCGACGTGTGGGACTTCTACGAGACGAAGCAGGACCCCGAGGGCGTGCTGCCCATCGCCGTGGTGCTCACCATCCCCGCCGCAGGTAGCGAAGGCTCCAAGAACAGCGTCATCAGCAACGACGAGCTGGGCCGCAAGACGGGCTATGGTCGCAACGAGATGCGCCCCAAGATCGCCTTCATGAACCCCGAGCTCACGTTTACGCTCCCCGCGTACCAGACGGCTGCAGGCATTACCGATATGTACTGCCACCTGCTGGAACGTTTCTTCGATGACGTGGGCAACGTGCCCGTCACCGACAACCTGAACATGTCGCTCATGAAAACCATTCGCGCCGAAGCGCCCCGCGTGCTGGTAGACCCGGAAAACTACGACGCCCGCGCGAACATCATGTGGGCTGGCATGCTGTGCCACCAGGGCCTTGCGGGCATGGGCCGTCACGAAGACTGGGCCACCCACGGCCTGGAGCACGAGCTTTCCGCGCTGAACACCAGCATCACGCATGGCGCTGGTCTGGCCGTCATGTTCCCCGCCTGGATGGAATACGTGTACAGCGAGAATCCGCAGCGCTTCATCCAGTACGGCGCCGAAGTGTTCGGCCTGGTACCCACGGGCGATGTCGACGCCGATGCCTACAACGCCATCGACGCCACGCGCGCGTTCTTCGCCAGCCTGGGCATGCCCACCACGCTCGATGAGCTGGGCGTTCACGAGGAAGACATCGAGAAGATGATTCCCACGCTGCGCGCAAATAAGGGCGAGGTGTTCGGCAGCTTCATGAAGCTGACCATGGACGACGCCCGCGAGATCTACAAGATCGCGCTGGACTAGGTGCCGCACCAAACGTGGAAGGCTACAAGACCATAGAGGGGCGTGCCACGGCCGAAATCGAAGCGAAGAAAAGTCGCTTCATCGGCCAGCTCGCCCATGTCGACTCCGAAGAGGAAGCGCTCGCGTTCCTAGAGGAAATCAAGGCCGCTAATCGCATGGCGCGACACAACGTATACGCGTACATCATTCGCGCCGAAGATGGCGGCATGCCCCGCGTGCGCTATTCCGACGACGGAGAACCGCAGAAGACCGCGGGCATGCCCACGCTGCAGGTGCTGCAAGGCGCCGAACTCACGAACGTGGTGTGCGTGGTCACGCGCTACTTTGGCGGCACGCTGCTGGGAACGGGTGGGCTCGTGCGCGCCTACACGCAGGCTACGCAGGAGGCCGTTCAGGCCGCCACCATCGCCGTCATTTCCAGCTGCGTCGACATCGAAGTCACCATTCCCTACACGCTGCACGACCAGCTTGCGCACATCGCGGCAGCGGCGGGAGCAAAGACGGTCGACACCAGCTACACAAGCGAAGTCACCGTGCGCTTGCGCATGCTCAACGGCACGCAGGAGCCGCTGCTGCAGAAGCTCCGCGAGCTCTGCCGCGGGCAAGAATGCTTCAGCGTGACTGAGCCCTTCGACGCCAGCTTCTAGCAACAAGCGCCAAAATGCAAAACGCTCCACCCTGCCACTGGCAAGGTGGAGCGCGCTATTCCATGCGTCGGGCGCTACTCGGAAAGCTCGCTCGTGCAATGCGGGCAGCGCGTGGCTTCGATGGCCACCTCTTCTTTGCAGAAGGGACACGTCTTCGTGGTCGGGGCTTCTTCCTCTTCCTTGCTCGCGATGCCCTTCATCTTGGCTATGCCCTTCACCAGGAAGAACACAACCAGCGCAACGAGCAGGAACGTAATAACGGCATTGATGAAGGAGCCGTAGTTGATGGAAGCCGCATTGGCACCCGTGCCCAAGGTAACCTTCATGGCCGAATAATCGATGCCACCGGTAACCAACGAAATGACGGGCATGACGACATCGCTAACGAGCGACGAGACGATGCTGGTGAACGCTCCGCCGATGATGATACCAACGGCCATGTCCATCACATTGCCCTGAGAAGCGAACTCCTTGAATTCCTGGATGAATTTCTTCATGCCAACCCCTTTCGAACCTCCGCTAACCCTTGGGGTAAGTATACTCCGCTCTCTCGCCAAGCGCTTACTGTTTCCTGCTTTGCCAAGGCGCCGGGGGGACTGGCAGCCACACCGGACCGCCCGGCCGAAACGGTCATACAGAACGCAGGCAGCCCAGCCGCAACAAGCATGCGAAACGAGCACGACGGGCAGGAAAAGCGCCCGACTACGGGCACCCTACACGCAAACTTCCTGCAGACGCCCTAATCCCGGGCGCCCATGCGCACGCTTTTCTGGTAGCCAAGACCCCACTCCTGCATGCTGGCGATGATGGGACGCATGGAGTTGCCAACCGGGGAAAGGGCGTATTCGACGCGAACAGGAACCTCTGGATACACTGTGCGCGTGATGATGCCATCGCGCTCGAGGGCCTTCAGATTGTCGGTAAGCACTTTCTCGGAAAGCCCATCGATGGAGCGACACAGCTCGTTGAAGCGATAGGGGCGGTCGAGCAGTCGCTGGATGATGAGGATCTTCCACTTGTTGCCAATGAGGCGCAGCGTGGTGGCAACGGGGCAGTCGGGAAGCTCGTCTACGGTGAGCATCATTAGCCTTCCATTCGGAGGGGTACTTACTTTTTGTAAGTACATAATAGATTAGTGCGTTCTTGTGGTCAAAACGAGCGCCAACTACGGTTAAGACAAGCCCCTCACAGGGAGGGGCAGCAACCGATCAGGAGGCATGACATGAGCAAGAACCTGAAGCGCGTAGCCCTCTGGGGCATCTCGGGCGGCTGCGGCAGCGCCGACCCGAAGTGGAGCGGATGCGGCAGCACCGACCCCAAGTCCGGCGGCTGCGGCAGCGCCGATCCGGCATGGGCGGGCTACGGCTCGGCCGACCCGAAGTCTGGCGGGTGCG
>JAILNP010000159.1:0-10676 GCA_024691475.1 Eggerthellaceae bacterium
ACTTGCTGAGCACCGAGCGCCCGAAGGCCCACAGCGTTGCGGCGATTTCGATAGCAGAGCCCATGTACACCTGCACGGACGTACGATCGATGTAGGCGAACTCGGTTGCCGTGCGTACGATATTGCGAGGGCCACGCACGGTAACGGTTCCCGCGGCAGTTCGCACGAACGCGGGGTGCGTGCTCTGGTCGGTTTTCTCGGGCAGCTTGGTGGCGTCGGTTTCTACCAGGAACGAAGAGCCACCTGCGGGCATGGTTTCCTGAATGCGCGCAAGCTTGGCGTTCTCTCGAATGGCATACAGGGCCATACCGCGGCCATGAATGCCCCACGTATCCATGTGCACCGTGTCGAGCTTACTGGTAACGCGGGCTTCGAAGATGCGCTCGCGCATGTGATCGGGTACGCCATCGCCATCGTCGAGCATAACCAGGCGACGCGTATTACCCTCGCGGCCCGTAGCCAGATAGATGCTATGCGCATGGGCGTCGCGCGCATTGCGCAGCATCTCGATGACGATGTCCTCCACGCTGCGAACGTCGTGCTTTGCCTGACGGCGTTCGGCTTCCGCGCTACGTAAACGGACGAAGCCATCCCCGAAGTCGTCTTCGACTCGGAGATGGCTTTCGCCCGTTACTGATTCAACGAATTGAGCGAGGTCTTCGGAAGACATGCTACTTGGCGATGCCGATTGCACGGCTTTCGCGGATAACGACTACCTTGACCTGGCCGGGATATTGCATCTCGTTTTCGATCTGCTGCGCGATGTCATGCGCGAGGACCGTGGTGGTTGCCTCGTCGACGACCTCGGGCTCAACCATGACGCGAAGTTCGCGGCCAGCCTGGATGGCGTAGGTACGCTCGACGCCCTTATGAGCATTGGCGATTTCCTCGAGCTTTTCCAGGCGCTTGACGTAGGCGTCGAGGGTTTCCTTGCGCGCGCCGGGACGTGCAGCGGAAACGGCATCGGCAGCCTGGACGAGCACGTCGAGAACGCTATTGGGCTCGACGTCGTTGTGATGAGCCTCGATGGCATGCACGATTTCGGGCTTTTCGCCGAAACGACGGGCGAGATCGGCACCGATGACGGCGTGGCTACCGTCGACTTCGCGGTCGATGGCCTTGCCGATGTCATGCAGCAAGCCAGCACGCTTGGCAATGATGGGATCCAAGCCCAGCTCGGAAGCCATGACGCCGGAAAGGTAGGCAACTTCAAGACTGTGGTCGAGCACATTTTGGCCATAGCTCGTGCGGTACAGCAGACGACCAAGCGTATGAACCAGCTCGGGATGCAGGTCGTGCATGCCCGTATCGAAGGCAGCCTGTTCGCCCGCTTCGTCAATCTTCTGGTTTACGAGCTTTTCGGCCTTCTTGTACATTTCCTCGATGCGCGCGGGATGAATGCGACCGTCGGCGATGAGGTTTTCCATGGTCACGCGACCGATTTCGCGGCGTACCGGGTCGAAGCAGCTAATCGTAACGCACTCGGGAGTGTCGTCGATGATGAGGTTGGTACCCGTGAGCTGCTCGAACGAACGGATGTTGCGACCCTCGCGGCCGATGATGCGGCCCTTCATGTCGTCGCTGGGAATGTGAATGGCCGAAACGGTGATTTCGGACGTGTGGTCGGCGGCAACGCGCTGAATGGCGATGCTCAGGATCTCGCGCGACTTCTTGTCGGATTCCGCCTTGGCGCGGGTTTCGGCCTCGCGGATGATGGCGGCAGATTCGTGCGCCACCTCGTCCTTCAGGTTATCGAGCAGTTCCGTCTTCGCCTCGTCGGACGTCATGCCGGCAACCTTTTCGAGCTGACGGTTGATTTCCAGATGCTCTTCTTCCACCTCGGCACGACGATGCTCGAGCTGCTTTTCGCTTTCGCGAAGATCGCGGGAACGCTTGTCGACCTGGCCCTGCATGCTGGAAATCTGATGCTCACGCGCATCGAGCGAATCGCTGCGATGATCGAGCGACTTCTCGCGCTGATTCAGGCGATCTTCCTGAGAGCGCACGTCCTTCAGACGCTCAGAGCGTTCGGCTTCGATGGACTGGCGCATTTCGAGCGCCTTATCCTTGGCCTCAACTTCGGCTTCGCGGCGAAGCGTATCGGCTTGCTTGCGAGCGCTTTCGATGAGCGATTGAGCTTCCTGGGCTGTCTGCTTCTGCTTCGAGGAATTCAATGCGCTAACGGCGACGAAGGCGATAACAGCGCCAACAGCAACGCCGACAACAGCAAAGATTATTTCCATCGGACTCCCCTTCCTGGTAATCCTGTTTTGTGTTTCAAGTGCATAAAAAAGCCAGTGATTACACTGGCATGAGATTGCACGGGTGTAAGGCACCCGACTCTATATATTGAATTGTATATATAAAACACCTTTTCAGGTATGCTTTCTCATGCTCTTCTACTATAGGCGTTGCAGCGAAGATAACACGCGGGAATTGCGAAAATAATGGCAAAAGCCACGAAAGTTTCCGCGGGTGTGCCATTTAATCACGCGATTCGAACCATTCCCTTGTAGCGCGTGAAGCAACGGAAGGCGCGTAGCCCTTTGCGATAAGCTTACGGTACGCACCGCCCCAGACATCCTTACAGCGCGGTTCATGCTTAAGCAGAAAAGCCACCGCCCGCTGGGTTTGCTCGTCTTCGGAAAGCCCGTAGGAGGCACCTTCGTCTTCGAAAAACGGCGCAGGGTCGATGCCGAATTTACGCTGCAATTCACGCTCGATGGCAACGCGACCCTTGCCCATGGAAACGCGTGAGCGAATGTACGCCTCAGCGAAACGCGAATCACTTACCAACCCGCAGGCTACGGCACGTTCGACAGCGGATTGAGATTCCTCTTGCGTATACCCAGCACGCACAAGACGTTCGAGCAATTCGTGCTGCGACCTGTCGCGCTGGGCACAGAGGCGAATAATGCGATCGAAGGGTGGCGTGGAGGGGCGTTCCACACCCGATGCGTGCGCTTCCGAGTTTGAGCGACGCGAACGACGCCGCTTAGGCACGCTTGGCTCGGGATCGAAAGAGGATACGGCCCTACCCCGCCCTTCGGAGTTCATGAGATGCTACTTACGCTTTGCCGGTTTCGGATCGGGCGTGACTTCGGTGGCCTTTGTCTCTTCGGCAGAGGGAAGCACCATGTCGTACTCTTCACGCACCTTCGATTCCAGCTCGTCGCGCAGATCGGGGTTTTCCTCGAGTGTGCGCTTAGCCGCTTCGCGACCCTGCCCAAGGCGTTCTTCGCCGTAGGTGTACCAAGCGCCACTCTTCTTCACCAGGCCACACTCGACAGCCATGTCGAGGATGCAGCCCGTCTTGGAGATACCCAAGCCATAAACGAGATCGAATTCAGCCTGGCGGAACGGAGGGGCCACCTTGTTCTTCACGACCTTTGCACGCACGCGGTTACCCACCGTTTCGCCGTTGATCTTCACGTAGTCGCAGCGACGAACTTCGATGCGTACGCTGCTGAAGAACTTCAGCGCGCGGCCGCCCGTGGTGGTTTCGGGATTGCCAAACATAACGCCGATCTTCTCACGCAGCTGGTTGATGAAGATGCAGGTAGTATTCGAGCGAGACAGCGAACCGGCAAGCTTGCGCAGAGCCTGGCTCATGAGGCGCGCCTGCAAGCCAACCGTGGTATCGCCGATTTCGCCTTCGATTTCGGCGCGGGGAACCAGGGCGGCAACGGAGTCGACGACTACAGCATCGATAGCGCCACTGCGTACGAGCATGTCGCAGATTTCAAGAGCCTGTTCGCCCGTGTCGGGCTGGCTGATGAGAACGTCGTCGATATCGACGCCCAAGCGAGCCGCATATACGGGATCGAGCGCATGTTCGGCGTCGATAAAGGCGACGACGCCGCCCTGCGCCTGCGCTTCCGCCAAGATGTGCAGCGCGAGCGTGGTCTTACCGCCCGATTCGGGGCCGTAAATTTCGACGATACGGCCACGCGGTACACCTCCAATACCCAAGGCGGCATCGAGCGGAAGGGCGCCCGTGGGAATGACGCCAATATCGAGGTTGTGACCGCCCTCGCCCAGCTTCATGATGGAACCGCGACCAAACTTCTGCTCTATCTGGTCGGTTGTGAGTTTAAGGATTTGTTCTTTGCTCTGACTCTGGGCCATGTTCTCCTCGATTCTGTACGGATTAGCCTAATTATACGAACATTTGTTTGCTCGTCAAGGACGTACCTTAAGAATCGAGGAGCGCAGTGACGGCGCGACACAAGAAAAGTCGCGAAATGATTGCGAAAAGCTAGCGCGATTATTCCGAATACGTGGCAAGCGATGCGCGAACGAGGCGAAGCGCTTCGTGAACCGTTTGGGCGCGCACGCGTTCGCGGTCGCCCTCGAAGTGATAGAGCTTCGCAAACGTCATATTCGCGTCGGACAAGCCAATCCACACGGTGCCCACCGGCTTACCGGGAACTGCGCCGCCAGGGCCCGCGATGCCCGTAACGGCCACGGCGGTATCGACGCCCAACGCCTCGCGCGCGCCCTTCGCCATCTGGCAGGCAACTTCCTCGCTCACGGCGCCATGCTCGGCAAGCGTAGACTCCAAAACGCCCAGATGGGACTTCTTCACGTCGTTGGAATAGCTCACGATGCCACCGGCAACCACGGCCGAAGAGCCCGGAATATGCGTGAGTGTGCCGCTGATGAGGCCACCCGTGCAGCTCTCGGCGGTGCCAATAACCGCATGGCACTCATTGGCCATGCGAACCACCTCGGCAGCAAGCTCCTCGTTGGACTGGCGCGGCTCGGCCAGCTTCGTCTTCACCTGCACGCCCGGACCGGCCTCAGCACGTACGAACCCGAGAATCTCGCGTGCCTTCACGAAGTAGTCGAGCATGGAGACGATGGTGAGCACTACGGCCACAAGCATAACGAACCAGCTAAACAGGTACAGGCCATTGCTCAGCACGGAGCCAAGATCGGTAACGGGATGGCTGTCCTTGATGATGAACAATACGATGGCGATGATCTGCGTAACCGTCTTCGCCTTGCCATACCAGCTAGCCGCAATAACAACGTTCTGGCTCGCAGCAAGCATACGAATACCAGACACAATAAATTCCCTGGCCAAGATAATAAGCGCAACCCAAGAGGGCAAAACGCCTAGTTCAATAAGAGCCAAAAGAGCCGAAGCGACTAGGATTTTATCGGCAAGAGGATCCATGAACTTGCCAAGCGTGGTTACTTCGTTGCGACTACGCGCCAGATGGCCATCGATGGAATCAGTTGCGGCAATGGCGATGAACACGCCAGCAGCCACCCATGGCTTCCACACGGCGGCATCGGCCCATTGCGGGAACCATTCAGGCCACGGGCTGATGATGGCGATGACGAAGAAGGGAATAAGAAGAATGCGAGCCAGCGTTACCTTGTTGGCTGGAGTCCAGAGCTTTTCGCGCTGCGAAGCTGTCTGAGACATGCTATTCGCCCTCCATTTCGTACATAAGCGTATCGTTGATGGTCACGCTCACGATATCGCCGATTTCGCCCTGATGGACGTACACCACGCCATCAACATCAGGTGCCTGGCATTTCGCCCTGCCGAAGAGCTGGCCATCTTCCTCGCTGCCCAGAACGAGCACGTCAAGCTGCGAGCCCACGCGTGCAGCGACGCGCTCGCGCGAAATGGCATCGGCGATGTCGCGCACGGCCTGGGCACGCTCGATCTTCACGTCATCGTCAATCTGATCGTCGAACGTGGCGGCACGCGTACCCTCTTCGACCGAATACGGGAATACGCCCACGTAATCGAAGTCGATGTCTTCCACGAAATCGCAAAGCTCTTGAAAATCATCTTCCGTTTCGCCCGGGAATCCAGCGATGAACGTAGTGCGCAGCGTAATGCCCGGTACCATTTCGCGAATATGCGCAATGAGCTTCAGGTATTCGGCGGCGCTCCCCTTGCGGTTCATGCGCGACAGAATGCGCTCGTTGGCGTGCTGGAACGGAATATCCAGATACGAGCAAATGTTCTCATGCGAATGCATGACGCCAAGCAGCTCGTCGGTGATACCCTCGGGCTGCAGGTACATGACCCTAAACCACGTCTTGGGATACTTCTGCGCCAGCGTGGACATAAGCCAGGCCAGCGTGGACGGCTCTTCGAAATCGTCTCCCCAACGGCCCGTATCCTGCGCAATGAGAACAATCTCACGCGCGCCACGCGCAATCTGCGCGGCAACGTCGGCGTCGATGCGGTCGAACGGAAAGCTATGATACCTACCACGAATGTACGGGATGGAGCAGTAGCTGCAGAAGCGATTGCACCCATCGGAAATCTTCACGTACGCGCTAAGCACCTCGGGCGCAGAAGCGATCTCTTCAAGCTTCGAGCGATGCGGAAACAATGCATCCAGAATGGCAACGATGTCGTCTTCCTTGCTGCACGGCACGAAGGCGGAAGCCTCGTTCAGCTCGGATGCTAGGTCGTCACCATACCGAGCAGGCATGCAACCAGCAACGATGAGCTTCACGTCGCCCGTTTCCATACCCGGAAGCCCCGCCATCTCGAAGATGGCCTGCAGGCTTTCCTCGGTAGCGCTCTGGATAAACGAACAGGTATTCACGATAACGGCCTGCGCCTCTTCAGGCTCTTCGACCATGCGATACCCGGCAGCCGAAAGGCGTGCGCGCATATTGTCAGAGTCGACCTCGTTCTTCGCACATCCCATCGTGAGAATGTGGACCGATATTACTTCCGAAACGCTCATGATACTTCCTCGTACATACGCAACCGAGCGCCCACGTGAAGGACACGCGTGCGCTCGGCGACTTTAAAACACAATAGACTAGCGGTAGTTGGTAAACTGCAGGGGCTGACCGTAGTCGTTACCCTTCACGAAGGAAATAACATCCTGCAGGGTGTCCTTCGAAGCGCTGGAAACGCGCAGCTTGTCGCCTTCAATGGTGACCTTCGCCTTGAACTTCTGGGCCTTGATGTCCTTGTTGATCTTGCCAGCAGTGTCGCGATCGATGCCCTCGATGATGTTGGCAACCTTGCGCACCGTGCCGCCAGAAGCGTTTTCGGAAGCGCCCCACTTGATAGCGGAAAGATCGATTCCACGCTTGACCAGCTTGCTGGCGATGATGTCGGTAACCTGGCCGGCCACGAAATCGCTCGGCGCGTTTACCGTGATGGTTTTCGCCTGCTTGTCGAGCGCAATGCTAGAGCCGGAATCCTTCAGGTCGTAGCGCTGGGTAAGCTCCTTCTTGGCCTGGCCGTACGCATTGTCGATTTCCTGCATGTCAACGCTGGAAACGATGTCGAAGCTGGATTCTTTTGCCATGTAGGTACCTTTCTATGCAAACGCAGCGAGAAGACGGGCTACTCGCTGGTAGACGACGTAGTAGCTGTGCTGGCACCGGATGCCGTATCGCTGATGGCATCGGGGTGCGCCGACTTCCATTCGGCCAGGATATCGGAGAATTCGTACGTGACGTTCACGATGCCGTTGGAATTCGGCTCCAACGTCTGCTGCTCGCCATTGACCGTTACGGTAACACTAGTGGTGTCGACGCAGATAATCTGCAACGTATCCGTAAAGGTGTACTGCTTCGTGGCAGGCCCCTCCACCGTGTCGGCTTCCTGGTTCGTACCATCCACGTAGACTTCGATGTACGTAGAGCCGCCATCGGCAACCGTGTACGTAAACTCGCCCTGCGTAGGCGCAACCTCAGTGGTGGTGGATGCAGAAGAGGTACTCGTGGAACTGCTGGAAGCGCTGGTATCGGATGCGCTGGAGCTGGACTCGGAAAGCCCCGTTACCGGCATGGTAGACGTAGCCTGCGAGCTGCTTTCGGACTTATGCGAGAAGAGGAACGAGCATACGATGATGACGATAACGAGAATGACCGCAGCGGCAATGATGAAGGGAAGCTTCGAATGACCCGCCCCATCGGCATTGCGCGCAGAGGACGACTGACCCACAAACGACTGTGGGGGAAGCACGGAGCCACGCGAAGGATTAACGCGACCGGGAACACCAACCTTCTTGCCCTTCACCTGGGGAACGCCACGCGAGCGTTCCATGCTCTCCAGGCCCTCCATGTAGCCGCCCTCGCTGCGCTTGCGGCCAGCCTGGCGGCGCGAACCGCCGTCACGCTGCTGACGACGCGGCTTCAGGTTCTGGTCGGAAGCACGCAGGCGGGACGTACCCCCGCGATGCGGGAAGCGCGTATTTTCCGGAGCAGCAGACATGTCGAACCCCGTACCACGCTGATGCGCACGGGAGATACCCGACTGGTACGCATAGAGCTCGTCGATGTACATGCCCGTGATATCGGTGGGGTTCAACCCCAAATAGCGAGCATATCCATTCACCATGTTGCGCGTATAGCCACGCGGCGGCATGGCAGCGAAATTGCCCTCTTCGATGGCGCGCAGAATATCGGGACGAATGCGAAGGCGACGAGCGGTAGCGTACAGGTCGAGACCCTTACGCTCGCGCGTTTGCCGAAGTATTTCACCGAAGCTCATATCGCTCATGCTTACTCCCCGGTATTCGCGTCGTTCTGTTCGAACGCTTTCAACGTTTCCAATTCCATGGCGTCAACCAGAACCTCACGCGGCTTGCTGCCGTTCGGAGGCCCAACGATGCCCTTATCCTCAAGCATGTCCATTATACGCCCAGCTCGAGAATAACCCACTTTGAGTCGGCGCTGAATATTGGAAGTGGAGCCCAAGCCGGAATTAACGACGATATCGGCAGCCTCCCAGATAAGCGGGTCGTCGGCCGTAGACGAGCCACCCGAGCCATCGGGTGCGGTATCGCCCAGAGAAATGACGTTGGTCTGCAGGATTTCCTGATGGTATTCCGGTTCGCCCTGCTCCTTCAGATGCGCAACGACGGCGGAGATCTCCTCTTCGGTGACCAGGCAGCCCTGCAGGCGCTGGGGCTTGGAGTACTCGGGCTTCGAGAGGAGCATGTCGCCCCAACCAATGAGGTTTTCGGCACCCGGGGTATCCAGGATAACGCGGCTGTCGATGCCGCTGGCCACGTTGAAGGCGATGCGGTTCGTAATGTTTGCCTTGATCAAGCCCGTAACAACGTTCGTAGAAGGACGCTGCGTGGCAACGATCATATGAATGCCCGCGGCACGCGCGAGCTGAGCCAAACGGCTAATGGAGAACTCAACTTCCTTGCCCACGTTCATCATGAGGTCGGCAAGCTCGTCGATGATGATGACGATATAGGGAAGCTGCTCGGCATCCTCCTCGCCAATCTGCATGCCATTCTGGCACTTGGCGTTGTACTGGCCAATGTTCCTGGCGCCCACCTTGGAAAACACCTTCAGGCGTCGTTCCATTTCAGCCACAGCCCAGGAAAGCGCGCTCGCTGCTTCCTTGCATTCCGTAACGACGGGAACGTACAGATGCGGAATGCCGTTGTAGGGAGTGAACTCAACGCGCTTCGGGTCGATCATGATGAAGCGCACTTCGGCGGGCGTAGCGCGCATGAGAATGGACATGATCATGCCGTTGATGGACACCGACTTACCGGAACCGGTGGTACCGCCAATAAGCAGGTGGGGCATCTTGGCCAGGTCGGAGACGATGGGATTGCCCTCGACGTCTTCGCCGATGGCAACTTCCAACGGGCTCTTCCCCGCCTGCGGGAGCACATCGCCCAACAGCACGGAACGACGCTTCACGTTCGGCACCTCGATGCCAACGTAGTTGGTGCCGGGAATGGGGCTGAAGATGCGCACGCCCGGCGAAGCCATGGCCAGCGCAATGTCGTCGGTGAGGTTCGTCACCTTGCTCACGCGCACGCCCGAAGGCAGCGAAACCTTGAACAGGGTGACCGTGGGACCCGCCGCCCAGCCAACGACCTCGGCATCGACGCCGAAATCGGCAAGCGTGGTCTGCAGGAGCATGGCCGTCTCACGCAGCGTCTCCTCGGTTTCCTTGCTGGCAACCTTGGCGCCAGAAGACTTGATGAGCTGCATATCGGGCAAAACGAAGCCCTCGGAAGGCTTGGGCGTGGTAACAACCGTGCCCGCAGCCGCAGAACGCTTGGGAGCCGCGGCAGTAGTTGCACGCTTGCCCAGCCTGCGCGTGAGGGCGGCAGACTTGCCCGATTCAACGGCGGCATCACGCGCGGCAGCGGCACGCGGAACGGTTTCCGCAGGCGTGGCGCCGAAATCGATCTTCTGGGTTACGCCCGCGGAAGCGCCGCGGCCATTCGAGCCGCGCTTCATGACGGGGTCGCGCTGAGCGCCATCACGCGCAGAGCGACGCCTCTTCCCCACTTCCAGGGGCTTGTACGCCGGAGCGGGCATGACGCCATCGGGGTCCTGTTCGGATTCAGGATTGCGCAGTTCGGCAGCATGCGCGCGAATCTTGTCGACCACGTCGGAAAGCGAGAACCCTATGATGATGAGCGCCACGGCGATGACGCCAATCATGATGATGGTGGTTACCAGCTGACCGAACAGCAGCAGGAACAGATATGCCACCAAGGCGCCCACATAACCACCCTGGTTAACCAAGTTCTCGTGGTTGAACAGCACCTGCAAGTTGCCGTTCGAAAGGCCGGGCGTGTATGCGGCCAGAATGACGAGCAGGGCGAAGAACAGAATGATAAGGCCCACGGTTACGCGCGCCGACATGCGGTTCTGGGTTTCTCCATTGCGCCAAATAAGACTTACGGCAATGA
>JAILNP010000069.1:0-7822 GCA_024691475.1 Eggerthellaceae bacterium
GCTCTTCACGCACGCGACGCGGCACGGCTTCTTCGAGCGTTTCGCCTGCACGCGGATGAGAACAGCAGGAATTCGTCCACAGCCCGCCCGCATGGTACTTGCAAGCAGCGCGCTTGGTGAGCAGAAACTCAACTTCGGCGGGACGATCCCAATCCACGGAATCATTGCCAGGCTGGCGCACCAGCACAACGGAAAAGGCGCGATGAAGAAGCCCTTCGCGGTGCGCACGCTCCTTCGTTGCGATGTCGACCTGCCGATCGAGCGCATCGACGAGGATGAGCTGGTCTTCGCGCGCGGCATCGCGCTGCAGGTTTTCATTCATGTACACCCCTTCAAACGGCCAAAAGGCATTTGCCGCTTCTTCAGCATGGCCATTCGACCAACCATACGCCCGAAACGACTAAACGAGCCATTGCGTGAAACGATACTCCGTTCGCGCATAATTGGTCATGCACCTGCGAAGATGCTTCCACAACGTTACCAAGGAAAGCTATTCCATAAGATCGTCGACGCCCTGGCACGTAAGATGAGCAAGCAACTGAGCGGCGCGCTCTTGAGGCACGAGGCGCCCGCCGCGCACCCATTGCCGATAAAAGTCGAGTGCCGTCGTGCGGATGAAATTCAGCACGAGCTCTTCCTCGGGCTCGGGCAGCCAATCAAACGGGTCTTTGCCCAACCGTCGATACCGATTCATCTGCTCGGCATACACACGCCCACCAAAATCGTAGCTGCCCGCATGACATACCAGCCGCTCTGCGCGATCGCCCTGAGAGACAAGAAACAGGAAGAACCGACGAGCATGTCCGTCGATATCCTTGGGCTTGTCGGGGGTCGTTTCGTAATGCTCGAAGAACTCATCCATAAGCTCGGTCACCACTTCATCAAAGAGTGACTCGATGGTCTCGTAATGCAGATAGAAGGTCTTCCGGTTGATGCCCGCCCTATCGGTGAGCTCCTTTACCTTGATGCGGTCGGCATTCTTTTCGACCATTAAGTCTTCGAACGCACGGCGAATTGCCGCACGCGTTCTAAGCGATCTGGGATCTAGGCGTGCGGTCATGTGCCCTCCCTCTTGCTCAACCGCGATATCTGGCATTGTGCATCAAATCCGTCACGGCATTCCATTACCACTTCTTCGAAAGCGTGGCATAAGCACCATAACCCAATTCTGGCAATTGTTGCACGTTTGTGCCCTCGATACCGTTTGCCTGGGGCAACCGGTATCGAGAAGGAGGCCCCAAGCTCTAAGCAATTGGAAGAGGAAGGGAAGCAATGGACGGACTACAAAATCGTAGTCAGGGAGTCACACGTCGTGGCTTCTTGAAGACAGCGCTCGCTACGGGCGCCATCGCCGCCAGCGCCGGAGGTATGGCCACGGCCGAAACCTGGCTTTCGCCAGCGAAGGCCGTAGCAGAAAGCGCAAACGAACACGTTGCGTACACCTACCACAACGAGCATTGCCTGTGTAATTGCATGCTCAAGTGCACGGTGCGCGACGGACGCCTGAGCATGATTGAACCCAGGCCCAACGAGGACAATCGTTTCCACAACGTATGCCTGAAGGGCATTTCCGAGATTCAGCACATCTACGGCGACTCGCGCATTCAGTCGCCCATGCGCCGCGTAGGCGAACGAGGGAGCGGCGAATTCGAGGTCATCACCTGGGAAGAGGCGTTCGAAACCATCGCGCGGGAATTCAAGAAATGCCAGGACACCTATGGGGAAGACGCCCTCTGGATCCAGTACTCCACCGAAGCCCAGCAGCGTCTGAAGCCGCTCATCGCATCCATCCTGCATGCGCAGGCAGGCGGTATGAACGGCTACGACATGGGCCAGGGCAATGGTCTGAACCAGGCGTTCGCCTTCTCGGGCATGTTCGCGCTAAACACCATGTGGGAATGGCCGCAGGCCAAAACCGTGCTCATGGTGAACTGCAACGTGCTGGAAACGGGCATGATGTGGTCACGCGGCTTCTTCCAAGCACAAGAAGCCGGCACCAAAATGATCGTATGCGACCCGCGTTTCTCCACCACGGCTTCCAAAGCCGACGAGTGGGTGGCACTGCGCCCCGGCACCGACCCGGCGCTGTTCCTGGGCATGACGCATCACATCCTGGAGGCAGGCCTGTACGACACCGACCACATCATGGCGAACACCCACCTGCCCTTCCTCATCGACGCTGAAACGGGTGAGCTGCTCGACGCCGATCCGGCAGGCACCGCAGAAGCCATGGCAGCCTACGAGCAGGCTGCGGCAGAGGCCAAGGCGGCTGGAACGGAATTGCCCAAGGACGTCGCAAAGCCCGCCAAGAAATTCATGGTCTGGGATGACGCGCAAAATGCCGCCGTTCGCTTCTCGGAAGCCACCGCCCCTGCGCTCGAGGGCACGTTTACCGTGAACGGCCGCAAAGCCTGCACGCTGTTCACACGCCTGCGCGAGGAAATGGCCGAATACACGCTGGAATGGGCCGAGAAGATCACAAACGTTCCCGCTAGCCAGATCGCCAGCGTTGCCGAGCAGTACGCTGAGGGTCCCTCGATCATCTGCAACGGCGTGGGCGGCATCGACAAGTACGGCTCCAGCGACATTGCCGGTCACTGCTACGCGCTCATCGCCTCGCTCACGGGCAACTACGGCAAGCGCGGCACGGGCTGCGGTATCTACTGCTACCACGTAACGCCCTACGAAGCTGAATTGGGAGGTTGGAAGCTTCCCGAAGATGCGGCGCCCAGCCCCAGTCCGCTTGGCTTCTACGACATGGTGCGCACCGACAAGGTGCATGCGGCCATGTTCTTCGGTGACATCCCCACGCAGAAGGCCGCGAACTGGAATAAGACGCTGGAATGGATTAATTCGCTCGACTTTATCTGCGTTGCCGACATCTACCACAGCTCGGTCTGCGACTACGTTGACATGATCCTCCCCAGTTGCTCGAAATTCGAGAGCGCCGATTCCGTAGGTGGCGTGAAGTGCGCCAACGGCTACATCCTGCAAAACCAGAAGATCATCGACCCGCTCTTCGAGTCTAAACAGGACTTCTACATCGAGAAGGGCATCGCCGAGGCCATGGGCTACGGCGAGCTCTACCCCGCCACCGCCGAGGAATACGCTGCCGCCACGCTGAAGAGCGACGACCCCATGGTGGAGGGCTTCACCCTCGAGGCGCTGACCGGGGCGAACGGCGCGCTGAAGCTGCTGGGCACCGAGGACCCGCTGGGGCCCGAAGTGGGCATGGACTACCACACCCCCTCCGGCAAGCAGGAGCCCTACTACGAGAACATGCTGTGCTGGGGCCAGGCATTTCCCGCATGGGAAAGCCCCGTGGAGGCCTACGTGGACAATCCGCTCCGCGAAAAGTACCCGCTCATGTTCACGCAGAGCCGTACGCGTTTCCGTGTGCACAGCTGCTATTCGGGTGCGAAGTGGATCCAGCAGTTCTACGAACCTCACATCGAGCTGAATCCCGTGGACGCTGCCGCGCGCGGCCTGTCCAACGGCGACGACGTGGAAGTGTTCAACGACCGCGGAAGCTTCCGCACGAAGGTGCTGATCAGCGACGCTATCCAGCCCGACATGGCATATATGGCGGAATCAACGTACGCGCAGTACATGAACGGCACCCTCATGCAGTCGGTGAGCAACGACCAGCTGACGGAACGCGGCTACGACCTGCTCTTCGGCCCCATGATTCCGTACAACGACACGCTCATCGAAATCAAGAAAGTAGGTGCATAGGCCATGACAAGGCTCGCCATTGCGATTAACCGCCATCGCTGCATCGGGTGCTCCACCTGCGCGCTTTCGTGCAAGATGAGCAATAACGTACCCGACGGCATGCTGTGGAACCGCGTGCTCAACGAGGGCGTTGACACGTACGACGGAGCCCAGGGCTCCTTCCCCAACCTTTCCCGCCGCTACCTGCCCCTGGCCTGCCAGCACTGCGACAACCCCGCCTGTCAGCGCGTTTGCCCCACGGGCGCAACGTACACCGACGAGAAGGGCCGCGTGGAAATCGACTACGACAAGTGCATCGGCTGCCGCATGTGCATGGCCGCATGCCCGTACAATGCGCGCACGTTCAACTGGGCCGAGCCCAAACGCGATACAGGCTTCAACTACGGCGAAGCCTCCGTTCCCGAACGTCCGCGCGGCGTGATGGAGAAGTGCACGCTGTGCAAGGAGCGCACCGACCGCGGTGACGTGCCCATGTGTGTGCAGAATTGCCCCACCGACGCGCGCATCTACGGCGACCTGGACGACCCCAATTCGGACATCTCGCGCGCCATTCGCGAGAACAACGCTTACGTGCTCCTCGAGGACAAGGGCACGCGTCCCAAAGTTCACTACTTCGAATAGGAGCGCGCTGATGTTTATTTCTTCAAAGGCAAAAGGCGCCGTGGTGGCGCTGACCATCCTCGTCATCGCAGGTATTGCAGCCTGGGTCTACCAGCTGGCAAACGGCCTTGCCGTGACGGGCATGTCCAACATCAATTCGTGGGGCGCCTACATCATCATGTTCATGCTGTTCGTGGGCCTTTCCGCGGGCGGCCTGATCGTAGCCAGCTCGGCTCACGTATTCAATATCGAGCAATTCAAGAAGGTTGCACTACCCGCCGTCATTACCTCTACGGTGTGCATCTGCTGCGCCGGCCTGTTTATTCTGCTCGACCTGGGCGGCATTCAGCGTGTGTGGCGCATCCTGACCGGCCCCAACCCCTCGTCGGTGTTGGTATGGGACATGACGATCATCACAATCTACCTGGTCATCAACATCCTCGACCTGGCCTGGATCATCCGCGGGGATGAGCATAAAGTCGAAGTTCTTTCGCGCATAGCCCTGCCTGTTGCCATCCTCGTCCATTCCGTTACCGCATGGATCTTCGGCCTGCAGATCGCACGCGCTTGGTACTCGGCCATCATGGCACCCATCTTCGTGGCGTCGGCCATGGACTCCGGTCTTGCACTGCTGATCATCGCCCTAGCCGCGCTCGAGCGCGCAGGCATCTTCACCACAGGCGCCAAGCTCTTCAAGAGTCTTTCGGGCTTGCTCGCAGTGTTCATCGCCGTGGATGCCTTCTTCATTGGCTGCGAGCTGCTGACCATGGCATACCCCGGTGCTGGCGAAGCCGTGGCGCTGGGGCACATGCTCCAGGGAGCAACTGCGCCATTCTTCTGGTTCGAGATCATCTGCGGTCTGCTCATTCCGTTCCTGATTCTGGTGTTCTCCAAGAATCGCGGGAAGCGCGGGCTAGTCATCGGCGCAAGCGCGTTGGTGGTGCTGGGCGTATTCGCCAAGCGCGTATGGCTCCTGCTCACGAGCTTCATCACGCCGAACGTTGAGGGCGCAAATGGCATTTCGCTCGGCACGTTCGCCGCTCAGGCAGACGCAGCCAACATGTGGGCGCAAACGGGCTCGTACGCCCCGACCGTCATTGAGATTCTCGTAATCGTGGGCGTTATCTCGCTCGGCGCGCTTGCATTCATCATCCTCTCCAACAAGATGCTGAAGCGCAATTCCGCCGAACCCGCAGCCGACGCGCAAAGCACTACGGCTGAGTAAATCGCCTTCTCTTCTTACCTTTGGGCGGCTGGTCGCCACGGCCAGCCGCTCTCTCCCTCCGCAGAAAGGCCACCACCATGCCTACCAATGCCAACTTTCCCGACCTGGCCGATGCCTTTGCCTTCCTGGGGAATTCCCTGCTTGCCCCAATAAGCCAAACGAGCGACCTGGGGCTCGATCCCTCCTTTTGGAGCATCTTCCCCACGTTCAACGACGACGCCGTCGCCGAAGCCGTAAGCGCATGCACGGCATACGCTCAGGTGGCGTCGAAACGTCAGGAACAGGGCGAAAACGTACGGCAGGCCATCTCCGTGGAATATGCCAAGCTGTTTGTTGGCCCGCCCAAACCTGCGGTCGCCCCATGGGAAACCGCATGGCGCAGCACGGGCTCGGTGGGATTCGGCGAAGCCACCATTCAAATGCGCCATCTCCTTGCGGAAAGCAGGCTCGACGCCTCGGGCGCAAGCAACCAATACGCCGACCACATCGGCATAGAGCTGCTATACGCTTCCGTGCTGTGCGGGCGCATTGCGAATGGAGAAACCACTGAAGAGGAACTGCGCGCGTTCCTCCGCAAGCATCCCCTTATCTGGGTCGATGCCTTTTCCGCGGCCGTCGCCGAAGCTGCCCCCAAGGGCTATTACGTCCACCTGATTGAGCTGGCAGCACGCATCATGTTGGCTATCGGCTAACCCCTCTTGCTCCTTTCGCTCTTGCACCTTTTTCAGAAAAGGAAAGCGGACGTTTAAAACCTAACTGCATTTTCCCAGTTCGATAGCACTTTAGAAGCCGAAACGACGCCCGCAGAAGGCCACTGGACTACCTTTTCTGAAAAAGGAACGAGCTGGTCGTACAAAGGCCAAAGTATAGAGATGCACGTATGGAGCTGTTGCTACACCAACCCCATACGTGCATCAATATCGGCAAGCACGCGGCCATGCAAGCTCGAACCCGCATCGAACAACCACTCCTCGTGCTGCATGTCGTAACGCATGAGGTCGAGCTGCCTGAAGTGCTTGCGGTAACGCATCTCGTATTTCGGTCCCATCTTCACCGCGTATATCACGTGGAAGGTCGTTCCTTCCACGTGGATGGGCGCGTTGAGCGGCGTGAGCACGTCGCTTTTGTACTGGCTCATCGCCGTCGCCTTCGACACGCTTGCCAGGCTTTCGGCCCAGACTTCCATGAATGCGCGCATGCCCGCGGATTCGCCGTCCTTCTTGGGCGGATAGATCCAGTTGATAAGGCGCTCACGCTTCTTCGCGGAATGGCCGGCAGCATACACAAGGTGGCCAATAGCGAACGTTTGCAGCGCCGCGCCCACGCGTCCCGCCTGGTCCAAATCGGAGCTGCCAATGAACGCGTGGTCGATGTGAATGTGCTCGCGCTGCACGAGCAAGCCCACGAAGCTACCGCCTAGCGATGAACCATACGCGCCATCAACGCGACCGCCATGGCGTTCCATAATGTAGCGCTCGATCTTTTCGGTCACGGTTATCATGTCGGGGAATTCGGAGGCAGGGTCGCCATCGAACCCATCGTAATCAACGGCAATGACATGGTACCGCTGCTCGAAATGCCCCATCACCGTCGAGAAGTTCACGCGCCACGTGCAGCACGTCCCCGGCAGCAAGAGCAACGTCTTCCCGTGCTCCAATCCGCGCTCTTCGAATCGCATGGTGTAGTCTCGCTTTCGTCGTTTTTGACTAGCATACGCCCACAAGCTGCGCAAACAACCAGGATAGGCAAACCTAACGCGACGCACAGAACCCTGGACGGTGAAGCGCACTGCGCAGTCCCCTGCCGCCACCGGGAGGGGTAAAATAGGGACTCGTCAATCACTGGGAGTGCGCGGCCCACACGATAGAACGGACGGAATATGTTCATACTCGAAGGGCCCTACGCATCGGACATCATGCTCGACTGGCTCGAAGCATCGCAGCACCCCACGCTCAGCAACGCATTTGCGCAAGAGGTCACCGCCAAGGGACGTACGCTCAATCTGGTAGACCCCGCAGACGCCGCCGCACGCATTGATGCAGGCGAACGCTTATACAGCAGCTCGGAAAGCGCCCTGGAATGGGTACTCGCCAACGTTCACGACGAACACCTGCTGCGTTGCATTCGACTCTGCAAGGACAAGGCCGAGACGCGACGCGCCCTCGCAACGGTAGACCCCACGTTCTTCTTCCGCGAATGCACCATGGAAGAGCTCCTGGCAATCAACCCGGGCGAGCTTCCATTTCCCCTTGTCGTGAAGCC
>JAILNP010000192.1:0-5770 GCA_024691475.1 Eggerthellaceae bacterium
CCTCCTCGTCGTAGAGGCCGTACCACACGTCGGTGTAGATGAAGTCGGCGCTCTTGATGCACTCGATGTCGTCGGAGATGGTGATGGTGCCACCGGACTCCTTGCAGTTGGCCTCGCCCACGGCCATGAGCTGCTTGCCAAACTCGGCACGCTCCTCGGGGGTGCCCACATGCAGGGCGCCGTCGGGAATGGTGTGACCCTTGGGCCCAAACTGCACGAAGTCCATGCCGATCTTGGAGGCGATGAACATCAGCGAGACGCAGACCTGGGTGGCGTCGCCGATGAAGGCGAGCTTGCAGTCCTCGATCTTCTTGCCCTCGGGCAGGTTCTCCATCATGGTGAGCAGGTCGCCCAGCTCCTGGGTGGGGTGGTTGTACTCGCTCATGCCGTTGATGACGGGGGCGGCGGAGTACTTGGCCAGGTTCACGACGTCCTTATGACGGTCGACGCGGGCCATCATGATGTCCACCAGGCTACCCATGACGCGGGCGGTGTCCTCGATGGACTCGTGGCCGCCCAGCTGGATGGTGCCGGGACCGTAGAACTGCGCATGGCCGCCCAGGTCGGTCATGGCGGTCTCGAAGCTGATGCGGGTGCGGGTGGATACCTGCTGGAAGATCATGCCGAGCGTCTTGTTCTTCAACAGCTGCGGGTAGGTGCCCGCCTCCTTGATGCTCTTCTTCATGGCCATGGCAAGATCGACCATGTCGAGTAGCTCTTCCTTGGTGAAGTCGTTGGTATCCAGATAGTCCTTTACCATTTGTACTCCCTTTCTCATTCGAGTACCTGGCCCCCGCAGTGGCTCTCACCCGCCACTGCGGGGCGCATCGCATGGGACGATGCATGCCTCCTGAGCACAGATTCGAAAACGAAACGGAAAATGAAAAGAAATAATCGGGATTAATTTGACAACGGAACGCCTATACCCAAATTAACCCTCCACTTGACCTGGTCGTGTTTCCAATCCGTTAATCAAGGAAAACTCCCAGGGTTTAAAACCCACGGCATGCGATAAACTCTCCCTCAATAGACTGCATCGTTTGGGGAGAATGCATCTTGAGCCTGGTTTTCTTCGTATACACGCTCACGCTTCTGGTGATTTGCGCGCTCACCGCTTCCGTATGCGTTTCCGCGCATCTGGTATGCCATCGCAAGGTGTTCCTGTACGCCGCAGGCATGTTCCTGCTCTACCTCTTCGACGTGTCGTTCATCTTCCAGGAAGAGTTCCTGTCGCAGAATCTCGTCTTCGACTCCACCCAGTACTACGCCATCAATTACCCCATCCTGAAAATGATTGCTGGAGGCGGTTTCCTGCAATGCCTCTGGCTCATCGTCTGCGACTACCTAGACGTGCGTAACCGCACTTTGCTATTCGGGCCACTGGTGGCGTTCTTCGCGGGAAGTCTAGCCGTGCTCTTCCTGCTGCCCGAAGGCCCCTGGCGTCAGTACCTATACTATTCCATGCGCCAGGTATTCCTCATCTTCATCTCGCTCTACGGCATCTACCGTCGCAAGCGTGCCACCGACCCGGTAGAGGTCATGCGCCTCGAGCGATTCCGAAAGCCCTTCATTGCCTGTTCCCTGCTCGTGCTCTGCATCCTCTGCGAAGACACCATAGTCATCCTTGTGCTCGACCCGGGGTTCATCACGTCCGACTTCCCACTGTACCTTTCCGAACGTAACTTCAGCGAGAACGTCATGCTCCTCGTGCTTGCCTGGTTTTCCATACGCGGATCCGCGCACACGCTCGCCATCCGGTTCGAACGCCCACCCCAACGCGAGGATGTGCCGATCGAGCATCACATCGAAGAGCTGCTTCCCGTCTATTGCAAGCGCTACGGCCTTTCCGAGCGCGAAGGCGAGGTTCTGCACCTCATCCTGCTGGGTCGCGACAACCAGAACATCGCCAACGAGCTCACGCTGGCACTGGGCACCATCAAAGCGCACGTGCACAACATCCTGAAGAAGACGAACCAGGAAAACCGCGAGAACCTGAAGCGGGACTTCTGGAAGGGCTAGCATCGCAAGCATCGCCCCCCGCGCAGGCCATTAGGGAAAGCCAGCAAGCTCCCCCGCAGATAATGCCCCGCTGGCGCGAACTACGATCGAGGACATGCGGGAACGCAGAACCAACTCTACGCCAAGCTACCGCTACGCTAAAAGCACCTCACCGAGCAACTCGCAGTCACGACGTACGACGCAATTCGCCATCTGCGTAAACGGTCCGTAAAATGAATTCTCGTATGTCTCTACGACGGATTCGCTCAGAGAGCCAATCCAGGTAATCACATGATCGCGCGCGAATGCGTATGACTTTTCAAGCGTATCGCGAAACGCCGCATCAGCGTCATGCCGCTGGTTCCATGCACGATGGGCCATTTTCGCCAGAAAGTCCATTTCAATCCCTATAAAATCATCGGGAACGTGACGAACGCGCACAGGTTCGAACCCAGCGCTCCGATAGGCATCGCGAACGTCGAGAACACCAGGCTGGAACAACGCGCGCCGCCCCGTCAGATGAACCGTCTCCCACGGATTAGCATGTAGCGTATACGGACCAACAAACATACGCACATATTCCTCGGCAATGTCCTTCACGGCATCAGGATGCGCAAAACGGGTTGCAAGCGCATCATACAGAGACATGATGGAAGCGGTATACCCCGATTCGACGAGCCCCATTTCATCACGCGTATGACCACTCACAAACATATGGGCATACGCCTCATCCGGTTCTTCCGCATAGCCTCGCGCAAGCAGTGCGTATAGGAAAGCACGATTGGCTAGCGCAAGCTCCAGAGTATCCGCTTCCATCATCTAGACACCTCTCCCCTGCGTCGCTAAAGCACCAAATCGTGATAGTCCTGCTCAAGACCAGCCTCATGAGGCGTAATGAGAACGTTTGGCGTCGTCATGGAGGGGTCGGCCATAGGGGCAATGCAATCCACCGAATCGGGATGCGCCGCAACGAGCTCGTCATACGGGCCGAAGTCGAGGGCACGCATGCCGCACGAAGCCACACACGTAGGCGCTCCATCAACATCCCGCGTATCCGCGCAGGCATTGCACTTCTTGGCTATACCCTCCTCGCGAACAATCTGGGGGACGCCATAGGGGCAAGCGAAAACGCAAGATCCGCAGCCAATGCAGACGTCGTCGTCATGCTGCACGGTTCCATCCGCGCTCTTGTACATGGCACCCGTGGGACAGGTACGCACGCACCCCGGATTTTCGCAGTGATTGCACGTAGCCGACCAATGGTAGAAAGTTGCGGCAGGATACTCCCCCACCTCATAACTCGTCACGCGGCGATAGCTCACGCCAAGAGGCAGGTTGTTCTTCTTGCTGCATGCGACCACGCACGTCTTGCATCCTACGCAACGGGCACTGTTAAAGTAAAACGCTAGGCGAGTCATCGTTACCCTTACTCCTTTACGTCAATGATCAATTGGGTTTCGGCATCGGGAACGAGAGAATCCCCCATCCACTTCTCGACCTTCACGCTCACGTTGTTGTACCCCGAAACGCCCATGCCATGAGCGTCGCCCCCGTAAAGTGTATTGGGGTTGCCTCCCAAGTCGACTCCGTCCTCATCAAGCTTCGTCCACGAGCCATTGGGCACATCGATGGCGCCAGGGATAATGGACTGCGTCACGGAAACCATTCGGGCAATCTTTCCGTAGGGGCTGCTCACGAGCACGGCATCACCCGTTTCCACACCCAGCTCCCGCGCATCGACGGCGCTCATCGTAACCGGCGCGCTCCAGGCAGCGCGCAGCGTTGCCACGTTGCCAAAGTCCGAGCATGCCGTACGAGGGTAGTGAGTACTGAACATCAGAAGCGGATAACCATCCTCGGGAGGAAATGCATGATACGTCGGATACGGCTTGTACGACTCATCGCCCATTTCGGCGGCATTGAGCAAATCGGCCTTTGCCTGGCAATAGATTTCGAACTTCCCGCTTTCACTTTCAAGGGGATTGCCCACAGGGTCGGCAATGAAGTCGGCAAACGCGACATGCTGGTAGCCATCGCCGACAGCGCGCTCAACCTGATAGCAGCCTCGTTCGCACAGCTCGCTCAGGGAAATGCAACCCTGTTGCGGCTCCCCCTCTACCTGCCAGGCATCAATATCCTGCTGCGTGATGGTAACCAAAGGCGTGGAATTCTCATCTGGATCATTCACCACGCTACGCGCCAAACGATCAAAGAATCGCTGGTCCTCGCTATATGGATACACATCCTTCGGGTCGTAGCCTAGGCGTTCGAGAATTTGCTCGGCAATCCACTGATCGCTCTTAGCCTCGTAGGGCTCACTACCAAGCTTCGAGTACACGAGCACCATCTCTCGATCGCGATCGCCGTTCTTCGGGATCTCATTGCGCTCGATATTGGCCAAAGCAGGCAATATGATATCGGCAAATGGCGTCGTCGGACTGGTCGTATAATGCTGGGCCAACACGAAGTCAACCTTGCGCATGGCTTCGGGCATGCGCGATTGATTGGGAACCGAGCGCGTCGAACCATCGCGAGCAGTGTAGATGACGTGAATATCGCAGGTGCGCTCCACGGCCCCATCGAAGCCGCCATCCCAGCAGTCACCAACGCTGCGATACGTACCATCAATCACGCAATTCCAGATATCGAGCGCATTGACATAATCGCCCTCGATCACGCCCTCCACCTTCGAGGGATCATAGAGCGGCTCGACGGAGCATTCGAAATCGTTCATGGGGTCATCGCCCGTAGATACGATCTGAACGCCACCTGGGCCCTGGCGATCTACGTAAAGATTGCCGCAGGCATTTCCAGGCTTGCCGAAATGACCACCCATGCAGGCTATGGTCATAAGAGCCTGGGGGAGATCCTCGGCGCCATTGCAGCGCGCGCCCGCATAGCCATGCGTGATAAATACGTTGGAGGAGCACCCGACGGCCTTGGCGAACCACGTAATTTCCTCTTCGGGCGTACCGCAAATCTGCGATGCCCATGCAGCGTCCTTCTCGATGCCATCGTATTCGCCCCGCAAATACCCTTCGAAGGTCTCGCTCGTCGCAGCCCCCTCGGGCATGCTTTGCGCGTCAAAGCCCACGCAGTAGGTATGCAAGAAATCCCAATCGATTATCGAGCCCGTACCACCATCAAGCTTGAGCATTTCACCGGCAACGCCAATAAGAAACGCGGTATCGCCACCCGGTTTCACGGGAATCCAATGAGCGTCAAGCATAGCCGCGGAGGCATTGAGCTCAGGCCCCACATACACGAACTGAGCACCACGCTCATGCGCCATGCGGAAGTTGTATGCGGGGTTGCCATTGGCGCTCCATGCGGGGTTTTGAGCGTACATAACCACGACATCAGCGTTTTCGATCATGTCAAGACGATCGTTCACACCGCATTCGCTGCCCCAGGCAATACCCAGCAAATCCGTATCCGCCGTGTAGGTGCCGTAGCTTACGGTATCGGAAACGTTCAAATAGCCACCACATGCATTCAGAAGAGGCCCGTATGCGAAACGGCTACCCGAAAGACTCGTGGGAACGTACACAGAACGCGGCCCATACGTCGTATACGCCTTCTTAAGCTCAGCCGCGACATAATCGAGCGCCTCTTCCCAACTGATGCGCTCATAGCCCTCCTTGCCTCGCAATTCGCCATGAGGGTCATCCGGCTGCCAACTAATGCGCTTGAGGGGGTACTTCATGCGGTCAATGCCCTGCTCGAACTCAACAAGCGAGCGACCACGCAAGCAACCACGTTGCTGCGGGTA
>JAILNP010000193.1:0-2795 GCA_024691475.1 Eggerthellaceae bacterium
AGGCACGTAGATGTTCTCTACGTCGGTGCCCTTGCCGTCCAGGTTCAGGAACTGGGGTGCCGTGAGGATGTCGCCGGCTATCTTCAGATTGTGTTCTCGCAGATAGCGGCGCAGCGGCTCGTAGGATGAGCCTTTCGTGCCCTCGGAGCGCGTGATCTCGCGCCGCCAATACACGCAGGGGCCCAGCGGCAGCAGGCGCGCGTGCTGGCGAGCGTTGCGCGAAAGCAGGTGGGCATCGGTTTGACGCACGCCGATGATGTAATTGGGTATTACCGTGCGCGCTTCCGATTCCACGAGATTGCTCTTGATGATGCGCATGCACTGCGAAGCTCCCAGCAGGCCGTAGAACTCCGCGATGGTTTCCTGTCGCTTCATGGAAACGGTGAAGTCGCGCTTCACGGACGCCTGGATGTACAGGCAATCGGGCGCATTCGTGAGCGAGAAGACGTTATCGCCTTCTCGTTGTTCGATGTAGCCGAGCGCGTTCGTGATGGTATCGACACGGCGCCTTAGAATCTCGATCTGCTCTTCGATGTCGTCCTTGCGCGATGCAAGGCTGGCCAGAAAGGCGTCGGTCGCCTGGGGGCTGTCGATGTAGTCGATGGCCTCGTCGATGCTGAAGTTGTACGAAAGCAGCTTGCGGAATGCGTTCATGCGAAACGCGTCTTCGGGCGAGAAGTCACGGTATCCGTTATCCTCGCGCGGTGATTGCAGCAGCCCCCGTTTCTCGTAGAAACGAATGCTTGACTGGCTAAGGCCTGTCATGGCCGAAAACTCCTTGATATGCATGGCCCCTCCCAAGACGGCATATCTATCTCCCCTATAAGACAAACTACACCTTAAACCAGCTTCAAGGTCAAGATGATCCCCACCTAAATAGGGGCGGGGGAAGAATGAAGCTGCAGTAGGCTTGCCTATTCTTCGATGGGCGCGCGCCAGCGGTTCAGCGTGGCGACGACGATCGCCATGGCGGCAACGGAAAGCACGAGCAGGATGACGTACGTGTAGAAGTAGCTTCCCAGAAGGTCCTTGAGCGGGCCGGGCAGGAAGTTCATGACCAGGCCGCCAATGACGTAGACCACCTGGCAGTTCTTGATGAACTTGCCGCGCCCGTGCTCGGGCGCCAGTTCCAGCGACCATTCCGACGTACCAACGGTGCCCAGCGCCATGCCTGCGCCGAAGAGCACCGATCCGGCAATCGCGAACAAGGGATTTACGAGCACTGCTGCGCACAGGCAGAGGATGCCCGAGGTCTGCAGGCCGAACATGATGGCCGTTGCGCGTGCCGTATCGATCTTGTCGAACAGCTTTCCAGTGGCGTATTTCGAGATGGTAAGGCTAATGCCGGCTACGGAAAGCATGGCGGCGGCGAAGAAGTCGTTGTAACCCGAAGTCGTAAGGTACACGGAAAGGTACGTGAGCGCGCCCATGCAGATGCCGCCCACGGCGGCAAGCGCCAGGAAGAACCGATTGCGTGCCCTGTTGGGCATGGGGATGGGCTTGTGGTGAGTAACGCGATGGGCCTTTTCGGCGGCGGTCGCTACGTGCTTGTGTTTTTGCATCCCCATGGCGGAGGGGTCGTTGCGTAGGAATACGCCGATGATGACTGCAATGATGAGCGCCATGTAGGCTTCTACGATGAAGGCGATTTGCAGCGAGATGTTGCTGATGATAGCAACCACAATGACGGGGATGACGATGCTCGCCACGCCGCTGCCCACGGTGGCAAACCCTATGGCGCTGCCGCGGTCGCCCTCGTACCACCTGTTCACCAGCATGGTCATGCCTACCATGCCGCCGAATCCGTATCCCGCGCCCGCAAGTATGGCGCCGATGACGAACATGGGCATGGCCGTGGCGATGGAGTATGCGAAGAAGCCCATGGCCGTGAGGACGGTGGCAAAGCACACGCCCATGCGTGCGCCGAGCAGGTTGAAATAGCGGTCTACGAACAGCATAGCCACGATGGTGGTAAGCGTGCGAACGGCCAGAATGATGGAGCCGCCCGTGTTGCCCACGGCGGGCATTGCCACGATGTAGGGCTGATAGACGCTGAACGACGTGCTGGGCAATCCGATGTTTGCGAAGATGAAAAGGAAGCAGCAGAGCGTGATGACCTTTTCGTAATGGTCCTTCATGCGGTGGCTTGCTCTCCTTTCCATGTTGGTAGTGGGGGAAGGCAGCGAAAGCGCCGCGAACCCCGTGTATTGCGTGCCCCCCACGTATCGCAATACGTAAATTTGCGCGTTAGATATTTGTAACGCTATCACGCGCATTCATGAAGAAATTTTTTCCACTTTAGCCTAACGAAGCGCCAATCGCCGCGTCAAATAATGCGTATATCCAGGTAGATAACTATTTCGCGAAAAGCCCTTGACCCTCAACCAGCTTCAAGCACTACGGTGTCTTCATATGTTCCACACAACTCAACACAGGGAGTAGGGAGGTTTACATGGAACGCATGGAGGGAAAAGAAGCAACGTCGGCAATTAACGTAGACATGAATCGTCGCGGATTCCTGAAGGGTGCAGCGCTTTCGGCGCTTGGCATTGCGGGCATGGGCGCGCTGGCTGGCTGCGGTCAGGCCAAGTCGGCCAATTCCGCTAGCACGGATGATTCGTCCAAGGCCGCCGAGGAGTTCAAGGCCGACGAAACCCGTGATGCCGACATCGTGGTCATCGGCGCGGGCGCTGCAGGCATGATGGCTGCTCACGTGGCCGCTCAGGGTGGTGCGAAGGTCGTCATCCTGGAAAAGGGCGCCGACTATTCCGCGCCTAATGGCATGTACGTTTCGG
>JAILNP010000037.1:0-2607 GCA_024691475.1 Eggerthellaceae bacterium
GGGCGGCTTCAATTACTGCCTGGCAATCGGGGTCGTGCTCGTAGACATCCTTCAAGTCGGGGTTCGTATCGAGCGCCTGCTGAATGGTGATGCCGATTTCGCCGCCGATGAGTTTGCAAATCTTGTCGCCCACGGCATACGGGTAGTCGCGTACGCGAGCGGCGTCGCGCCCAGCGTTCTTCGCCTGCAGCTTACCGAACGTAATAACGCCCGAAATATGGTCTTCGCCGTAAAACTCGCGCACGTGCTCGATAACGTCCTGGCGATGCTGATCGTCGAAGTCGACGTCGATATCGGGCATCTCGACGCGTTCCACGGAAAGGAAACGTTCGAAGAGCAGGCCATACGGCAGCGGGTCGAGGTCGGTAATGCCCATGGCATACGTAACGATGGAGCCAGCAGCGGAACCACGGCCCGGGCCTACGCCGATGCCGTTGTTCTTGGCCCACATAATGTATTCCTGCACGATAAGGAAGTACGCAGGGAAGCCCTGCTGGATGATAACGCCGGCTTCGTGCTCGTAACGCTCGATAACGTCGGGACGCATCTTGCCGAGTTCTTCCATGTTGGTGGCCTTGCCTTCGCCGTAGCGATTGATCAGGCCCTTCTCGCATTCCTTGCGGAACCACGAGACTTCGGTTTCACCTTCGGGCACGGGGAAACGCGGCAGAATGGAGTCGCGTTCCAGCACGACGTTGCACTTTTCCGCCAGCTCGACGGTGTTGTCGCATGCTTCGGGGAACTCGGCCATGGCGGCGCGCATTTCCTCTTCCGTCTTCATGTAGAACTGGTCGTTCGAGAAGCGCATGCGATCGACGTCGTCGACCTTACTGCCCGTGCCGATGCACAGCATGATGTCCTGCGCTTCGGCGTCTTCGTGCGTAAGGTAATGGAAGTCGTTCGTAGCAATGGTCTTCAGGCCCAGGTCACGCGCGATGCCAGCAAGCTGATGGTTCAATTCCGTCTGCGTTTTGCCATGGTCGGTGGTAATGCCCTGGTTCTGAAGTTCGATATAGAAGTCGCCCGGCTCGAAGCACGCAGACAGCTTGCGCACCCATTCCACGGCGTCTTGATACTGGTTCACGTCGAGCAGACGCGGGACGATGCCGGCGATGCAGGCCGTGGTACCGATGATGCCCTTGCCATACTTCTGCAGCATGGCATAGGTGGTGCGCGGCTTGTAGTAGAAGTTGTCGACGTGCGATTCGCTGACGAGGTTCACCAAATTGTGGTAGCCCTCGTTGTTCTTGGCCAGCAGCACCATGTGGTACAGCTTGGGCTTGCCTTCCTTCTTCAGCTCGTCGTCGGTGGTGAAGTAGACTTCGCAGCCAAAGATGGGCTTGACCTTCTGGCCCGTTTCCTTTTCCAGGGCCATGCAGGCATCTTCGAGTTCGGGCACGCCACTCATAACCCCGTGGTCGGTAATGGCAACGGCCGGCATGCCCAGATCAGCCGCACGCTTGACCATGGCTTTTACCTTTGTGGCGCCGTCGAGCAGGGAATATTCCGTGTGATTGTGCAAATGAACAAACGCCATAACCAAACCTCTTCGTTGCGTGCGTAGCTTCGTTTCTTGTTTCTCGTACGCCATTCTAACAGCCGTCGCCCATGGGCGGGCAACCGCTTTCAGGTTTCCATGCGATGTCAAAAAGCGAAGCGCAAAGGAGGCGCCTTGAGCGGCATGGGGATTGCGCGGCGAAAAGGCCAAGGAGTCCAACGACATTCGAGAGCACAACGGACGACATGCAATCGAGCCCATATTTGAGCAAAAAGGAAGCCTCGCGAGTGTGCGTGCGCGAGGCTGAAATTCAGCAACGAGAGGAGGGGTATGAGGGGGTCTGGGGTGCCTCCCGCTGTCTGTGGTTACAGTATGCCCAAGCTTCCTTAAAGCAACCTTAAAGGTTTCCCAAAAAAGCTTTAGCCTTGCCCGCGAACGGCATTCATGTGAGCAAACGCCCAGGCGACAGCGCTCGCAGCGCAGGAATGCTATTATGGCGCGCATGGTTTCTGAAGCCGTACATAACGTCATGGTCGCGAACAAGCGCGTAAACACCAAGCCCGAGCTGCTGGTGCGCCGCATGCTGCGCGAAATGGGCTGGTCGGGCTATCGTTGCGACTGGAAGAAATGCGTGGGCCACCCCGACATCGCCTACCCCGGCCGCAAGATCGCCATCTTCGTACACGGCTGCTTCTGGCACCATCACGAGGGCTGCAAGCACGCCACCACGCCCAAGTCGAACCTCGACTACTGGAACGCAAAGTTCACGCGCAACCGCGAACGCGACGAACGCGTGCGCGCCCAGCTAGAAGAAGAGGGCTGGCACGTCGTCGTTATCTGGGAGTGTGAGCTAAAGAAGGACAAGCTGGAAGAAACCAAACAGGCACTCCACGACGAGATTGAATACGCATTCGTCACGCTCGACGACGCAAACCAACCCGAAGAGCAGCCCCAAGAATAACGAAGGGCCACCCGGTTTGAACTGCACCCCGGAACTTGGATTAAGAAATAGGAGTTCGAGTTCCGGAGGTGCAGTTTCTTTATGGGAAAGCACGGCGTCGAGGTGCGCGAGAAGGCGGCTGAGCTGATCGATTCGGGGTACGGCAAGG
>JAILNP010000042.1:0-11389 GCA_024691475.1 Eggerthellaceae bacterium
GTGATCGAGCTTCGCCATGCGCTCGGGCGTGAGGGCCTTGACCTTGCCCGAGTCGATGATGCGGCTGCCGAAGAAGCGCGCGATCCAATAGTTCGACGTGTTGCCCAGAATGGCCGCCGCATAGAACACGATGAGTGTGGCGAAAATGTTGAGCCCGCCGCCATCGGCCGAGAACACGCCTGCGGCGAACAGCAGCGAGTCGCCGGGAAGGAACGGGAACACCACGACGCCCGTTTCCACGAACACGACCAGGAACAGCGGCGTGTACACCAGACCAGGGCCAAGTGTGGCAATCCAGCCGGCAATGATGGTGCGCGGATCGTGCAGCAAGTTGACGATGAAGTTAATGAAATCCATGCGAGCCTTTCGCGTCGTTTCGCGTGTAGCGCGGGCCAAGCCCGCAGCCCCCTCAACAAACCGCCGAAGAGGCGGCATATACATGAGTACCCCGAATAGGCATGGGCGCTCGTCAGCGGTCCCTTATGGCTGCTTCCTCCCGGACCTGACCAGGTTCGGAACTTGGCGCCGCCCAAGCCCATTCGAGGTACTTTCGTTCCGCCTATGCTGGCGGATAGCGCCATTCAGTATAGCGGTTTCCCCGTTCATGCGGCAATAACGGACATAGGGGCAACGAAACGAACATAGGGAGGCGACGTGGCCCGGCGCGGGCATACGATTCCCGCCCATTTTGCCTTGTCGCGGGCAATGGGTACAATGTTCGAAAGCCAATCCCACCCGAAAGAACTCCATGTACGCAGATTTCTACGAACGCATATCGAAGCCCTACGAGCATCAGGCGGCCAAGCTCGCGCTGTTCGACCGCATACTGGTATACCTCGTGGCCGCAGGATACGTCTTCGTGCTGGGGTGGCTACTCTACACGGGCGACGCGCGCTTCCTGCGCGTGCTGCTGGTTTGCGCCCTCTCGTTCGCGCTCTGCACGCTCATACGCGGCGCCATAAACGCGCCACGCCCCTATCAGATGTATTGGATCCATCCGCTCATCAAGCGCAACGAGAATGGCAAGTCGTTCCCCAGCCGCCACGTGTTCAGCGCCACGATCATCGCATGCTCCATGTTCTACCTGAACCCCTTCGCGGGCGTTGCGGCCTTCCTGCTCACGGCCATCATCGCATGGGTGCGCGTAGTGGGCGGCGTTCACTTCCCGCGCGACGTGGTGGCAGGCACCATCTTGGGCCTGGCCTGCGGTGCCTTCGGATTCCTCCTCATTCCGTAGCGGAAAAGGCCCCGCACATCGGCGCAGGTCATCGGATGCAAGCGCGGCGCGCTACGCCCCAAGCTTGCGCAGGGCGCCCATGATATCGGCGATGGAATACAGGCTGCCGAACGCGCACACCAGGCCACTGGCCCCGGCTATGTCGCATGCGCACGCCACACCGCTGGCGATATCGTCGGCAACGTGCAACTCCACGTCGCCCGCGCAACCCGGCACCTCGTGCGCAATACCCGCAATGGCCTGGGCAAGGTCGTGGGCGGGAAGGGCGCGGGGGTTGGGCGGCTGAATGCACACGAAGGCGCTGCCCAGCGGAACAACCTGGCGCAGCATGGCGGAATAATCCTTATCGGCAAGCACGCCCACCAAGAATGTAACCTTGCGACCAGGAAAAACGCTCTTCAACGATTCCACGAGCACGCGCGCGCCCTGTGGATTGTGTCCACCATCCACGATGAACGTAGGCTCGTGGGCCACAATCTCGAAGCGCCCCGGCCAACGCGCGCTAGAAATGCCCTGGCAGATGGCCTCATCGGATATGTTGAAACCACGCGCACGCAAGGCCAGGCACGCCTCGATGGCAAGCGCCGCATTCTGCGGCTGATACGAACCCAGCAGGCGCGTTGCAAGGTTGGGAAAGCCCGCGTACGAGAAGGCGCGCATGGGAATGGCACGACCATCTTGCACGACCTCTTCCAAGTGCGAATCGGAAAGAGCGGCAGCATTCACCCAGGTAACAGGCGCATCAAACGCGGCCGCGGCCTGCTCGATCACGCGCTTCGCCCCTTCCGCCTGACAAGCGCTCACAACCGTGGCGCCAGGCTTGATGATCCCCGCCTTCTCGCGAGCGATGGCTTCAACGGTGTCTCCCAGCAGATGGGTGTGATCAAGAGCGATGGGAGCAAGCACGCACACCTCGGGATGGGCGAGCACGTTCGTGGAGTCCAGGCGACCTCCCAGGCCAACCTCGATGACCGCGCATTCGCAACCCGCCTGCTTGAAGGCGACAAACGCCACTGCCGTCATCAACTCGAACTCGGTTGGGTGGTCACTCATGACCTCGGCCACGGCGCGCACCTCCAACGTGGCACGCATAAGGGCCTCGGGTGAAATGTTGCACCCATCGATGCGGATGCGATCGGAAAACTCGATGATATACGGGCTGGTGAACAACCCCGTACGATACCCGGCCGCCTGCAGCACGCTGGAAATATACGCGCAGGTAGAGCCCTTGCCGTTCGTGCCCGCAACATGCACCACACGCAGGGAATCCTGAGGGTTTCCCAGGCGTTCCATGAGCTGCGTAATGCGGTCGAGTCCCATGCGGCTTTCCTGCCAGCGCGGAGTATTGATGTATTCAACCGGGTCGAAACCGGCAAGCGCTTCCTCTGCCATGCGCATTCCAATCAGTATTCGTAGCCGAAGGCTATTTCTTCAACAGTTCGCCCAATGTGGCGAAATCCTCTTCAAGCGCAGCCTGCTTCTTCCTGTCGTAGATGGCAGCGGCGGGATGATAGATGGGGAACACCTTGAACCTGCCAATCTGCTGAAGCTGACCGTGCAGCTGCGTGATACCCACTTGGGTTTTCAAGATGTACTTCGTTGCGAAGTTTCCCAGCGTAACGATAAATTCCGGGTCGATGGCGCGCGTCTGGTCGCGCAGAAACGGCGTGCACTGCTCGATTTCCTCGGCGCGCGGGTTCCGGTTTCCTGGCGGACGGCACTTCAGCACGTTCGCGATGAACACCTCTTCGCGCGTAAGGCCCGCAATGGCCAACAGCTTGGAAAGCGACTTGCCGGCAGCACCCACGAACGGCACGCCCTGGGCATCTTCATTCTTGCCCGGAGCCTCGCCGATAATGAGCACGCGCGCATGCGGGTCGCCATCTCCGAATACCACGTTCGTGCGGCCATCGGCCAAGGGACAGGCATGACATGCCTGCACCCGGGTACGGATTTCCTCGAGCGAAACGCCCTCGTGACGTGCAGAAGAGCTCATTGCCGCAACCTACACGTACACGCGCGGCAGCCTGTGGCTGAATGCGATGGCAAGCTCATGCTCGATGGTATGCAGGGTGTATGCCATCTCGGTGATGGTGGTAACGGCATCGCCCTGCTGCCCTACGACGGTAACCACGTCGCCAATTTGCGGATCGAGACGGCGGCGCGTACCGTACGTGCGCATGTCCACCTCGAACATGCACTGGTCCATGCAAATATTGCCAACCTGCGGCACATAGGTGCCGTCGAGGATGAAGTTCACGCGACCGGAAAGCGCACGATTCAGGCCGTCGGCATAGCCAATGGGTAGCGTGCAAATCTTCACGCTACCGGTGCTGCGGTAATTCAGACCGTAGCTTACGCCCTCGCTCATGGGCACCTGCTTGCATTCGGTAATGCGCGCGTACACGCTCATGGCGGGCTTCAGGTTCACCGTGCCACGCGTTTCGTTGCACGGATGGAAGCCATACAGGGAAATGCCCAGGCGCGCCATGTCGAAGTGCGTCTGGGGATAGCGCAGTAGAGCGGCGGAATTGGCCGCATGCACCGTACCAGGGTCGATACCCGCAACGCGCAGCGCGTCGATGGCCTCGGTGAAGCGATGCACCTGAATGGTGAAGTCGATGTTTTCCGGCATGTCGGCCGTGGCGAAATGGGTAAACGTACCCACCTGTTCCAACGCGCGGTGGAAGCTCACCGTGCGCTCGAAGTCGATAATCTCCTCGGCACGCACGCCAATGCGGTTCATGCCCGTATTAACGGCCAGGTGGAACGGGGCCTTCATGCCATGCGCATCGGCCATTTCGGCATACGCCAGGGCGAATTCCGGCGTGTAGACCGCCGGCATGATGTGATACCCCAGAAGCAGCGGAATGGAAGAAGCGGGAGGCTCGGCCAGCACCAAAATGGGTGCGTGAATGCCCGCCTTGCGCAGCTCGACGCCCTCGTCGACAGTGGCCACCGCCAGCTCGTCGGCGCCGCTATTCAACGCGGTGCGCGCCACACGCACGGCGCCATGACCGTAGGCGTCGGCCTTCACAACCGCCATAAGGCGGCAACCCGGACGCAAACGACGCTTCGCCTCGAGCACGTTATTGCGAATGGCGGAAAGGTCGATTTCCACCCACGCCCAACGACGATCGGACGGAGGCATTTCGTCGAGCTTCTCCAAATCGAAGGGCACTTCCCCATGGGGACTGCTCGCTTCGGCCGAACGAGAATACTGGAAGCTGCTCTTCTTCCGGTTGAAGCCGGTAAATCCATTCAACGGTTCTTCGTGCGCCACAACATGCCTTTCTTTCATATGGAGGTTTCAGTATAGCGCGCGACGCACGCCACAAGCCGCGCCCACACGTGAGCAACACGTGAGTTACCGCACTCCGTCAAACGCGAGCATTATTCCCGTATTTGGATTATGATTGCACGGATACAAAGGCGCGGCGTCTGCCGCCAACGAAAGGAATCCCATGTTCGACGGACTCATCTCCCCGAACCGCAACGACGAATGCTGGTGCGGTAGTGGAAAGAAATACAAGAAATGCCACTTGCGCAACGACGAGCGCATGCAGGAACTCTACGACCAGGGCAACGAAATGCTCTACCGAAGCCTGCTGAAAACGCCCGAGGAAATCGAGGGCATCAAGTACTCGGCCGAGGTCAACGTGGGCTCGCTCGACTACGTCGCCGAACACATCGGCCCCGGCGTCACCACCGCCGAGATCGACAAGTGGGTCTACGACTACTGCATCGAGCATGACGCCATCCCCGCCGACCTAGACTACGAGGGCTTTCCGAAGAGCGTCTGCACCTCCATCAACAGCGTGGTCTGCCACGGCATTCCCTCGGAAGACGACGTGCTGCAGGAAGGCGATATCGTAAACGTGGACATGTCCACCATCCGCAACGGCTACTTCAGCGATTCGTCGCGCATGTTCTGCATCGGCGAGGTCAGCCCCGAGCGCAAGCGCCTGGTGGAAGTCACCAAGGCCTCGGTAGAAGCGGGCCTGGCCGCCGTGAAGCCCTGGGGTCACCTGGGCGACGTAAGCGCCGCCGTGAACAAAGTGGCCACGGAAGCCGGCTACTCGGTCGTGGCCGAATTCGGCGGACACGGCATTGGCCTGGAATTCCACGAGGATCCGTTCGTGAGCTTCGTGGCCGAGGCGGGTACGGGCCCCATCCTGGTACCGGGCATGTGCTTCACCATCGAACCCATGGTGAACATGGGCGGCGCAGCCATCGACATGAACGACCCGAATGGCTGGACGGTGCGCACCGCCGATGGCAGCGACTCCGCCCAGTGGGAAGTGCAGATCGTCGTCACCGAAGACGGCTACGAGCTGCTTTCCTGGTAATTCACCCCGCACAATCAACCACAGGCGCATTCACGCGAAAGGATTGCCATGCCTGAAATGATTTCTCCCGAAGAGGCTCGCGAGCTGGTGCTTGCGGGCGTACATGCGCTCGACGTCGAGCGCGTTCCCCTGCTCGACGCAGTCGGTCGCGTTGCGGCCGAGCCCGTAACGAGCGACATCGATATCTCGCCCTTCGCCCATTCCGCCATGGACGGCTACGCCCTGCATGCGGCAGAGCTCGAAGGAGCCACGGAAGAGAACCCCGTCACGCTGCGCGTCATCGCCGAAGAGGGCGCGGGCAGCGTATTCGAAGGCACCGTCGGCACGGGTGAGTGCATCCGCATCATGACGGGTGCACCCCTACCCGAAAGCACCGACGCCGTAGTGAAGTACGAAATCGTCGGCATTGTGGAAGGCGACGGCAAGACGGGCAGCATCGTTTCGTTCACGGCGCCTACCAAACCGCGCAACAACATTCGCGAAGCAGGCGAGGAAGCCAAGGCGGGCGAAACGGTCGTGCAGGTGGGCGAAGTCATCAGCGCTGCAGGCATTGGCTTTTTGGCCAGCTGCGGAGCCATGGAAGTGGCCACGTACCGCCGCCCCCGCGTTGCCATCATCGCGACGGGCAGCGAGCTCGTACCACCCAGCGAAGTGCCCACGCCCGGCAAGATTCGCAACTCGAATAGCTATGCCATGGCCGCCTGCGTGCAACAGGCCGGCGGCATTCCCCAGGTGCTCCCCATCGTGGAAGACACCTACGAGGCGCTTGCCGAGGCCGTGCAGGAAGCAGTAAAGACCTGCGATTTCGTGATTACCACAGGCGGCGCCGCAAACGGCGACTACGACTTCATCAAGCCCGTCGTGGATACGCTCGGCGACCTGCGCATGACCACCGTGAACATGCGCCCAGGCAAAGCTCAAACGTTTGGCCTGGTAGACGGCGTGCCGGTATTCGGCCTGCCGGGCAACCCCGCAGCCGCTTACATTGGCTTCCACGTGCTCATTCGCCCCGCCCTGCGCAAGATGCAGGGCTACACGCACTTCGAGCACACCAAGGTCATGGCGCGCCTTTCCCGCGACATGAAGAAAAAGGATTCGCGTCGCATCTACACGCGCTCCACCATCGTGCGCGAAGGCGACGACTACGTGGTAACGCCCGCAAAGAACCAGAGCAGCGGGTTGTTCGGGCCCATTCAGCGAAGCAACTGCATGGCCATCATGCCCGAAGGCCTGGAAAGCAAGCAGGCAGGCGACCTGGTAGAATGCCTGCTTCTGGATATTCCCGAGGAGTTGGTGTTGTAATGACGAACGCAGATCAGTTCGACCCGCAAGCCGCGGCGCAGGCCGCCCACGCGCACGACGCCGCCCACGGCAAGGCGCCCCATCGCCATATCCCACGCGTCGCCATCGTAACGTGCTCCGACACGCGCACGCTCGACCAGGACACCGCGGGCGCCGCGCTCATCAAGCTCATTCTCGCTGAAGGGTGGCATGTGGCAAGCCGCGTGATTGTTCCCGACGACCGCGAGAAGATTGGCCAGGCCATCGTAAACGCAACCGACGCCCTCGACGCCGACATCGTTCTCACCTGCGGCGGCAGCGGCCTTTCGCTACGCGACGTCACGCCCGAGGCAACGGCCGACGTATGCGATCGCTACGTCCCCGGCATTGTGGAGGCCATGCGCGCTCACAGCATCGCCATCACGCCCCACGCCATGCTCTCGCGTGCCGTGTGCATGCAGCGCGGGCGTCACCTGGTAATAAACCTGCCGGGCAGCGAAAAGGCAGCCCGCGAGAACTGGGACGGCATCAAGGCCGCCCTACCCCATGCCGTCTCCATGATGGCAGGCGAAGGCCACTAGGCCGCCAAGCCATATCTATATGCCTAGCGGCTGGACGCGTGATGCGCCCAGCCGCTTTTCATGTCTTGAACACGACGTTTTCCCATTCGGGATAATTCTGGCATATGTGAATAGTATTTTCCCAAATGGGAAATTTGTGACCGGTGTTACGAAATTTTTCCCAAATGGGAATAATTTGCCAATCCTGCTATAATTTTCCCAATTGGGATATTTTCAAAACCCACAACCCGAGATTCGAAAAGAGGGCATGCGATGGAGTTCGTCCTACCCGCCAAACCACGTAACGTCGACGGCAAACTCCGCGACGCACAGGACTTGGGCGCAATCATTAGAAAGCGCCGCAAGAAAATAGGCCTTACACAGGGCGAGCTTGCCGCCGCATGCCACTGCTCCGTGCGCTTCATCAGCGAGCTCGAACGCGGCGAAGCCGGAGGAAACATAAAGCAGGTCATCCGCGTGTGCAAGGAAATTGGCATTGACCTCTTTGCGAAAGTAAGGGGCGAGTAATGAAGCTTGCCGTGTATCGAGACAAGGAAGACGGAAAAGAGCTGGTCGGACGCATCGATTTCGAACGAGGCGCGTACTCGCGTTTTGAATACGACGCATCATACGCTACGAAGGCTCGCGAAAGAGGAGAGATCGGCATTTCCGAGCGCCTCCCCCTCTCCGGCAAACCCTACGAAGACATCGAGATAGCGCCTTTCTTCCAGGGGCTACTGCCCGAAGGAGAGGTCCTCGCCAACCTCGCAAGCGCATACCAAGTTGCGAGAAACGATTACCTCACGTTGCTCGAAAAGCTCGGCTGCGAAAGCATCGGGGCGCTCACGTTCATTGCCAAGACAGCGGACGCAAGCGATTACGCACCCGACTATCAACCCGTCACCGAGCATGCCATCTCCGAAGCCTCGGAAGACCCCATACGTTTCGCCACCACCGTAGCGAGCGAAACGCGCCTGTCGCTTGCTGGCGCGCAGTCAAAAGTCGCATGGTATCTGCCCGAGGGCCTCAACCCCAACGAAGCGGAAACGGACGATTGGCTCGTCCCGAAAGGCACGGCACCATCGACCCACATCGTCAAGATCTCGCGCAGCGGCGAAGAAGAGCTCGCCCTGAACGAGTTGGCCTGCTCTATTCTTTCAACGTCGTGCGGAATAGAAACGGCCGAGGTAAGTCTTCTCCCCGACATCCCCGGCGCCATCGCCGTGAGGCGATACGACAGAGAATGGATCGAAGAAGGTCGTCTACTGCGACTCCACCAGGAGGACCTCTGCCAGGCACTTGGACTTCCGCCCATATACAAATACCAGCCCGAAGGCGTTGATGCGGATTACACCATGCGCGCTTCCGACCTCCTAAGGGACACGGTCGAGCAACCCGTTGAAGACGCAATCGAATTCGCGAAACGACTGGCATTCAGTTACGCAGTGGGCAATGCAGATGCGCACCTGAAGAACAGCTCGCTGCTATACGATCGGGAATGGAAAAAGAGGCGACTGGCACCGATGTACGACGTCACGTGCATCCCGCTCAGCGGTTACTCGACGCAAATGCCCTTCGATTTCGGGGCGCATCGCGCCATGAACGACATCGACGAGCGGGACATCATGTCCATCGCGCTTAACGCCGACGTAAGCCTAGCGGCCTTCGACCGTGCCATCGAAAGCATCATCAAGGGTTTCGAAACGCCCGCAGTCGAGGGAGCAGACGAAGACACGCAACGTATGCTAGCGCGCATCATCGAGAACTCGGCACCGAGGATTGAGGTCCTAAAGCGCTATTTAGACAGGTAGATAACCTACTCCAGGAACGCGCCGGTTTGGCGGTTCCACAGGTTGGCGTATTGGCCGTTCGCCGCAATGAGCTGGTCGTGCGGGCCATCTTCCACGATGCGACCATGGTCGAGCACCACGATACGGTCGAGACTTGCCACCGTGGAAAGGCGATGCGCCACCACAATGGCAGTTCGCCCCGCCATGAGCGTTTCCAGGGCATCCTGCACCGCTGCCTCGCTTTCGCTATCAAGCGCGCTCGTGGCTTCATCGAGCACAAGGATCGGGCAATCGGCCAGGATGGCACGCGCAATGGCAATGCGCTGACGTTGGCCGCCGGAAAGCTTCACGCCACGCTCGCCCGTAACGGTATCAAAGCCCTGGGGCAGCTTTTCGATGAATTCGAGCGCATTGGCGCGGCGCGCCGCCTCGCGAATCTCCTCGATGGTGGCATCGGGGCGTCCATAGGCGATGTTTTCCGCCACGCTGCGGTGAAACAACAGCGATTCCTGGGGCACGTAGGCAATCTGCCTGCGTAGACTCTGCTGAGTCGTGCATGCCACGTTCTGCCCGTCCACCAGAATACGACCCTCCTGGATGTCGGACAGACGCAGCAGCAGTTTCGTGAGCGTGGTCTTGCCCGCGCCGCTCACGCCCACCAAGCCCACGCGCTCGCCAGGCTTGATATGCAGCTCAAACTGATCGAACACCTGCGTGCGCACGCCGCCGTCCTCGTAGAAGAAGTCGATGCCCTCGAAGTCGATAGCCCCTTCCGTAACCACGAGCGGTTGGGCATTGGGCACGTCGTCTACCAGGCGCGGCTCGTCGAGCACGGCGGTCATGCCGCTCGCATCGCCCAGCGCGCGATTCAGGCGCTGCAGGCCCGTATTGATAAAGTTGAACTGGTTCGTCACCGTATTCGTGTAGGTGAACATCATGACGAGCGTACCAGCGGAAATGCCGAACCATGCGTTGCCGCCCGCAATGAATACGGTAACCACGCTCATGATGACCACCGTAATGGCAGCCGTGACGATGCCGCGCATCAGCGACGAATGCATGCGCTTACTATCGCGCGCCACCACTTCCCTGTTGTAGCGATCGAACAGGCCACGCTCGTACTCCTCGCGCCCGTACGTCTTCACGGCCAGGATATTCGCCACCGAATCGGAAAGCTCGCCCGAGAGCTGGTTCTGCGCGCCAGCGGCCTCTGCGTTCAGATGCAGGATGCGCTTGTACATGTAGTACGAGATGAGCGCGTATGCCACGAGCAGCACCATGAGGATCGCCACGTACAGGGGCACGCGCGGAATCAGGATGACGCACGTCATAACGATGGAGATAATGACGGGCATGAAGGGGAACATGAGCGCTTCAAGGAGCTGGTTATATGCGTTCATGAACTTGGTGGTCTGAGACACGAGCGTTCCGCCAAACCGATTGGAATGGAACGACATGCTCTGATGGCACAGCGCGTCGAAGCACACGGTGGCCAAGTCGTAGCTCACGGCAATCTCGAGCTTCCACAGCGCATAGTCTTGCAGCTTGCTGCAAGCCTGGCCCACCAGGTTTATGGCAATGAGGGCCAGGACATAGGGACCGAACACGGAAACCAGATCCTCCGACGCAACGGCGCCAGCGCTTACGCGGTCGACGATGAGGCTCATCACGAAGGGGTTGCCATAGGAAAGCAAGGCGTGAAAACCAATAGTCGCCAGCACGAGCGTAAGGAAGAATCCCATATGCTTGCGCGTGGCGAGCCAATAGTAATGAAGCGTTCTCCTGGTAACCGACTGCGAACGAGCCATGGTGACCGCCTTTCAAACCCCAAACACCATGCAAACCCACACAGCGTACCGTACGTATCGAATGAACCACGAAGCCAGATGCCGCGTGCCCATATTTCCCACTTTGGAAAGAGGCGACCGAAGAATGGCGGCATAGCTTGTGATAGTCTGCTAACCACTGTATACGCGACAAAGGACATCCATGGCAAAGCAAGCACCTGTAACCGAAGGGTTAACGCACAACGACACCCACACCAAACGCGACAGCTTTCGCTCGCGCAGGGGCTTCATCCTGGCATGCATTGGCTCGGCCGTGGGCATGGGCAACATCTGGCTGTTCCCCACGCGCGTTTCCGCATATGGCGGAGGAACGTTCCTCGTGCCG
>JAILNP010000077.1:0-7843 GCA_024691475.1 Eggerthellaceae bacterium
TGCTTCACCGACGCGCTTTCCTGTTCCCACAGGACCATGAGGGTGATGTACTGCGTATAGGTAATGCCCAGCTTATCGAGGTGCGGCTTGTAGTGCTTTACCACGTCGCGCGCGGCGGCATAGAGGGGGAAGCAAAGCTGATTTTCAAGTTTGAGCTGGTCGTATGCCATGATTCACCGTGCTTCCTGAAAGTTGGGACGCCAATTATCGTTACATTCAATGTATTTGAAGTCATTATAGATTACAAAATTGAATTGGTTCTAGAGGGTTTTCATCGAAATGTTACTCCCATTATGGCTTTTCTGCACGATAATCTGATTCTCGATGCGCTCGCGCAGTTCGTCGATGTGGGAAATGATGCCCACCATACGGTCGTCGCGGCTAAGCTCGTCGAAGATGCGCAGGGCGAGTTCCAGCGTATCGGGGTCGAGCGATCCGAATCCCTCGTCGATGAACATGCAATCAAGCTGTATGCCACCTGCTTCGCGTTGGATGACGTCGGAAAAGCCCAGGGCCAGGGATAGGGACGTGAGGAAGCTTTCGCCGCCGGAAAGCGTGTTTACATCGCGGCTGGTGCCGGTGTAGGCGTCGCGCACGTTCATGTCCAGGCCGGTCCTGCTGCGGTTGTCGGTGCTCGTGGTGCGCCGTTCGAGTGCGTAGCGACCTTCCGACATGATGGTCAGGCGCTCGTTCGCGGCGGCGAGCACCGTTTCGAAGTAGAGGGCCTGCACGTAGGTTTCCAGGGAAAGCTTTCCAGCACGACCTGCGCCGTTGCCACTTGCCAGGTCTGCCAGCCGGGCGATGGTGGCGTATTCGTTGTCGGCGTTGGCCCCGCGTGCCACGAGGTCGGAAAGGGCGCGGACGATTTCCTCGTTCGTCCTGATGCGATGGCGGGTGTTCATGTAGGCGTTGCGCTGTTCCTCGATGAGCTCTTGGAGCTTTGCCGCCTGTTCCCGCAGGGGGTCGAGCGCTATTTCCGGCTTGCCGTCGATCTGCTTGGCATAGGTTTCCATGCGCGTCTTGGCTTGGTCGAATGCTTCCTTGCGCGTGCGGTAATCCGCTTTGGCGCGCTCATAGCGCTTCGTTTCCTCGGCAAGGTCATCCGCGAGCTGCGCGATGCTCTCCTGCGTATCCGCGACGTCGGAGCCCAGGTGGCGTTTTACCTGTTCGTCGAAGGAGACACGCTCCGTTTTGTGCGCCGCTTGGGCGGTGGCTGCGGACGTGTGCGTTTCCTGATGCGCCTCGCGTGCCTTTGCGAGCGCGTCTTCGGCGGCGGCGAGTGCTTCACGCGCCGCGCGCTCCTTGGCTCGCAGGCTCTCGGCATGGCGATTGCTTTCCTGTGCGGCACGCAGTTCTCGTTCGGCTGCCCGCGCATGGCCCTCGATGGAGCCTGCGGCATCCTGCAGGATGGCTTCTGCTTCGTCTACGGTTGCCGGGGTGGTGCCGCATACGCGTTCTACCTGGGCCAGGAAGGACGTTTCGGCGGCGCTGCATGCCGCGTTCGCCGCCGCCGCTTCTTGCGAAGCGCTTTGCCGGTTCGCGGCCGCCTCGTCTTTCGCTGACTTCAGCGCGTCGACGTGCTCCTGCGTGGGTGCCCCTTCGGTGAGCGTGGCCTTGTGGGGGTGCTCGGTCGATCCGCATACGGGGCATGCGTCACCTGCGGCAAGCGTGCGTGCCAAGATACCTGCCTGCGCGGCGAGGAATGCGTCTTCAGCCTCGTCAGCGGATTGTCGTGCGTTCTTGTATGCGGCATCCGCCAGGGAATATGCCTGCAAAGCGCGTTCTTTGGCTGCTTGCTTGCCTTCGAGCGCCTTGCGTGCGCATTGAGCTTCGCGCGCGTCATGCTCCTTGCGCAGAGCGTCGTCGAGCGCAGTTTGCGCCTTCTGCACTTCGGCAGCGGCATCAGCGAGCTTGTCGACCTGCGCGCGAAGGGCCTCCGCCGTATTGCGCGCCTCTTCGCGTTCCGTTTGCGCTGCTGCCAGGCGCACACGTGCAGCCTCTTCGGCTTTCGCTGCAGATGCGCTTTGCGCCGCCAGCGAGGCGAGCTTTTCGCTTTGCTGCGTGAACTGCGTAAGGAATTCCTCCTGCTTGGCGCGTTGGGCACTACCCGCTTCAAGCCGTTCGTAGAGTTCCTGCGCCTTGGCGAGTGGTTCTTCGTGCTCGGCAAGATAGGCTTGCGCCTCCGCGCATCCTCGGCGGGCGTCTTCGATGCCCTTGGCTTCGCCAAGCGTCTGGTCGACCTTCGCCTTCTCTTCGGCGAGGCGCTTGCCCTCGGCGGTTTCGGCGGCGTTGCGTTCCTTGTCGGCCTGCAGGGAACGATCCAGCGCTTCAATGATGGTGGGGCAGAGCGGCAGGACGCGTTCTGCCGCTTGCCATGATTCCAGATCGAAGGCGGGGTCACCCTCGGCTGCGACGATGCGCTCCACGTGCGAACGGGCCTTGTCTTCCAGCGAGCCAACCTGCTTTTCCAGGGCATTCTTGCGTTCGGAGAGCATGCTTTGCACGCGCTCGTAGAGCTGCGTGCCGAAGATGCGGCGGAAGATGTTGCCGCGCTGCTTCGTGTCGGCGGTGAGCAGCTGGCTGAAGTCGCCTTGTGCGATCATGACGATTTGGCTGAACTGATTTGCGCTGATGCCGAGCATGTCCTCAATGGCCGCGTTGACGTCGGTGGGCTTGCTGGCTAGCACCCTGGCATCGTCTTCGCAGGTAAGTTCGGCCGTTGCAGGGCGCTCGGTGAATCCGGTCCCGCGCTTCTTTGGACTTCGGTGGGGTGGCGTGCGGCGCACGGCGTACGTGTTCCCGCCGTGCGTGAAGCGCAGCTGCACGTAGGGTTCCGTGGCGGGGTCGGCAAAAGCGCTGGCCAGGGTGTTTTCCGAGCGACGTTGCCCCGATGTTTGGCCGAAGAGCGCGTACTTAATGGCGTCGAACAGCATCGTCTTGCCGCTGCCGGTGGGGCCGCAGATGAGGAAGATGCCGCTGTCGATCGCATCGAAGTCGATATGCTCTTCCTTGGGGTAGGGGCCGAATGCGGCCATGTCTAGTTCCAGCGGCCTCATTGGGCGCCCCCTTCCTCTTCCTGGCGTGCTTCCTCGATGATGACGTGCAGCAACTCGCGTTGCTGTTCCGAAAGTGCTTCGCCGGCCTGCTGTTCGTAGTAGTCGCTCACGACCGAAAGGGGATCGCGTTTCCGCACGTTATGCGCCACTTCCTGTGTATTGCCAGTGAATGCCTCCGCATCGTGCGCGAAGTCGAGTTGCATGACGTTCGGGTAGAATTCGCGCACCTTCGCCATGGCATCCATGAGCGCCTCGTCTTCGAGCGTGATGTGAAGGTAGTCATCTGCGTGCGCGTCGGTCTGCGCGGCCGCTCGCAGGTCTTCGAAGGTGCCGCGCAGCTCGCGAAGGGTTCGCTCCTCGGGAAGCGGCACGCTGGTGACCTGCGCATTTCCGGATTCGTCTATGTCCACGATGTCCACGTGCTTTTGTCTGCCCGCTTCGGAAAACGAATACGGGTATAGGCTGCCGCTGTAGCGCACGGTATCGCGGCGTACGCGCTGCGGTCCGTGAATATGGCCCAGCGCCACGTAGTCGAACGCATCGAACACGCGCGCCTCCACGCTGTCGAGCCCGCCAACCACGATGGTTTCCGATTCGCACGTTTCGGGCTTGGTTTCGCCGTCCACCACGAATTGGTGCGCTACCAGCACATTTGCTGCATCGCTGCGTAGTGGCTGAAGGTGCGCAGCGCATGCCAGCGCATCGGTGTAGCTGGCGATGGACTCCGCCTCGTTGGGATAAGCCGCGCGTACGTGCACGGGCCGCACGAAGGGAATCAGGTGAAAGCGCGCTGCGCCCGTGGCGGAATCTATGTCGATGAACTGCGGTTCGCCCGAAAAGGGCTGGGCAATGCATACGCGTTCGGCGCTCATGAAGCGGGCGCCGAAGGCCAGGCGCTCGGCGCTGTCATGGTTGCCGGCAATCATGATGACGGTGATGCCCGCATCGGTTGCCTGTTCCAGGAAGTGCTCGAGAGCGCCAAGTGCCCAGGTGGGAGGCACGGGCTTGTCGTATATGTCTCCCGCCACCACGATGGCATCAACGCGTTTTTCGCATGCGATGCGCACGATATGCTCCAGTGCGCGTTCCTGCTCTTCCTTCAGCGAAAAGCCGCGAACGCGTTTGCCTATATGCAGGTCTGCGGTGTGCAGGAATCTCATGGGTCACCTCGATAGTTGTGTCGAGCCTCCATTATGCCATGTGAAAGATGGCGATTCGGTTGCAGAGTTCTGCTGGCGTCATCTGCGATGCTATGTCTTTCTATAATGGGTCCCCAATATTGTCTAGTGTGCGATTGAATAGAGCACATGCGGTCTAGGATGGGTTGGTATCGCATGATTGAAGTAAAGGGCTTGAGAAGGTCCTACAAGACGGGCGATTTCGTGCAGAAGGCGCTCGACGGCGTGACGCTGAACTTCCGCGACAACGAGTTCGTGGCGGTTCTGGGTCCCTCGGGTTCGGGCAAGACCACGCTGCTGAATATTCTGGGTGGCTTGGATCATGCCGATGGTGGCGATATCGTCATCAACGGCACGTCTACCAAAGACTACCGTTCGAGCGATTGGGACACCTATCGCAACCATCGTATTGGTTTCGTATTTCAAAGCTACAATCTCATTCCTCATCAGACCATTCTTTCGAATGTCGAGCTTGCGCTGACGCTTTCGGGAGTGGGGCGCGCAGAGCGAAAGCGCCGTGCCGCCGAGGCGCTGGCGGAGGTGGGTCTGGGCGATCATTTGCATAAGAAGCCCAGTCAGCTTTCTGGTGGTCAGATGCAGCGCGTTGCCATCGCCCGCGCGTTGGTGAACAACCCCGATATCGTGTTGGCTGACGAGCCTACGGGTGCACTCGATACTGAAACGGGCATCCAGGTCATGGACATCCTGAAGAAGGTTGCCGACGACCGCCTGGTCATCATGGTTACGCATAACCCCGAACTGGCCGAAGAGTACGCTACGCGCATCGTGCGCTTGGCCGATGGTCGCATCATCAGCGATAGCGATGCGTTCAATCCGTTCAACGATTCGGCTATCGTGGGCGTTCCCGACCCCGCCAACGAAGCGGCGCGCGCCGCCGCTACTGCCGCTGCGCTCAATGCGGCAACTGCCGTGCATGTGGACGACCCTGGGCAGGGTGCAGGCGGCAAGGAGAAGAAAGCCTCGATGGGCTTCCTTACTGCGCTTGCCCTTTCGTTCAACAACCTCATGACGAAGAAGGGGCGTACGTTCCTTACCGCATTTGCGGGAAGCATCGGCATCATTGGCATTGCCGCCATCTTGGCGCTTTCCAACGGCGTGAACAATTACATCCTGGATACCGAGGAAGAAGCCCTTACCAGCTATCCGCTTACGGTAACCAAGAGCAGCTTCGACGTATCGAGTCTGCTCACGGCCACCATGGGCTATACCACGGGCAGCGATTCGGAAGGATCGGGCGACGGGGAGTTCTCTACATCGAACAGCATTCCCGAGTCCACCATCATGACCGACATGTTCGCCAAGGTGAAGAACAACGACCTTTCCGCGTTCAAGCAGTACCTGGAAAGCGGCGAAAGCGGCATCGACGAGTACGTGAACACCATTCAGTACAATTACGGTATCGAGGTAAATGCCTTCTCGCCCGATACGTCTTCGGGCGTAACGCAGCTCAATCCCTCGTCCATGAAGTCGGTCTTCCAGAATGGCATCTCCTCGAGTGCGCTCTCCAGCAGCTCGGGCATGTCGTCATTCGATGAGATGCTCGACAATCGCGAAATGCTCGAAGATCAGATGGACGTAGTTGCCGGCCGTTGGCCCGAAAACTACAACGAAGCCGTACTCGTGCTCAATTCCTCGGGGGCCATTAGCGATTACACCCTCTACAGCCTGGGCGTGTATGACACCTCGGTCATGGAGGATATGGTCAAGCAGGCATTGAATGGCGAAGAGGTGGTTGTCCCCGAAACGTCGGGTGACTTCACGTACGACGATGCGCTGAACCTGTCGTTCAAGGTGGTCCCCGCAAGCTCCATGTACCGATACAACGAGGAGCAGGGCACCTGGACCGATATGAGCAAAGACGAAGAGTACATGAAGGAGCAGGTCAACCAGGGCATCGACCTGAAGGTCGTGGGCGTGGTGAAGCCCGCTTCTGCATCCAGCTCCGCGGTCCTCAACGAGGGCGTGGCGTATACGCCCGAGCTCACGCAGAAGCTCATGGAGATGGCTTCGTCCTCCGATATCGTGAAGCAGCAGCTTGCGAACTCCGACGTGGATGTGTTTACGGGTAAGACGTTCGAGGAACTGCAGGATAGCCAGGCATCCGATTTCGACATGAGCTCGATGTTCAAGGTCGACGAGGAGGCGTTGTCAAACGCATTTGGGTTCGATTCGAGTTCCCTCGATTTCTCGGGCATGGACCTGAGCGGCGTGGACATGTCGAGCATGGATTTGAGTGGCCTTTCCCTCGATGCGGGCTCGCTTGACATGAGCGGAGTGGATATGTCGGGTCTCTTCGATTCCGATACCATGGCCGCGCTCATCGCGAATGCGCCGCAACCCGATTTCTCGCAGATGAATCCCTCGATTAGCGATGAGCAGCGCGCAGCCATAACGGCTGTTTCCGGGCAAATCACTGGTGGTTTCGCGCCCTACGTCATTGCTCAGGGAGGCACGCTTGCCGATTTCCAGGATTCCGCGAAGATGCAGCAGTATTGGGCCGCGTACCTGCAAACCGATTCGGTACAGCAACAGGTTGCCCAGCTGAATGCGCTCATGGGTCAGGCGTATGGCGAGGCGCTGCAAACCGCCATGCAGGACTACATGACCAACCAGTACGCCCCCTACATGCAGCAAGCCATGGGCGAGATGATTTCCCAGGCTGCGCAAGCCATGGCCACCGAGATGGCCACGCAGATGGCTGCCCAGATGGCTGCGGCAACGGGTCAGATGGGCTCGCAGCTCTCCTCGGCTATTGGCAGCTCGCTTACCAGCCAGATGTCGGGCCTGTCGGATAGCCTGCAGAGCGCGTTTTCCTTCGACGCCGACGCCTTCGCGAACGCCATCCAGTTCAACATGACCCAGGAAGACCTGGTGTCGCTGCTGACCAACTACATGAATGCCGATGAGCTCACGTACGACGGCAACTTGGAGAAGCTGGGGTACGCCAGCTTGGACAACCCCGAATCCATTGGCATCTACCCGAAGGACTTCGCCGCGAAGGAGAAAGTGCTTTCCATCATCGATGGCTACAACCAGCGCATGACCGATGAGGGCAATGACAGTCGCACCATCCAGTACAGCGACATCGCCGGTACGCTCATGAGCTCGGTTACCGACATCGTGAACATGATCAGCATCGTGCTTATTGCCTTCGTGAGCATTTCGCTCGTGGTGAGCTCCATCATGATCGGCATCATTACTTACATCTCCGTGCTCGAACGCAAGAAGGAGATTGGCATCCTGCGCGCCATGGGCGCCAGCAAGGGCAATGTTGCCAATGTGTTCAATGCTGAAACCATCATCGAGGGCCTGATCGCCGGCGTGTTCGCCATTGGCTTCGTGGTGCTGGTGAGCATACCTGTCAACGCGATTGTCGCTGCATCGTTCGACGTCGAGAACGTGATGATTTTGCCCTGGGTATCGGGTCTCATCCTCATCTGCGTCAGCGTGATCCTCACGTTCGTCGCTGGGCTCATCCCCTCGGGCAACGCCAGCCGCCGCGATCCCGTCGAGGCGCTGCGAACCGAATAGCGTACTGACCTGGCCGCGGGGGCGCAGGCGAACCCCTGCTGCACGCCCCGCTCCGCT
>JAILNP010000124.1:0-8526 GCA_024691475.1 Eggerthellaceae bacterium
TTCGAGTACAATGTTTGCATTCGCGAGGGATGCGAGCCATCAACTGTTTGTCCGAGACGAACAACTCGCAGTTTCGCGACACATAGAGAGCGCCTGCTTAAGCTTCAACTGGAGGGGGAGAGGATATGAGGCTGGAACAGCTCGAATACTTCGCACTGACGTATCAGACGAAAAGTTACGCTGCTGCGGCGAAGCAGATTCCCATGACTCCGCAGGGGTTATCCAAGTCAATGCATTCTCTTGAAACGGAACTAGGGGTTCCCCTGTTCGTGGTGAGCGAGAGCGGTGAGCTGGAGCCAACGCCCTACGCCGACGACGTGCTCGCCTTCGCCCGTCGATACGATACGAGCTACACGTCGCTGAAAGAGTCGATCAAGCGCCGGCTTGATGTCGAGCGCGGGCAGGTGGAAGTGGGTATTTGCCTGGGAATCCTGGGGTATTTGGGGCCCGATTTTATCGAGGGCTTTTCGGCGGCCTATCCGAATATCACCTTGCGCTATTACGAGGTGAGCGATTCTGTATGCGACGAACGGCTGCGAAAGGGAGATTACAACCTGGCACTTACCATTGCTCCCTACGAAAATGACTTTCTTACGAAGGAGCTGTATTCGACGCCAGTGTTCTACTGGCTGAATGCGGACGACCCGCTTGCCCGGAAGAGCTCCCTATCCATCGGGGATTTCGAGGGGCGGGACGTTGCCATGCCGGGTAGCGACTTCAAGTGCTATTCGACATTTGCCTCGCAATGCGAGAAAGCCGACGTATCGTCTCGCGTAACGTATACGTCGGCCGAGATCTTTCGTCTGTATGAGTTCGCGCGTCAGGGTTTGGGCCTTAGCTTCTCGGCGGGGCATCTCGCGGAGATGCCGATCTTTCGCGATAACCCCGAAGTCGTGGCGCTTCCGCTGGAGGGTGCTTACTGGCGCTTCGGCATCTCGCGCTTGCCCTTCCGACCGCTTTCCTGGGCCGAACAAGCATTCTACGACTACTGCCTAACGGGCGTCCCCTCCCTTTCCGTTACGAATCAGTTCGAGAGCTAGTCTCGCATGGCCCGTTGTAAAACGCCGTCGACCCTTAATGCGCCCCGGTAGGCTCGCTTTCAACTGGGTTAAGGGTTTAAAAGGAGCCTATAATCCTCTCAACGCGAACGTCAGGTTGCGTTGGGACCCAAGTGGGGCGTCCATGCTTGGCGCGTGCGAAACCTCCCGACTTCGGCCCACCCGCGAATCCCCCTTTGGGGCACTGTGAAAGCACCAAAAAGCGCTGAACCCGGGGTTGCCAGCGGAGAGCGGGAGGCGAAGCCTCACGCAAATCCGCGGGCAATCCCGGGCAGCGCAAAGTGAAAGCATGAACCAGCGAACGCACGAGCGTGGGCCGCACGACTACTGCCCGTGAACAGGGGACGGAGGTTTGTTCACGTCGGGCATCGCATTCTGCGCATCTGGCCCGTGAACAAACCTCCGTCCCCTGTTTACGGGGTATCAACTTGTGCCCACGCGAGCAGCGGAGCGGGTGCCCCAAAGGGGGATACGCGGGCGGGCCTCCGGGACCTTCCCGCACCAACAAGAAAGGGGCGCCCATCGGACGCCCCAAGAGAATCAGCAGTGTGCGTTGGGAGGATTATTCCTCGTCGTCATCGTCGTCGAAGAAGCTCCAGTCGTCTTCCGACTTTTCGTGGTTCTTGTAGATCTGGCGCGTACGGCGCTCCATGATGACGCACGCAATGAGGCAGATGACGATGGTTGCGGCAAACAGTACGCCCAAGCCAGCGTACGATTCGAACAGAAAATGATATACAGCCTCGAAATCCATGCATGCCTCTTACGTTGTAGTTTCAAAGGATAGTTGCTGAATAGAGTATACTATTCCATCGCATTAGCCCAGCGGATTTCGCGGTGCTCTGCCGCAAAACACAACAACCGCGGGCATGTAGAACTATCAGCTCTAGCAGGAGGCATCATGCTCGACGCACGTTTCGTAAGAGAAAACCCAGAACTTGTCGCAACCGCGATGAAGAACCGCAACTTCCCCTGGGATTCTTCACGTTTCAGTGAGCTTGACGAAAAGCGTCGCGCTGTCATTACCGAAGAAGAGGCCCTGCAGGCCGAGCGCAACGCCATGTCGAAGAGCATTGGCGCGCTCATGGGCCAGGGCAAGAAGGACGAGGCCGAAGAGGCCAAGGCCAAGGTTCGCGCAATCAACGAGAAGCTCGACGAGCTCGCCGTTGCCCATCGCGAGGCAGAAGAGGCCGTGCATACGCTGCTCATGAGCGTTCCGAACATTCCGCACGAGTCCACTCCCGTGGGCAAGGACGAAACGGAGAACCCCGAGGTGCGCCGTTGGGGCACTCCGCGTGAGTTCGACTTCGAATACAAGGCCCATTGGGATCTTGGCACCGACCTGGGCATGATTGACTTCGAGCGTGCCACGAAGCTTTCCGGTAGCCGCTTCGTGCTGCTGGGCGGTATGGGCGCTCGCCTGGAGCGCGCGCTCATCAACTTCATGGCCAACACGCATGCGAGCCGTGGCTTCAAGGAATGGTGGTGTCCCAGCCTGGTGAACCGTGAGACCATGACGGGTACCGGCCAGCTCCCCAAGTTCGAAGAGGACCTGTTCAAGACCAAGGACGAGAGCCTGTACCTCATCCCCACGGCCGAGGTGCCGCTTACGAACATCCACGCCGGCGAAGTGCTGGAGGCTTCCGACCTCCCGCTGCGCTACACCGCGTTCACGAACTGCTTCCGCGAGGAAGCCGGCAGCGCGGGTCGCGACACGCGTGGCCTCATTCGCCTGCATCAGTTCGATAAGGTCGAAATGGTGAAGTTCGCCAAGCCCGAAGAGGCTTACGACGAGCTGGAAAGCCTTACGGAAGAGGCGGAATACATTCTGCAGCAGCTGGGTCTGCCGTATCGCGTCATCACGCTGTGCACGGGCGACCTGGGCTTCTCTGCCGCCAAGACGTACGACCTGGAAGTGTGGCTGCCCAGCTACAACGACTACAAGGAAATCAGCTCCTGCAGCTGCTGTGGCGATTTCCAGGCGCGTCGTGCGCACATCAAGTATCGCGACCCCGAGAACTTCAAGGGCACGCGCTATGTGAACACGCTGAATGGCTCGGGTCTGGCCGTTGGCCGCACCATGGCTGCCATCATGGAAAACTATCAGAACGCCGACGGCACTATTACTGTGCCCGAGGTGCTCGTGCCCTACATGGGCGGGGTTACGGTCATTGAGCCGGAGTAATCCCAAGAAGCCCACGCCCCGCAAGCGTTCGAAGGCGAGCGAGGCCAAAGAGAAGAAGGTTCAGGCAAGCGCGCAGGAGGAAACTTCTGCGCGTGCGCATGCTAGGCCCAGCGTTCGCAAGTCCGTGGGCGAAGATGCCAAGCAGCAGGCGCGTCGTGCAACGGTGAATGCTCGCGAGCGTGCTGCGCAGATGCGCTCGCAGCACGAGGCGCGCGAGCAAAAGGCGCAGGCGGCGGCAGAGGCGAAACCTCAGCAAACGTCCAAGAATACTGCGCCCAAGCGGGCATCCAGAGTATCGAAGCGCATGAAGATCGTGCTCGCTCTTGTGTTGGCGGTGGTGCTTGCCGTGGGCGCTACGGTGGCGTATTGCGTCTGGGATATCTGGTACCGCTACGACGATGTCGCCGATATCCAGGGCGAATGGATTTCCCAGGAGGGTGCCGCGCTCATTATCGATGGCAGCCAGATGCAGCTTACCGATACCGTTTCGTATGCGTATACGATTGACACGCAGGCAAAAACGATATCCTTTACGTACGCTAACGCGCAGGGGCAGGCCGCCTATCATTTCAGCCCCGATCGGCAGCAGCTGGTCATCGAAGATGGCGGAACGACGGACTGGCTGGTTATCCTGGGCGTTGCCAGCGACACCGCATTGACGGAAACGCCAGAGGCGGGCACGACGGTGCTTACCCGCGTGAACTAGAAAGAGGACCCATGGAAGAAACGATGTCTCAGGCTCCCATGCAGGAGCAGGAAGGCAAACAGGCAGATAGCGCCCCGCGCGGAAAGCACTCCGTGGCGGGTTTGCCGCTTGTCATCGACCATATTACCGTGCGTTCCGATCGCATGGTGTGCCGCGTGCGCGTAAGCCCTGCGCTGCGTTATACCACGCCGGGCATGGCGCATCGCGCATTGGAGAAGATGCCTAGCTTGGCGCATCATTCTTGCGTGAATGAGAATGGCGATACCTTCGCAAGCGCCATCGAGCATACTCCTTTGCCCCATTTGCTGGAGCATGTCACGATCGACCTGCTTACGCAGCGAACGGAGCGTTCCGATTACGTATACGCGGGCGTGACCGAATGGCTCGACGAAGAGCGTGGCGTTGCGCGCGTGCAGGTATCTATGCTCAGCGACATTGAGTCGTTTGCCGCGTTCCGCGATGCCGCGAATTTCATTAATAACCTCATTGTGGGTGCGTAGCGCATTTGTTCAGATAGAGCGTAAAAATGAGCCACCGGCTTTGTGCTGGTGGCTCATTTCGTTGCTATGGAAGGCCCTGTTACTTCAGGAGCTTGATCTTTCCCACGAGGGGCAGTTCCGTGAGCTCGCCATGGTAGGCCTGAACGGTGCCCATGATGCCAACAACGAGCAGGAAGATGGCGAGGATGCCGCCAATGAGGATGATGGACAGGAAAGCCGCAATAATCGAACCGATGAAGATGACGAGCGCCTGGTTCAGATGGTGCTTGATGAAGGGGTCGGTGTCCTTGTCGGCCACGCATGCGGCAAAGATGAGGGGGAGCAGGCCCCAGTAGACGCTCATGGCCAGGGCGCGCGAGGTGCCGGTGGTCTGGGCGTAGACCTTCTGGTTGGCTGCAGGCTGGTAGTTGGGCTGCTGCGGTGCCTCGTAGGTGGCGTTTGCCTGCTGGGCGCTTTCCTGGTTGGGTACGGTCGTACCGCAGGAATCGCAGGTCGAGCTGCCTTCGGCAAGTTGCTTACCGCAATTCGGACAAAACATAGTTACACTCCTTGCTTCGATGATGCGCTTTTGTCGCGCAAGCAGATAGAGTATCACAACCTGGGAAAATGCAGCTTGTGAACGTAGATGGTTGCGAAGGGCGTACTGCTGCTTTTCAGGGGCTTGTATGGCGCACCGGGCGGTTGCGCACGGGTAGATGATTGCCCTTTTCGATCTTTTCCCTTGGGGTGGCAAGAATGAATATGTTTCGGCATAATATGCCCTTGACCAGGCAATGCAACCGCTGGTTGCCAGCTTTTGGCAGTTTGCCAAGCAGGGTGTATGGCCTTTTGCCGTTTGCAACCGCATTATGTTCGGTGCGCGCAACGAACGACAACGCAAAACCGCTAAGGAGTTAGAAATGAAGTTTAGGGACAACCTGCTGCACCTCCGTCAGCAGCGCAACATGACGCAGGAGCAGCTTGCCATGCTGCTGGGCGTTTCCCGTCAGTCGGTGGCGAAATGGGAAGCTGGCCAGTCGACGCCCGATGTCGATAAGCTGATGCGCATGGCCGACTTGTTTGATTGTACGCTCGATGAGCTGGTCTCTGGCGATCTCACGCAGCGTGAGGTCGATGCGCGGGATGTCATTCCCGAGGGTACGCCCGTAGATGATGTGTGCGGCTACGATGCCCACATGCGTTCGTTCGCCCTGAAAGTCGCGACGGGCGTCGCCATTATCATTGTCGGCTTTGCCCTGGCTGCGCTGTTTGACGCGCTGGCGCTGGGCAGCGTGTCGGAGGCTGCCTCCCCGGCGGCGTTCTTGCTGTGCGTTGCCCTTGGCTTGGCGTTTATCTTGCCGGCGGGCATGGCTCATTCGTCGTTCGCCAAGTCCCATCCCTTCGTGGAGGACTTCTATACCGAGAAGCAGAAAGCTGCCGAGCAGCGTAGTTTCGCTCGCTCCATTACGATTGGCATCGTGCTCATCGTGCTGGGGGTGGCCACTGCTGCGGTTGCGGATGTCTCCTCGAACGATCTTCTGCGCGAGTCTGGTGGTGCGGTAATGCTCGCCTTTATTGCAGTGGGCGTATGGCTCGTTGTTCACGGTGGCATCATTCATGGCCTGATGGACGTCGAGAACTACAATCGCGAGCGCGAGGACGAGAAGAACGAGTACAACGACCCGCGTATCTCGCGTGCCTGTGGAATCATCATGCTGGTCGCAACGGCGCTTGGCCTGCTGATGCTCTTTGGTTCCATGGCCGCTTCTGACATGGGCAATGCGACTCTCACTACCGTCTGCTCGTACTTCTGGGTAGTGTGGCCGATTGGCGGCATCCTGTGCGCCATCGTGTCGGTCGCCATGAGGAACCCCGAGGCGAAGTAATCGATACTCACATCGCTTGCTTTAAAACCAAGGAACCGCGCCCAGCCCACGGGAAGCGCGGTTCTTTTTTTTACGGGGGTAACGCTAGCTGTCGCGTCTTCCACGGAATTATGTATCAAGAGAAAGGAAGGGTCGTGGAAGACTGTGTGGGCTGAGGCGCGAGCTATGCGTTCAAGCGCTCCACGTTGCCGTACGCGAGCTCTTCGAGCATGCAGTACAGAGGTTGCACGTTGAATCCTTTGGGAAATTCAAGCACCTTCGAATCGGTGGTGGGATTGTAGGCTTTGTAATACGGACTGGTGAAGTAGCTGAACGACAGTTCGGCATGGTCGAAACCCGCGCCGCCAGTTTCCAGGCGCACGTCGATGACACTATTCAGGTTGATGGAATCAACGCGTACCTTGGTACCTGTCATGCCCTTGTGGTCGATAAAGATAATTCTCTTGTTGGTGAACATCATCTTGTCGCGAAGGAGTGCAAAGCAGCTGGCGAAAGATTCTCCAGGCATGAGATACATACCGTATTGCCTGGTAGCGTCTTCGGGGGACAGAGAGGAGTAATTCCCCATGAGGCCCTGCATGATACTGCCCGCGCCTTGGTTGCGAACGCTGCTTTCGTCGCGTTCCATTGCTTCCTGAACTGCGCCCTGCGCTTGCTGCACGGCTGAGTTTGCGGCGTCTTTCACCCTGTCCATCAATGCCATGGTGTCTCCTTTGCTACGTATTCGTGTGGCATTGAGCAAAGAATACGATTTCGTAGCTTGGGGACTGTACCGTAAAGCGGACAGGCCGTTATTGGGCTACTTTTTTTCTGGACAGGTCGGGGAGCATGCTCATGACGAGAGCGCAAAAGTCATCGCGGTTATCGATTCGTCCCTGCCCATGGCAATAAGTTTAGTGCTCTTGTGCCATTTAGGGTACTTCTATGGTGCAAAGGTTATTTTGCGCGGGGAGTGCAATGTGGCTCGCCGGGGGGCTTGGCTCATTGTATGCCGTAGAAATTGCTATTTATACACTCCGAGTTAATGAAACTAGCGTCTCGCAAGGTGAAACTTGGGGCTGGCGTATGAAAACCACGTACAACAAAGGGGGACTTATGAAAAACGCCGTAAAGCCGCTTCTCATCATCTCGTTGATTCTGGGGGTTCTGAATTTGATAGGGTTTGGAGTCTACTATGCGTATATCAGTGCTGGCGCCAGTACGGCGCTGAGCGCAACGGGATTGGGCGGGTTGTCGTCTATCGCTCAATACAGTATCGATTATGCGTTTTCGCGTCTTGTGCCGTGGGCGATTGTGTCGGCGGTTGCCCTTGCTATGAACATTGCCGCTTTGGCAAAGCGCGACATTGCGTTGCTTGCTCTCTTTGCGGGCATCCTCTACTTCGTGGCCGTATTCATTGCGTATGGCGATTTTTGGATGGGCACCATCTTCGAAGCGGTTTTGTGCGTCGTTGCGTTCGTGATTCAGTTCATGGCTAGCAAAAAGTCGGAAGAGTAGATAGTTGGGGCGCAATGCCTCAACCTCCTGCTTTTGACCGTCAATTCCTATTATTACGACTTGTAAACCGCACGTCTCATCTGCGAAGAGTATTCTATAATGGCTGAAAGCCCTCGTGGCACTACATTGGCACTGCAACCGTAAACACGGTGAATAGGAGGCAGCAATGAGTGGAAAATTCGGATGGTTTGTAGCAGGTGCAGGCATCGGTGCGGCGCTCGCGCTGCTGTACGCTCCCCGCACGGGCGTGGAAACGCGTGCGTTGGTTGCGGATAAAGCCAACGATGCTTGGGGCAGCGCTCAGCAGTTCGGAGCCGAAGCTCAGTCTCGCGGCCAGCAGATCTATGCCAATATGAAGGTCAAGGGCCAGGAAGTGTACGATAGCGCCAGCGCGAGTGCTCGTACGGTATACGGCCAGGCTTCGGAAGCCGCCCAGGGCGCCATCAACGATGTGTCCGATCGCATGCGTACGGCCACGGGCAACGTGAAGCCCGTCTTCACCGAGCGCAACGACGAACTGCGTGAGAAGATCGATGCCGCGCGTGCGCGCATCGCTGCGCAGGTGGCCAAGAATGCCGAAGAGGCGAAGGAGGCAGAGGCTCCTGCCGAGCCCATTCAGGCAGAGGCCGAGGTTGCCGATGCTGCGGAAGAGCCGAAGGAAATTGCCGAAGGCGCTTCCGAAGAATAGTATGTAGTGGTTCTTTTTGGGCGGCAC
>JAILNP010000142.1:0-3791 GCA_024691475.1 Eggerthellaceae bacterium
AAGCATGACGTTCGAAACGTTGAAGCGGCCAACAAGCGGATAGGTAAACGCATAGCGATTGCCGCGCACGTCGAGCTCGATGTCGGTATGCGTGGTGGCATACGTAACGCTTACGGGGTGAATGAGCGCCTTCTCGTCGAAGCCCGTGGAGATGACCTCGTCACCCGCAGCGGCGCAACGACGCAGCAATTCCTGACCCCAGGCGTCGTCGATGCAGATGACGCGCTTGGCAGGATAGTCGGAGGAAAAGAGCAGCGCCTTCGCCTCGAAGTAGGCCTCGAACGTCTTGTGGTAGTCGAGGTGATCCTGCGTGAGGTTCGAAAACGCGGTAACCGCGAAACGGGTACCCCACACGCGCTTCAGGTCGAGTGCGTGCGAGCTAACCTCCATGGCAACGGTGTCGCACTTCGCATCACGCATCTTGGCAAACAGCGCCTGAAGATCACACGATTCGGGCGTGGTACGCTCGGCGTGTTCGAACTGCTTGTCGATGCGCACGCCCACCGTGCCAATGACGCCCGTGCGCGCAAGCGCGGTGTGGGCGATATGCTCCACCAGGTAGGTGGTAGTGGTCTTGCCATTCGTGCCGGTAATGCCCACCAGGTCGAATGCGTTGGCGGGATGGCCATAGAAGTTGGCCGCGGCCTGCGCCATGGCCTTGCGCGAATCGGAGACGATGACCTCGACGACATCGGTTGCGTCGGCAAGATACACCTTGCGCTCTGCCACGATAACGCGTGCGCCGTGGTTGATGGCGTCCTGTGCAAACGAATGACCGTCTACACGCAAACCGACGATGCAAAAGAATGCATCGCCGGAAGAAACGGTATTACTGCTATAAGAAAGCCCTTCGACGACTTCTGAATCATTGCCGATGATGGTGCAATCGATTCCCTCGAACAGCTCCCTGCATGTCATTCCCATAAAAGCCTGTCCTTTACTGAGCGGCGATTTTGTAGTGGTTTATAGCAAACGCCATTATATCCTTAAAGGCAGCGGCAGTAGACCGGTCGCCAGGAACCTCCGTTACCCCTACAAAACAGACCAAATCGGAATCGGTGTCGGGCAAATAGCCGATGAAGCTGATGTCGTACGACCCATCCACATACGTACCCGAATCGTCGGCATACTGGGCCGTGCCCGTCTTACCCGCTACGCTGTAGCCATCGATTGCCGCCTTCGTACCCGTACCTTCAGTAACAACTGCCTCCAACATGCCCGTAAGGCTGTCGACCGTGCTGCTGGTGATGAGCTTCGTGCCCTCGTACGTTGGCTCCTCGCCCGTTTGCGGGTAGCTCAACAGGAAATGCGGCTGATAGGCCACGCCATCGTTCGCCAAAGCGCCATAGAAGCGTGCCATCTGCAACGGCGTCACGGAAATACCCTGGCCGAAGCTCACGTTGTACGAGCGAACGAGCGACCACGTGCTCTGCTCGGTGCAGGAACCCGCCGATTCACCCGGGAAGTCCACACCCGTCTTCTGAGCGAAGCCGTACTCCAGAATCTTGTCGTAGAGCGGCCCGAACCCGAGTTCAGAGGCGGCGAGCGACGTACCAACGTTGGACGATTCCGCCAAGATCTGCGTGAGCGTGAACGTCTGCGACGCACGGGTATGGGCATCCGACACGGTGTACTCGTCGGCTTCCAAGTACGCGGGGCAGTAAATCTCGCTTTCAGGCGTGAGCACGCCAGCCTCGAGCACAGCAGCCATGGTCACGCTCTTGAAGATGGAGCCTGGTTCATACATCGTGTTAATGGGCATAAGCGTCGTGGCGCCCTCTTCCACCGTGGAACGGTCGGAGGGATTCAGGTAGGGCGTGGAGGCGATGGCCAAGATATCACCCGTGGCACCATCGTAGATAACCGAATCGCCACGCTTGCCTTCGATATCCGACACTGCCTGGGTCAGGCGCTCTTCGAGATACTCCTGCATCTCGATGTCGATGGAGACGACGATGTCCTGCCCATCGGTAGCAGCAACCGTCTGCTGCTGGCCGCCAGCGATCGGGTAGCCACCCTTGCCGTACTCGGCAACGATCTCGCCGTCTTCGCCTGAAAGGACGTCATCGTAATACAGTTCCAAGCCAGCAATGCCGTTGCCATCGGTATCGCACAGACCAATGACCTGCCCCGCCGTTTGGCCATATGGATAAACGCGCTTCGAATCGCTTAGGAAGTATACGCCGTCGTAGCCCATATCCTTCAGTTTGCTCGCCACGTCCACGTCGGCCTTCTTGCAGAGGTACACGAACGTGGAAGTCGATGCAAGCTTCTTCGTATAGTCGGACTTCACGCCACCAAACAGCTGCACGAGCGTATCGGCCAGCCCGCTCGGGTCGGTCACTTCGGAGGGATTGCAGTAGATGGTGGTTGCATCCACGCTCGTGGCAAGCACGTTGCCGTTTCGGTCGTAGATAGTGCCGCGCTTCGCTTCCACGGTGATGGTCTCCGTACGACCCGAAATGGCGGTCTCGGCGTTTTCAGGCCCCACGATGAGCGTAAGGTAGAACAGGCGCCCCACAAAGAAAAGCACGACAAGCAGAAACAGCCCAAACACGACTGCCATGCGCATAGACGGGTTACCCGCCACCACATAGGGCGCGCGTTGGCGCGACGATGAGGCGCGACCGCGCGAGCGATTGCGTTGGGAGGTTCTACGGGAAGACGCCATGGGATACGGCTAGATTCCTGCCGCGGCCGAAAGGCTAGCCGAAAGCGAGAGATTGCCCTGGCCATCGTAGGTAACGACATCGGTGTCAAGCGTAACGCTCTCGACGGAGGAAGCCTCTACCAGACCCAGCTGGGACGCACGCTCCTTCACGTGGCTGGGGGAAGCCAGCACGCTCTTCTGCACCTGCAGCGATTCGCTGCTCGAGCGAATCTGATCGACCTGCGAAGACGTGGCCTGCGATTCCAGCAGCGTGTTCACCGTGGCGGCCGTGAACCATACGCGTACGCATGCAACGACGGCGAACACCATGAGCACCGCGAAAGCGGCCTTTACCACGGTAACGAAAAGAGGAGAAACGGCATCGGCCTGTCGCGTGCCGGGAACGACGCGAACCTGCGTATTGCGTTCGCGACGCGGTTGAGCCGGAGCGGCGTCATACCTATATGCTCGAGCGGCGGTTGCCAACGGTATCCCCTCCTTCCGAGGTTGATTCGTTTCGGCCCGCGCTCGCTAGCATCACGAGACGGGCAGCTTCTGGGCAACGCGAAGTTTCGCGCTGCGCGCACGGGCGTTCCGTGCGACTTCTTCGTCCGACGGCAAGACGGGCTTGCGCGTAAGGACCTTGACTATCGGCACATTTCCGCACACGCACACCGGGAAATCCGGAGGACATGTGCAGCCCTTCGCGTATTCGGCGAAGGTGTCCTTCACAATGCGATCTTCCAGCGAGTGATAGCTGATGACCGCGATGCGACCCCCTGGGGCAAGCCAACGAATCGCAGCTTCCAAGCCACTGCGCAGAACATCGAGCTCGGAATTGACCTCGATGCGCAACGCCTGGAACGTCCGCTTGGCGGGATGACCGCCGCTGCGGCGCGCCGACGCGGGGATGGCCGCCTTGATGATCTCCACCAGCTGATCGCTCGTAGTGATCCTCTCGCGCTCCCGAGCCGCCACGATGAATTCCGCAATGCGACTCGCCCACTTCTCGTCGGAATACGTACGGATGATCCGAGTGAGATCTGCTGCGTTATAGGTGTTGATGATCTCTTCTGCGGTTAGGGTTTGTTTACCCGGATCCATCCGCATATCAAGTGGCGCCGTCTCCTTGAAGGAGAAG
>JAILNP010000164.1:0-7422 GCA_024691475.1 Eggerthellaceae bacterium
AGCTTCTGATAGATGTGCCTGATGTGCGCTTTGGCAGTGCCGTTTGCGATGAACAGTTCGCGCTCGATGATGCCCACGGTCTTGCGCTGTGCCAACAGCAGGAGCACTTCCGACTCGCGCGTGGTGAGGCCGTATTCCGAGGCGAGCGCATGACAGCGGTCGGCCATTTCCTGCTTCTGTACGATTTCGCGGGTGGCTGCCGTCTGATCGAGGAACGTAGCGCCCCAGCGGCTGGAAAGGTCGCGTTCGGAAAGGAACACGAGGGTGCCGCCCAGCACGGCGCAGATGCCGATGGCCCCCACCACGTAGGTGCCGTCGATGGCGCCCAGTGCGAAGGTGCCCGCTGCCCAGCTGAGCATGCGTCCTAGACACATGAGCAGGATGCGCACGCCGCGTTCGATGCCAAAGAGCCATATAGCCGAAACGCCGTAGCGATAGCAGATATTGCTGCAGATGAGCATGATGAGGATGGCCATGGCGGTGTAGCCGCCCGAAATGCATAGATTGGAAACCGCCGCACCCGAAAAGCCCAGAGAAGGAATGATCAGAAGCGCCACGATCATAAGGGGAAGGGCCATGCGGTAGATGATGTTGAAGTCGAACTTGTCGCCCAGCATGAGTACGCCGCCGAATACCACGCACGCCACGATAACGGTACCGGGCGCGGAGTGCGGCCCGAAGAAACTGGAGTACAGGGGCTGTTCCAGCGTGCCGTAGGCGAACGCGTAGAGCGCCATCATGAGCACGGCTTTCCAGGGTACGCTGAAGCGCACCCAGGTGGTGCTGGGAAGTTCGGCCTTCGGCAGCTGCCCAAACGAGCGGCGCACGAGCGCCAACGAGATCAGGGGCAGAAGCATCGTGAGCGTGAACAGCCAGGGCAGCTTGAAGCCCTCGAAGATGTAGATGGTCAGGGCGCCCACGATGATGGAGGCGGAATAGTACATGGCCACGCGCAGGGGATTCAGGCAGCCGTAGAGTTCGCTCCAGAGCAGGATGGTGAAACCGATGCCTGCGCCACCCAGCAGCGCGCAGGGCAGGCCCAGAAGCGACGCGTATTCGGGCGCCCATATGGATGCGAACATGCCGCAGGTGGAAAGGGTGAGCATAACCGCGCTGGCCACGAATACGGGCTTGCGGCGGTACAGTGGCCCGATACGCTTCGCCAGCAACATGCATATGAGAAGCATGCCGCTTGTGGTGAAATCGAACGTATCGCGTAGCGTGAACGTGGCGGCGGGGTAGTGCACGAAAGACCCCACGAAGACGATTTCGATCCACGCACGGTAAATGCCAAGCCCTAGAAATGCGAGGGGTATGGCGGGCAATCTATCGCGCCAGGTGCGTTTTCCACTCGGTTCATCGGCGCCGGTCACGGCAACGCATTCTTCAGACATTCCTTTTCGATGCGCTTGTCGCGGCGCATCCTTCCTCCCACCCAGCATTTTATCAAAGGTGAATGTCCTACGCACTCACTCTGTTTCCGCAGGTCGGTAGAGGGTTATATGAGGGGGTTAGAGAAATAACCCCGCAAAAAGGGTGCTTGGTCGATGCATGGAGGATATGTGAAGGCCTATGGTGCAGGGGTCGGCGGGACGCCAGCCTGCAGCCAGCGCTTCCGCCGACTCCCAAAAGCGGGCGGGAACCGCTTGAGGGAACGGCCGGCGGAAGGGCCGCCGGCGAGAGGGGCCCCGGGTAGGGGCAATCTACAGGAGGGAAACTATGAGTAACATTTCGAGGCGCGATCTGTTCAAGTTCGGCGGCGTGGCCGCGGCTTCCATGGCGGGCGCGAGCGCGCTTGCGGCATGCTCTTCGCCCAAGGGCGCGAGCGAAAAGGCCGCCAGCACCGGCGCTACGGCCGATGGTCTGCCCAGCTTCTTCGCATCTCCCGATTCCATCACCGACATTGCGGAAACCAAGGATTACGAGATCGTGGTCATCGGCGCTGGCGCCGCTGGCGTGCCCTGCGCGCTTTCCGCCTTCGAAAAGGGCGCCAAGGTTGCTTTGCTGCAGAAGGAGAAGACCGCTATCAGCCAGGGCAACACCTGCGACTCCATCGATATCGCGAACAGCGATCCGGCGGGCGTGCAGGCATGCATTTCGCTGACCACGCAGGACTGCTGCCATCGTACGCGTCGCGAGCAGGCCGAGCTGTGGGCCAATAACTCCTTCGAGGCCCTGAAGTGGCTGTGGGACATTGCCCAGAAGGCCGGCGCTCAGACGGTGGACACCACCGCTAAGTGGACGAGCGCCATCAAGACCATCGATGGTTACAACGTGAACTACTTCGCGTTCGACTTCGGCCCCAAGCCCTATAACACCGGTAACGGCATGCGCGACGTGGCCAAGTACGCCGAAGACCAGGGCATGGAAATCTTCTACGAGACCCCGGCTCAGCAGCTGGTCGTGGAAAACGGCAAGGTCACGGGTGTCATTGCCAAGGCGGACGGCAAGTACGTGAAGTTCAACGCTTCCAAGGGCGTTGTAGTTGCCACCGGTGACTACGAGAACGACGACGACATGATGGCCTATTACAATCCCGATATGGCCAATCTGTATCGCAAGGAGCAGAACAAGACCGGTGACGGCCAGAAGATGATGGTGTGGGCGGGTGCCCGCATGGAATCCGTGAACGGCTCCAAGGTCATCCACGACTTCGATGCTGGCCCGGGCTCCATGGCCGACATGCCGTTCCTGTGCGTGAAGAATGACGGCACCCGCTTCTGCAACGAGCAGCGCTCGAGCATGGCCGTTATGGGCAACTTCCTCACCAGCGAGGAAGACGCCGGCTGGTACACCCAGGTGTTCGACAGCGACTACATGACCGCCTGCGCTGAGTGGCCGGGCAAGCTGGTCGATCCCGAGGGCATGAAGGCTTACATGCCCGAAGAGAGCGGCGAGAAGAAGGGCGTGTACGAGAACCTCATCAACACGTACAAGGCCGACACCATCGAAGAGCTGGGCAACAAGCTGGGTCTGACCGACGTGAAGACCTTCGTGAAGACGGTCGAGCGCTACAACGAGCTGGCCGCCAAGGGCGTCGACGAGGACATGGGCAAGGCCGCCAAGTGGCTTGCTCCGATCGCTACGCCTCCGTTCTACGGCATCCATCGTCACGTGGGCGTTTCCACGGTCATCCATGGCGTGAACGTGAATGGCGAGATGCAGGTGCTCGACAAGGATGGCAAGGTCATCGAGGGCCTGTACGCCATCGGCAACTGCGCCGGCAACTTCTTCGGCAGCCCCGACTATCCCATGACGGTGCCTGGCCTTTCCCTGGGCCGTGCGCACACGCAGGGCTACGTGGTGGGTCGCGCTCTGGCCGACAAGTAGTACGGAATCCTTCGGTTGGGGCGCCGTTTCCCTTACGCGCTTAGCGCGACGACGCCCCGCCTCCTCTGCGATCTTCCCTTGTCGCCCGCGTTAATACCCTCCCACGCGGGCGATGTTTGGTGTGCGGGGTGGCCATTGTGGTCGCCCCGTTTTGTGTTGTATGGGGGTCGGTTGGCGGTTAGCGGGCGATTCCTCCGCCTAGGCAGATGTCGCCATCGTAGAGCACCACGGATTGGCCAGCAGCCACGCGTTCGTGCTTTTCCTCGAACGTGAAGGTGGCCTCGCTGTCGTGCGCTTCCAGATTGCCCCAGGCCAGTTGGCCGGTATGGCGGGTGCGTGCAAGATAGCGGCCGGGTGCGGGGGCGCTGCCGGCCACCCAAGACGCGCGGTCGAGGGCGACCTCGCGCTCGCCGCGCTCCAGCGATTCCTTGCTTTCGCTTACCAGCACTACGTTCGCATCCATGTCTTTGCCAACAACGTACCAGGGTCCTTCGGAAAGGTTCAGGCCCTTGCGCTGGCCCAACGTGTAATAGATAGCCCCTTCGTGCGCGCCCAGCTTCTTTCCCGTTTCGGCATGGATGATGTCGCCAGGCTTTGTTTCCACGTACATGCGCAGGAAGTGGCGGATGCTCGCTTCGCCCACAAAGCAGATGCCCTGGCTGTCGGGCTTGTCTGCACTGGGCAGATTCCTTTCGGCCGCCAGTTCTCGTACCTGGGGTTTCGTGAGGTTGCCCAAGGGGAAGATCGTGCGATCGATGGCGTGCTGCGTCATGCGGTAGAGGAAGTACGTCTGGTCCTTGTGCGTGTCGGCAGCGCGAAGCAAGTGCCGGTCGGGCTGCGGCAAGGTAAGCGCATCCGTGCCTTCGAGGGCGTTCCATTCGGTGCGCGCGTAATGCCCCGTGGCGATGAAGTCGAACTGCTCCTCTTCGGCTGCCTGCAGGAAGAGCCCGAATTTCACATCCTGGTTGCACATGACATCGGGATTGGGCGTACGGCCTGCGGCGTATTCCGCCACCATGTAGTCCACCACGTCGCGCTTGTACGCTTCCTGGAAGTCGTAGACGCGAAAGTCGATGCCCAGCCGTACGGCCGTGCGCTTCGCGAAGGCCAGGTCGTCGGCCCAGGGGCAACGAGCGCCCGGTACATCGAGCGTCCAGTTCTTCATGTAAGCGCCGGTGACGTTGAATCCGGCTTCCAGAAGCAGAGCCGCGGAAACGCTGGAATCAACGCCGCCGCTCATGCCCACGAGTACGCTTGGCTTGCTCATCGGGCCATCCTCTCGTATTCGCTGTGGATGGCTGCGGAAATGAGCTGGGCTGCCACGACGGTGTTATCGCGCGTGGATAGATGTCCCAGCGTAAGGCGCAGACTGCCATCGGCCAGCTGCGGGTTCATGCCGATGGCTTCGAGCACGTGGCTGCGCGTGTCCTTGTTCGCCGCGCACGCCGCGCCCGTACCTACGAGCACGTTCTTCTCTTCCAGCAGGAAGACGATGCGCTCGGCGTCGATGCCGGGGAACGAGATATGCAGGTGCCCGGGAAGGCGGTGCTTCTTGTGGCCCGACACCACGGCCTGCGGAAACTCGCGCGTGAGGTAGCGCTGCAGTCCGTCGCGCAGCATTTGTAGGCGCTCGGCCTCGAACTTGCGGTCCTCTACGGCCAGCGTGAGCGCGCGGGCGAACCCGACGGCGCCGGCAACGTTTTCGGTACCCGAACGCAGGTTGCGTTCCTGGCCGCCGCCGTGCACGAGGGCGTGTAGGATCACGTCGGGCTGCGCCCACAGCAGGCCCACTTGCTTGGGGCCGTAGATTTTGCCGGCGTTGCAGGTGAGCATGTCCACGCCCAGACTGCTGATATTGATGTTCGTTTGCCCTGCTCCCTGGCTTGCGTCGCAGTGCAGGAACAGGGGAGTGGCGTCGCCGGCTTGCAGGCGGCGCAGACGTTCGGCGCGCACGATTTCGGCGATGGTGCGAATGGGTTGGATGGTGCCCAGTTCGTTGTTTGCGAGACCCACGCTGATCAGGCGCGTTGTGGGCTTGATGGCGGCTTCGATTTCCGCGGGAAGCACGCGACCGGTGGGCGTTACGCCAACTAGGGTGTGGTCGTGCGCCTTTGCGCTGGCGAGAACGCTTGCGTGTTCGATGGCGGTGGTGATGACGTGGGCATCGCTGGGGCTTCCATCGGGATTGTTCAAGCAGGTGAATGCCAGGTTGATGGATTCGGTGGCGCCCGCCGTGATGATGATGTCGGCAGGTTTGCCGCCGATGGCGTGCGCCAGGTCGGCGCGAGCCTGCTCGTATGCGCTGCGCACGGAAACGGCTGGCGCATAGGGGCTGCTCGGGTTGAAGAACAACTCGGTCTCGAAGGGGGCCATGGCGGCGCGCACGCGCGGGTCCATCGGCGTGGCGGCAGCGTGGTCCAGGTAGATTATCTGCTGAGGCATGCGTCCTCGTGTTCTCGTGATTGCGAAAAGGTATTCGCACTATACCCTATGAATGCGGTGAGGGCGTGAAGACGCGCACGCGCAACGCGCGCTATAGGGGCGGGTTGATATCCTGGTGCGCGTTTCATGCGATTTGACTCTGCGCGACCACCCCAATATGTGGGTTCCATTTAGAGGTGGGGGCACAAGCGGGGAACGGAATCGTGTGCAATATACGGAAAAATGGTTCAACGGGCGTATGCTCGTATTGCACTTCGTGCATCAGGGAACTACACTACAAAAGTTCGCTTTCAGAAGCCCCGTACAGCAGTGCGAATGCGGAACGAAACAGAAGGTCGTCCAGGGCCGGAAATTCGTGTTCGGAGTAGGATCCCGACATCCGTGTGTGCCTGCACTTTTGGAAAACGACACCCCTTGGGTTCGTTTGCGGCTAAGCTTCAGAAGCCGTTTGCGAGCACAAGGAACGTAATTGGAGGAAACAGAGTGAAGACGTATTACGCCAAGCCCAACGAAGTTGAGCGTGAGTGGGTCTTGATCGACGCTGAGGACCAGGTTCTCGGCCGCGTTGCCACCAAGGCTGCCACCATTCTCAAGGGCAAGAACAAGCCTCAGTACACCCCGCATGTCGACACCGGTGATTTCGTGATCATCGTGAACGCCGACAAGATCCGCCTGACCGGCACCAAGGCCGCTCAGAAGGAGTACTTCCGTCACACGGGTCATCCGGGTGGTCTGAAGAGCGAAACGTTCGCCGAGGCCATGCAGAAGCACCCCGAGCGCGTTATCGAGCATGCTGTTAAGGGTATGCTCCCCAAGAACACGCTGGGTCGCGCCATGGGCATGAAGCTCAAGGTTTACGCTGGTCCCGAACATCCGCATATGGCTCAGAAGCCCCGTCAGATTAGCTTGGAGGATTAACCAATGGCAGGTGAAGCAATGTATTACGGCACCGGCCGTAGGAAGAATGCCGTCGCTCGCGTTCGCCTGGTGCCCGGCACCGGCAAGATTACGGTGAACGGCAAGGACGCCGCTGTCTACTTCGGTCGTCAGCAGCTGGTCGATTACGCGGCCGCTCCTTTCAAGGTTACCGATACCGTTGAGCACTTCGATGTTATCGCCCTGTGCAACGGCGGTGGCGTTTCTGGTCAGGCCGGCGCTCTGCGTCACGGCATTTCCCGCGCCCTGCTCGAAGCTGGCGAATATCGCGCCGAGCTCAAGAAGGCTGGCTTCCTGACGCGCGACAGCCGTATGGTTGAGCGTAAGAAGTACGGTCTGAAGAAGGCTCGTAAGCGCCCGCAGTTCAGCAAGCGCTAATCGGTCTCACGTGGGCGGCATCTTGCCGCTCACCGCTCCGGTCGTTGGCCTAAGCCAACTCCCTCGCGGTTCGGGGCAATCTGCTCGCCCACGCGAAACCTTAAGCCTCGGCCTCGCCGGGGCTTTTTTGTTGCTGATGGCACGCTGCGTTGGCCTAAGCCAATTTGGGTTCGCGGCGGGCCTCCCGCACTCACCAGAATCGGGACCTCGGCATCTGCCGGGGTCCTTTTGTTTTCGCTGCTAGCGCCGGTCGCTCACCGCTCCGGTCGTTGGCCTAAGCCAACTCCCTCGCGGTTCGGGGCAATCTGCTCGCCCACGCGAAACCTTAAGCCTCGG
>JAILNP010000169.1:0-4085 GCA_024691475.1 Eggerthellaceae bacterium
TGCCTTCGGTACCACGAAGAACCCCTGGGATCTGCAGCGCGTTCCCGGTGGCAGTAGCGGCGGTAGCGCGGCTGCAGTGGCCGCGGGCATGGCTTGCGTCACGCTGGGTAGCGACACGGGTGGCTCCATCCGCCAGCCCGGGAGCTTCTGCGGCGTCGTTGCCGTGAAGCCTACGTATGGCGTAGTAAGCCGTTACGGCGTGGTCGCCTTCGGTAGCTCGCTCGATCAGGTGGGTCCCTTTGCGCGCAACGTGCGCGATGCAGCGCTCACGCTCAATGCACTTTCCGGCCGCGATCCTCTCGATTGCACCAGCCAGGAATGCACCATCGATTTCACGGCCAACCTCGACCAGGGCGTGCAGGGTATGCGTATTGGCATCGTGCCCGCCTTCATGCAGGCTCAGGGCCTTACCTCGGAAGTACGCAGCGCCATCGAGGCTGCAGCTGCCAAGCTGGAAGCCGCGGGTGCCACGCTGGTGGAAGTCGAGCTTCCCAACGCCGCGGCGGCCATGAGCGCCTATTACGTGCTGGGTCCGTGCGAGGCATTTAGCAATCTGTCTCGCTTCGACAGCGTGCGCTACGGGTATCGCGACCCCGGTCATCACGATCTGGGCAGCCAGTATGAGGCGAGCCGCGCGAAGGGCTTTGGTCCCGAGGCGCGTCGCCGCATCATGCTGGGTAGCTACCTGCTCTCTTCGGGCGTGTACGACAAGTACTACTATCCCGCGCAGCAGGTGCGTACGCTCATCACGCAGGATTACACGCGTGCGTTCGAGCAGGTCGATTGCATCCTCGCGCCGGTGTCTCCCCGTACTGCCTTCAAGTTCGGCGAGGTAAGCGACCCCACCACCATGTACCTGTCTGATATCTTCACCATCAGCATCAACATTGCCGGCAATGGCGGCATGAATATGCCCATTGGGCTGGGGGAGGACACGGGCCTGCCGGTGGGTGCCCAGCTTATCGCTCCGGCGTTCCATGATGCCAATATGCTGCGCGTAGCTTCCGCGCTTGAATCCATCTATGGCCCCGCTCCCGTGGCGCCTGCGTTCGCTGAAGAGGAGGGTGGTCGCTAATGAAGAGCATGGAAGAAGTGCTGCGCGACTGGGAAGCCGTAATCGGCCTGGAAGTGCACTGTGAGCTCACCAAGCTGGAAACCAAGATGTTCTGTGGCTGCAAGCTGGAATTCGGCGCGGAACCCAATACCCATACCTGCCCGGTGTGCCTGGGCCTGCCGGGTGCCCTGCCGGTACCCAATAAGGCTGCTATCGAGAACATCGTGCTGGCTGGCCTGGCCACGAACTGCGATATCGAAAAGCACACGATGTTCTATCGCAAGGGTTACATGTATCCCGACATGGCCAAGAACTTCCAGACCACGCAGGGCCCCAAGGCCTTCTGCATGCGTGGCTGGCTCGACCTCGATGTCGATGGTCGCGGTGCCTCCGAGCGTTACAACTTGGAAGAGCTTGCGGAAGGCGAGCAGGTCGAAAACATCACGCGTACGGCCGATGGCTACCGTGCGCACGTGGGCATTGAGCGCATCCACATGGAGGAAGACGCTGGCAAGATGATTCATGTGGGCGGTGCGGAAGGCCGCATCGAGGGTGCGAAGGAAAGCCTGGTCGATTACAACCGCGCAGGTACGCCGCTCATCGAGTTGGTTACCAAGCCCGACCTGCGTACGCCGGAAGAGGCGCGTCTGTTCATGCAGAAGCTGCGCCAGATCTTCCTGGCCATTGGCATTTCCGATTGCAGCATGGAAGAGGGTAGCCTGCGCGCCGACGGCAACATTAGCCTGCGTCGCCGTGGCACCACGCAGCTGGGTACGAAGACCGAGCTCAAGAATATCAACAGCTTCAAGAGCCTGCACGACGGCCTGGCTTATGAGATTTGCCGTCAGGCAGAGGTGCTCGAAGAGGGTGGCATCATCTACCAGGAAACGCGTCATTGGGATCCGTCCGCCAAGCGCACCATCGTCATGCGCGTGAAGGAAACGGCCGACGACTATCGCATGTTCCCCGACCCCGACCTGGCTCCGTATGACCTCTCCGACGAATTCATCGAGCGCGTGCGCGCCAAGCTCCCCGAGCTGCCCGATCAGAAGGCTGCGCGTTTCAAGGAGAGCTTCGGCCTTTCCAGCTACGACGCCCGTCATCTGGTGGAGCATCGTGCCACCACGGCGTTCTTCGAGGACTGCATGGCGCTGCCGGAATGCAAGCCTGAATTCGCGAAGCCCCTGGCAAACCTGCTTATCAATGACATTGCGGCCCGCCTGAACAATGGCGAGCAAATCGATGCGAACGTCCTTACGCCCGCACGTATGGTCGCACTGGTTGGCATGCTTGCAGCCGACGAGCTGTCTAGCAAGCAGGGCAAGGAAGTGCTGCAGGCCATTCTCGACGAAGACGCCGACCCGGCTGCCATCGTGGAAGCGCGCGGCATGAAGCAGGTAAGCGATACCGGTGCCTTGGAGGCTATCGTCGACGAAGTGCTCGCTGCCAACCCCGACAAGGTCGAGGCGTACCGTGGCGGTAAGACGGGTCTGCTTGGCTTCTTCGTGGGGCAGTGCATGAAGGCCACGCGGGGGCAGGGTAACCCCAAGCTCATCAACCAGCTTCTCACCTCGAAGCTCGGTTAATGTAACGGTTTCCGCAGATAGCGGAATTGAGATAGGCGCGCAGCGTGCGGGAATAACCGCGGCTGCGCGCTCTGCGTTTGAAAGGAGCGCGTATGCGCGAAAAGGAAATTGAGGGCATCACGCTGCTGGGTAACCAGGGCACGAAGTACGCCACCGATTACGACCCTTCGGTATTGGAGACGTTCGAAAACAAGCATCCCGATCGTGACTACATGGTCACGTTCCGCTGCCCGGAATTCACCACGTTGTGCCCTATTACGGGTCAGCCGGATTTCGCCACGCTCTACATTAACTATGTTCCCAACGTGCGCATGGTGGAGAGCAAGGCGCTGAAGCTGTACCTGTTCAGCTTCCGCAATCATGGCGATTTCCACGAGGATGTGTGCAACATCATCGTGAACGACCTGGTGAAGCTCATGGAGCCGAAGTACATCGAGGTGCGCGGCATGTTCTATCCGCGTGGCGGCATTTCCATCTACCCGTTTGCAAATTGGGCACACCCCGATTTTGGCTATCAGGAGATTGCGCGTGAGCGCATGTTCGCGCAGCTGTCCGACCTGGACAAGGGCGATGGTGCCCGATGAGCCCTGCGGCGAAGCGAGCGCTCGTTCTTTCTAGCGGCGGGGTGGATTCCACTACGTGCCTGGGCCTGGCAGTAGACAAGCTGGGCGCTGATAGCGTGGCGAGCGTCTCGTTCTTCTATGGGCAGCGCCACGATCGCGAGCTGCGTGCAGCCGATGCTGTGGCCAAACACTATGGCGTGCGCCATTACACGCTCGATCTGGCGGGTATCATGCAGTATTCCGACAGTGCCATGCTGGCGAATAGCTCGCAGCAAGTGCCGCATGGCACGTATGCGAAGCAGATTGACGAGAATGGCCGCCCGAATACCTACGTCCCTTTCCGCAATGGCCTTATGCTTTCTGCGGCGGGTGCTCTAGCCATGTCCTTGTTCCCGAATGAGGCGTGCGATATATACCTAGGCGCTCACGCAGATGATGCGGCGGGGGATGCCTACCCCGATTGCTCCCCGGCTTTTACGCAGGCTATGGATAAGGCGCTCAGTGTGGGTACCTATGGTAACGTGCATTTGGTTGCTCCGTTCGTTAATTGTACGAAAGCCCAGGTGGTCGAGCGTGGTCTGTCGCTCGACGTGCCGTATGAGCTTACCTGGTCATGCTATGAAGGTGGGGAGGCCCCCTGCGGTACGTGTGCTACGTGTCTCGATCGCATTGCCGCTTTTCGTGCTAACGGGACCGAGGATCCCGTCACCTATGTAGAGTAAGTGATGAGAGAATGACGCCCAACCAAGGGTGACACAGGGACGTACCTACTGTCACCTGGTTTTCCCAAGTCGGCGGGGTTTCGAATCCTGCGTCCAGTAGCACTTCCAGCTCGTCCGCAGGGGCTTTTCTCAATCGTGGTAGCGCCGGGCGGGTGGGGCC
>JAILNP010000174.1:0-7511 GCA_024691475.1 Eggerthellaceae bacterium
TCTACGACTAGCTGCGCCTTCTTTTCGCCCGCGTGGGTGTTCCGCATTGCCCGGAATGCGGTAGGGAAATTAAGAAGCAAACCACCGACCAGGTAACCGACGAGATTCTGGCTCTGGGCGAAGACGTTCGTGCGCTTGTCATGGCCCCCATGGTCATTGGGCGCAAGGGCGAATTCACCAAGCTGTTTCAAGATATTCGCGCCGAGGGCTTTTCCCGCGTGCGCGTTGATGGCGAGGTCATGCGCCTCGACGAAGAAGAGGGCTTGAAGCTCGACAAGAAGTTCAAGCATACGATCGAGGTCGTCGTCGACCGCGTAGTGCTGAAGTCCTCTGCCACGTCGCGCATCGCCGAGGCCGTCGAGGTGGCCACGCGCCTTGCGAACGGCCGCGTGGTCATTCACACCATGAAGGACGAAGGGGAGGAAGACCACCTGTTCAGCTTGGCTTTGGCATGTCCCGAGCATGGTCATTCCATGGACGAGCTGCAGCCGCGCGATTTTAGTTTCAATGCCCCCTATGGTGCTTGCCCCGATTGCCTGGGCATCGGCAGCCGCGAGGAAGTCGATCCCAGTCTCATCATTCCCGATCCTTCGCTTTCGCTGAACCAGGGCGTTGTAGCGCCGCTTTCCAGCGGCAACTATTACCCTCAGGTGCTGCGCGCCGTTGCCAAGCATCTGGGTTACGACGCCGATACCCCTTGGGAGGATTTCTCGCGCAAGGCGCAGAGGGCCCTCATGGAAGGCTTGCCCGAAAAGGAAAAGGTTCGCGTCGACTATCACACCGTCGACGGCCGCGAAACGTATTGGTTCATCGAATGGGAGGGCATTCGCGCAGCGGTCATGAATCGCTACAAAGAGGCAAGTAGCGATCGCCAGCGCGAGAAGTACGAGAAGTACTTTGCCGTGGTTCCCTGCGCTACCTGCGGTGGAAAGCGCCTGAAGCCGGAAATCCTGGCGGTAACGGTGAATGGCAAGAACATTCACGAGGTTTGCGAGCTTTCCGCGCGCGATTCGCTGACGTTCTTCAACTGCCTATCCTTTGATGGGCCCGACGCCCAAATTGCGAACCCCATCGTCAAGGAGATTCGCTCCCGCCTGCAGTTCCTGGTCGATGTGGGTCTCGACTACCTTACGCTGGAACGTGCCACCGCCACGCTTTCCGGTGGCGAAGCGCAGCGCATTCGCCTGGCAACGCAGATTGGCGCGGGCCTTATGGGAGTGCTCTATATTCTCGACGAGCCCTCCATTGGCCTTCACCAGCGCGACAACGAACGTCTTATCGGCACGTTGGAGCATCTGCGCGACTTGGGCAATACCGTCGTCGTGGTAGAGCACGATGAAGATACCATTCGCCATGCCGATTACGTTATCGACATGGGGCCCGGCGCGGGCGAGCATGGCGGGGAAGTGGTTGCCGCGGGAACGCCCGCGCAAATCGTGCATTGCCCCGATTCGCTTACCGCAGCGTACCTCACGGGCAAACGTGAGATTTCCGTTCCCGAAGAGCGTAGAAACCCTCGCCGCGGAAAAATAACCATCTCGGGTTGTCGCGCCAACAACTTGCGCAATCTTACCGTAAGCATCCCCATCGGCACGCTTACGGTGGTTACGGGCGTTTCGGGCTCGGGAAAGAGCTCGCTTATCACCGATACGCTGGCTCCTGCGCTTGCCAATCGTGTGAACCACGCCCATCGCAGTACGGGCGAGTATCGCAAGATTACCGGCATTGAAAAGCTCGACAAGGTCGTCGATATCGATCAATCGCCCATTGGCCGTACGCCGCGTTCGAATCCCGCCACCTACGTGGGCCTGTGGGACGATATTCGCAAGCTCATGGCATCTACGCAGGAATCGAAGGCACGTGGCTATTCGCCGGGTCGTTTCAGCTTCAACGTTCCGGGCGGTCGTTGCGAAGCCTGCAAGGGCGACGGCCAGGTAAAGATCGAAATGCACTTCCTGCCTGACGTGTACGTACCCTGCGAGGTCTGCAACGGCCAGCGCTACAATCGCGAAACGCTGCAGGTGCGCTACCGTGGCAAGAACGTCTACGAGCTGCTCGACATGACGGTCGACGAAGCGCTCGAGTTCTTCTCGAGCATTCCGCGTATTACGCGCAAGCTGCAAACGTTGCACGACGTTGGCTTGGGCTACATCCGCCTCGGTCAGCCCGCCACTACGCTTTCCGGTGGCGAAGCTCAGCGTGTAAAGCTTTCCAGCGAACTGCAGCGCGTGCAAACGGGGAAGACGTTCTACATTCTCGACGAACCCACTACGGGTTTGCACTTCGAGGACGTACGTCAGCTCATTGTCGTGCTCCAGCGTCTTGTCGATGCGGGCAACACCGTGCTCATCGTCGAGCATAATCTCGATGTCATAAAATGTGCCGACCACATCATCGACTTGGGTCCCGAAGGTGGCGAGCGAGGTGGTGGAATCGTGTGCGAGGGCACGCCAGAAGATGTTGCCTCGTGTTATGAGAGCCATACCGGGCGTTTTCTCGCCAATATGCTTTCATAAGCGCTTATAATCGTGGACTATGAGTCAAAGGTCCCGAGAGAAAATAGCATTGATGGTGTTCGTCGCGCTGATCTTCGTAGTGATCAGCGGCGGAATCTGGTACATCAACGTTGGCCATAATTGGAATACCGCAGCCACCACCATCGATGACGCAACAGGCTCTATGGAGGGGTATACCGCCATTGTATTCGATGGCGTCGATATTCCCACGGTCGAAGAAGCGGCTGCTACCACCAAGCCCGTCACGCGCTATAGCGTGCTTGCGAGCTATCACGATAAGAATGCCACGGTCGTAGACCTCGACCTCATCAATACTGTGCTGTACGACGAGGGGCTCGTCGTGAAGGCTGGCTCGAAGCGCATTGGCGTGCTCTGCGTCGATTCCCTGGAAGATGCCAGCATGTACCAGAACAACATACGCGCCTTCGAGCGACAGGAAGTCGATTTCGTTGTATGCATCACGCCTGATGCGCAACTCCTTTGTAGTAGTTCCGTTGGCGTAAGCGGCATCGATATCGTCATTTCAACGCAGCGCAACACGAACTCCGTGCTTGATGGTACGCTGGGCAGTGCCTACTGCGTCGATTCGCCTTGCGTTGGCAAGATTGGCGTCATCCTCATTTCGCCCAGCAACGTTGTTTCCTCGAAGGTCATCTCCTAAAACGCGCTTTTGTTTCAGCGACGTTAATAATTCGCTAAAAGCTTGTTTCACTACATCACGCGAAAGTGCCGCCGTATAATAGGCCGCGTTGGCAATCGCACTAAGGAGGTAACCTTGAGTTACACGCAGCAAGTTATCGATATGGTGAAGGCGAAGGACGCCGACCAGCCCGAGTTTATCCAGGCTGTCACCGAGGTCCTCACCTCTCTCCAGCCTGTCATCGACGCTCATCCCGAGTATCAGAAGAAGGCCCTGCTCGAGCGCATCGTTGAGCCCGAGCGCGTGGTCATGTTCCGCGTGCCCTGGGAAGACGACGAGGGCAACATTCATGTGAACCGCGGCTTCCGCATCCAGTTCAACAGTGCCCTGGGGCCCTACAAGGGCGGCCTGCGTCTGCATCCCTCGGTTAACCTCTCCATTCTGAAGTTCCTCGGCTTCGAGCAGATCTTCAAGAATAGCCTGACCACGCTCCCCATGGGCGGCGGCAAGGGCGGTTCCGACTTCGACCCCAAGGGCAAGTCTGACCGCGAAGTCATGCGCTTCTGCCAGAGCTTCATGACCGAGCTCTGCCGTCACATCGGCCCCGACACGGACGTTCCCGCTGGCGACATCGGTACCGGTGCTCGTGAGATCGGCTACCTGTTCGGTCAGTACAAGCGCATTCGCGACGAATGGTCCAGCGTTCTCACCGGCAAAGGCCTTTCCTTCGGCGGCTCTCTGGCCCGTACCGAAGCTACCGGCTATGGCCTGGTGTACTTCGTGCAGGAATACCTGAACTGCCATGACGACAGCTTTGAGGGCAAGACGGTTACCATTTCCGGTTCCGGCAACGTTGCCATCTACGCTGCTGAGAAGGCTCAGCAGCTGGGCGCTACCGTCGTAACGCTGTCCGACTCCACGGGCTGGATCCATGCTCCCCAGGGCATCGACATTGCTCTGCTGAAGCAGGTCAAGGAAGTCGAGCGCGCTCGCATCAGCGAGTACGCAAATCGTGCCGAGGGCGTTGAGTACCACAAGGGTCGTGGCGTGTGGCAGATTCCCTGCGATATCGCGCTTCCCTGTGCTACGCAGAACGAGCTGCTCATCGACGATGCCAAGCAGCTTGCCGCTAATGGCTGCAAGGTCGTTGCCGAAGGCGCTAATATGCCCACCACCATGGACGCTACCACCTACCTGCAGGAAAACGGCGTAACGTTCATGCCCGGCAAGGCTGCCAACGCTGGTGGCGTTGCTACCTCCGGCCTGGAGATGAGCCAGAACCACGAGCATCTGTCCTGGACGTTCGAGGAAGTCGACGAGAAGCTGCACGGCATCATGAAGAGCATTTACCATGCCGCCGACGACGCTGCTCGCGAGTATGGCTTCGAAGGCAACTACGTTGTTGGCGCTAACATCGCCGGCTTCAAGAAGATTGCCGACGCCATGATCGCCCAGGGCCTCGTGTAGGTCGTACGCCATCAGGCAACATCTTCGATGCTTTTGAGCCGCGGGGCCTTTATGGCCCCGCGGCTTTCGTTATACTTTCTTCCATGAACGAAGAGCGCATCGAAACCATTAAACGCCAGCTTGACGAAGTACCCACGCTTCCCGGCGTCTACCTGTGGAAAGACGCCGATGGGCAGGTTATCTATGTGGGTAAGGCAAAGCAGCTGCGCGCTCGTATGCGCCAGTACGTCAATTTCCAAGACGATCGCGCTAAGATTCCACTTCTGGTCGACCAGATACGCTCGTTCGAATACATCGTCGTCGACAACGAATACGAAAGCCTGGTTCTGGAAAAGAACCTCATCGATCAGTATGCGCCGTTCTTCAACGCCGACTTCAAAGACGACAAGAGTTATCCGTTCATCGCCCTAACGAAGGGGGATACGTTTCCCGCCATTAAGTTCACCCGCGAGAAGCACAAGCCCGAGACGCAGTACTTCGGTCCCTACACCGATAGCCGCGCTGCGCGACGCATGATCGAGATAGCGCGCAAGGTGGTACCCATCTGCGCTGCCTCGTGCTCGCAATGGCGTGCCATGAATCGCGAAATCGAAAAGAACGGCCTTGAGGAATACCTATCCGAACAGCGCAAACCCTGCTTCGATTGCCATGTGGGCATAGGCCCGGGCGCATGCTGCGGAAAGATCTCGCCCGAGGCGTACGCGGAAAACGTGCGTCGTGTAGAGCGCTTCTTACGAGGCAATCATGCTGAGTTCATTTCCGAGCTAAAAGAGGACATGGCTCAGGCGGCCTCGGAACTCGATTTCGAGAAAGCGGGGCGCATCAAGGAGCGCATCGAGGTCATCGAGCGCCTTACCGATAAGCAGCACGCGGTTATGGCGCACGACGTAAATGCCGACGTCATCGGGTTCTATCGCGAAGAGACCATAGCGGGCGTTCACGTGCTCATGGTGCGCGAAGGTCGCGTTATCAATGGCAACGAGTTCGTGCTGGACAAGGGCAAGAACGTGCCCGACCAGGATATTCTTCATTCGTTCCTCTTGCGCTACTACAGCGTCACGGAATCCATTCCGCGTGAGGTCATCGTGGCCAACGAGCCCGAGGATAAGCCGACGATGGAGGATTGGCTCACGAATCGCCTGGCAAGCAAGTTTGGCGCCCGCGTGCGCTTCGTAGTGCCCGAACGCGGCGAAAAGCGCGATTTGCTCGAAATGGCCCAGGTCAACGCAAAGCATACGCTTATGCGCTACAAGGTTCGAACCAATTACGAGGACAAGCGCATCAACGAGGCGTTGCTTCAGCTGGAAAGCGCCCTTGCGCTCGACGCGCCACCCATGCGCATCGAGTGCTTCGACATTTCCACGCTCCATGGCACGTATACGGTTGCTTCCATGGTGGTGTTCACCGACGGAAAGCCCGACAAGGGCCAATATCGTAGGTTCAAGATTCGTGCCGAACTCGATGAAGCGAACGACTTCGTGTCCATGCAGGAAGTGCTGGGGCGTAGGTATTCGCCCGAGCGCATGGCCGACGAACGATTTGGTCGCAAACCCGACCTGCTCATTCTTGACGGTGGCAAGCCGCAGCTTTCCGCCGCCATGGAGCAACTGGGGTCCATGGGAGTTGATATTCCCATGGCTGGCCTGGCAAAACGAGACGAGGAATTGTTCGTTCCCTGGCAGGATACCGGCCCCGTGGTGCTTCCTAGTGGTTCTGCTTCTCTCTACCTGGTGAAACAGGTGCGTGACGAGTCCCACCGCTTTGCCATTACCTTCCATCGCGAATTGCGTGGGAAGGGCATGACGACGAGCATTCTCGATGAGGTGGCTGGCATTGGCCCCGTTCGCAAGAAGGCGCTCCTCAAGGCAATGGGTGGATTTCGCAAGCTGCGCGAAGCGACGCTGCAGGACATCATGGATGCTCATGTTGTGCCCGATGATGTGGCACGCGAGGTATATGCGGTGTTGCGGCAGTATAATGACACGCGTAAGAACAGCACGATTGACGAATCTGATCATTCTTCCGTGGAAGAAGGGGAATAGCGTATATGGCAAGCAATGATGCGCAAAACGCTCCAATGCCGCATCCTACGCCCGACCTGGTTGTCATTACCGGCATGAGCGGTGCAGGGCGCACGGAGGCGATGCATACGTTCGAGGACATGAACTATTTCTGCATCGACAACCTTCCGCCGGCGCTTCTCATGTCGCTCGTCTCGTCCGATAGCATTCCCAGTCAGGACGGCGCGTCGGGAAAGCTTGCCGTGGTATGCGACGCCCGAAATAGGAACTACTTTCGCGAGCTCACGCGCGAACTTGCGCGTTTAAGCGAAGCGGGAATCGATTACTCCATAATCTTCCTCGACGCCTCCGACGAGGCCATTCTCGCGCGGTATAAGGCATCGCGCCGCCGCCACCCGATGTGCGTCGACAACAAGACGACCATTTCCCAGGGCATTGCCATGGAACGTGAGCTTACGCAAGAGCTGCGCGCAACCGCTGATGCCATCATCGATACCTCCAACATGCGGCCCATCGTGCTGCGCGAGCGCATTCGCTCGCTTTTCGCACACGAAACCCCTCGTCAGGGTATGAGCGTCGTGGTGTATTCGTTTGGGTTCAAGCATGGCTCTGCCGCCGACGCAGATATTCTCATCGACGTGCGCTTCCTGCCCAACCCCTACTACGACCCCGAAATGCGCCATCTCACCGGGCTCGATGACAAGGTTCGTACCTTCGTCATGGAGCGTTCCGAAACCAAGGAATTCATGATTCGCTGGACGGCGCTGCTCGATTGCGTCATGCCTGGCTATGTTGCCGAAGGCAAGCAACAGCTGGCCATCGGCGTTGGTTGCACGGGCGGACAGCACCGTAGCGTTGCAATTGCCG
>JAILNP010000038.1:0-23036 GCA_024691475.1 Eggerthellaceae bacterium
TGGGCAAGCAGCTGCTCGAGCGAGGCGTCGTGATCGCGTTTGGAAAGGCGCCTGTTTTCCCGCTCTACCAGCAACGGTACGTGACCGTACTTTGGCTGGTCAAAACCTAGTTCCTGCTGCAGGAAGATCTGCTGGGGCGTGCTGCAGAGCAAATCGACGCCCCGGATAACCGTGTTTACTCTTTGGGCCGCGTCGTCTACCACCACGGCGAGCTGGTACGCGTATGCGCCATCGCTGCGCCGGATGAGGAAGTCACCGCAGTCTTCGCTGAGCTGCTGGCTGTAGTCTCCCTGGAAGATGTCGTGTAGGCGTATGGTGCGCTCTGGCACCTGAATGCGCCACGCGGGCTTGCGCGATTGCGAACGCGCCTCTCGTTCTTCGGGTGAAAGATCGCGGCACGTACCTGGGTAGACGTGCTTCTCGCCCTTATGCGGCGCCGAGGCGGCGTGCAGGTCGGCACGCGTGCAGAAGCATGGGTAGATGCGATTGCGCTTCCCCAGTTCGTTATACGCATCGCGATACACGTTCGTTCGCGTGCTCTGGTACATGATGAGGCCATCCCATCCCAGGCCGAGCATGCTGTAGTCCGCCTTAATCTGCTCGGCGTAGGCGGGCTTGCAGCGTTGCGGGTCCAGGTCTTCAATGCGAAGGACCACTTCCCCACCCCGCTGCTTGCAGTAGAGCCAGGTGACCAGGGATGCGTAGATGTTGCCCGCGTGCATGCGGCCCGTGGGCGAAGGCGCAAAACGCCCTCGTGGAACGGGATGGCTGCTATCGGGTGTTTCGGGAAGCGTCATGCGCGCCGCTACGAGCGGTTCGCCTCGCTTGCAACGCTTTGAACGCCACGATGGAAGGCGTCGATGTTCATGTCGATCGTTTTGGGTGGCACCTTCAGGCGAATCTGCTCTTCCCAGCTTTCCAGCGAGAAGGGCATGTTGGCAGCCAGGGCGCCCAACAGTACGACGTTTGCGCACTTCAGGGAGCCAGCTTCGCGTGCGTGCTTGTTGGCGTCGACGAGCTGCGCGTTGTATGCACCCAGGCGCTCGTGAACGCGCTTGGGCATGGATGCCTTGCCGGTGAGCACGGGCAGCGGCTTGATGGACACGTCGTTGACCAGTAGCTTTCCGCTCTGCGCCAGGAACGGCAGATTACGCAGGGCTTCCGTTGCCTCGAAGCAGAGCAGGTAGTCGGCCGAACCACGGTCGCAGACCATGGAGTGCACTTGCTCGCCAAGACGCACGACGGTGGTAACCGAGCCGCCACGCTGAGCCATGCCATGGATTTCGGAGAGCTTCACCTGAAGGCCGTTGGAAATGGCCGTTTTCGCAAGCAGATCGGCGGCAAGGATAGTGCCCTGCCCGCCTACGCCCGCCAGCAGTACCGTAGTGGCGCCGTCGCTGTACACGCTCATCGAAGTGCTCCTTCCATGCGCACGATGGCGCCAAATCCGCAGTATGCCTGGCACTGGCCGCAACCGACGCATTGGTCGGGGTCGATGCAGGCCTCGCCCGTTTCCTCGATGCGCGCGATGGCCGGGCAGCCCAGCGTTACGCATACGCCGCAGGCACGGCAATCGGACGTGATCGTGTACGGTGCCTGACGTTCGAACACCTTCTTGAGCAGCACGCAGGGGCTGCGGAAGATGATGACCGAGAGTTCTTCAGTGCGGGACGTGGCATCCTTGATGGCGGCGCGTACGTCCTTCATGTTGTTGGGGTTTACCACCTGGACATCGCTGATGCCCAGCGAACGAACCATGCCCTCTAGGTCGAGTTCGCGCGAAGGGCGGTTCTGCAGCGTGATGCCATTGAAGGGATTTCCCTGATGGCCCGTCATGCCCGTGGTGCGGTTGTCGAGGATGCAGATGGTGCCTGCGCCCTTGTTGTATGCCGTGGAAAGTAGGCTCGTGAAGCCGGAATGGCCAAACGTGCTATCGCCGATGACGGCAACGACGGGATGATGTTCGGTTCCGGCAAGCGCCAGTTCGAAGCCGTGTGCCATGGAAATGGACGCGCCCATGTCGAGCGTGGAATCCATGCCTGCAAGCGGCGGCAGCGCACCCAGCGTGTAGCAGCCGATGTCGCCCGTTACGATGCACTTCGCACGCGAGAGCTCCTTGAATACCAGGCGGTGCGGACAGCCAGCGCACAGCGCCGGCGGACGGCCGGGGACGTCTTGCTGGGTGGGAAGCTCCTCGGGGAGAGCCAAGCCAAACGCCGAGCGAATGATTCCCGGGGTAAGTTCCCCCTCCTTCGGGAGTGCATGCGCTGGAGGCTCGGAAACCGCTACGCCCGTAGCCTTTACCTGCATGGACAGATAGTCGGAACCCTCTTCCACCACGTAGAGAGCATCTACGTGGTTGGCAAGCTTGGCGATGAGCCCCGTGGCAATGGGCCAGGTGATGCCAAGCTTCAGGATCGATGCGTTGGGAAGTGCGTCGCGCACGTACTGGTACGATGCGCCGGCGCAGATTACGCCGATGGATGTATCGTTGAGTTCGAGGGGGTTCAGCGGGCTCGTTTCGGCCCATTGTGCCACCTGCGCAATGCGGGCGTCGAGCGACGTGCGACGCGGTTTGGCATATGCCGGCATCATGACCCACTTGGAAGGGTCCTTTTCATAGGGAATAAGGTCGCGTTCAGTGCGCTCGCCCATTTCAACAGGGGATTTAGCGTGGCTCACGCGTACGGTGCTACGTACGAAGAACGGAATGTCGAAACGCTCGGACGCTTCGAACGCCTGCATGGTGTATTCACGTGCTTCGGCGGAATCGGAGGGTTCCACGACGGGAATGTGCGCGCCCTGCGCGTGGAAGCGCGTATCCTGCTCGTTCTGGCTGGAATGCATGCCCGGATCGTCGGCGGCAAGAACCACCAAACCACCGTTCACGCCCGTGTAGGCAGCGGTGTACAGGGGGTCGGCGGCAACGTTCACGCCCACATGCTTCATGGTGGCCAGTACGCGCGCGCCGGCGGCGCTTGCCCCTACGGCAACCTCCACGGCAACCTTCTCGTTGGCGCACCATTCGGCGTACACGTTTTCCTTCGCGCCGAAGGACTCCATGGTTTCCGTGCTGGGCGTACCCGGATATCCAACGCCTATGCGCGCGCCTGCTTCCCAGGCGCCCTGGGCGATGGCCTCGTTGCCGGACAAGAGCTGCATGCGATCCCCTTCTCTTGGATTGTGTTTGCAGGCTTATTCGCTGTACAGGAGGCAGAATGCCCCAATCTGAACGATGTCGTCCTTTTCCAGAACGCGCTGGGTGACGTTTTCGTTGTTGATCCAAACGCCGTTGAAGCTATCCTCGTCGCGGATGGCGAAGCGGTCGCCTACGGGCATGACAACGGCATGATGACGGGAAACCGTCATGTCGTTCAGGAAGATATCGCACTTGGGCGAGCGTCCGATGGTGAGCTCGCGCGCCTCGAGGGAGTATTTCGTGTCGATCTGCTGCGGCCCGCGTACCACGGTGAACGATGCGCTCGGCTGCGCAGCGACCTTGGCCTCAGCAGCCTGCTTGTCGCGCGGTGCGTCGTCGTTCATGTTGATGGGCTGGAACTTCTGCGTGGAGCCCGTGAGCTTGAAACCGCACGACGGACACGCCGCATCCTGCGGGCTCACCGGACCATTGCATACGGGGCATGTTTCCATGTGACATCCTTTCACGCGGAGTCTTGCTATGCGGCAGAGAGACTCGACTTGTCGTAAATGAGTTCTACTTCGTTATAGCATACGCTATCGGCTACGCCGTCATCCCCAGAAAAGCCCCCTATCAGGCGAGACCACCAGATTCCCAGGGCCTCGAGCGGGTTGGGAGCGGCCACGTCCTGAGTGGCTACCAGGTTGGCCGTGCCGATGACTTCGTTCTGCTGGTAGTACGTGATTTTGCCCACGACGTCGCCAGCCTTCACGCTGCCGTTGATGTCGTAGTAGGTAACTTCCTGGCTCACGTTGCCGGCAAGCGCGAATACGCGGAACGTCTGGTTGGGGTTTTCGAGCGTTGAGGGAACCGTCTTGTCGGTCCAGGCCGCATCAGCTACTTCTGCCACCAAGGGAACCGTAGTGCCATTCGCATTGACAGTAGTCTGCGTCGTCTGCGCGGCGGCATAGTCGATCATGTTCTCGTATGCCCATTCCCAGAGCGTGCGCGTATCGGTGAAGCGCATAGAGGACGACGTGGAGTTCAGCACGGCGGAAATGAGGCGCGTGCCGTTTTGCTCGACGGCACCCGCAAAGCACTCGCCTGCTGCGTCGGTGAAGCCCGTCTTCACGCCCAGGACGCCATCGACCACGCCAAACAGCTCGTCGGTGGATTCCAGCTCGACGCCCGTGGTCGCGCCATCGCGGATGACGGTTACCGTACCACCGTCCTGACTGGTGATGGACCTGATGGCATCAATCTTCATGGCGTAGTTAGCCAAGGTGGCCACATCCCGTGCGGTGCTGTACATTTCCTGGCTGGCGTATACGCCATCGTCGAGACCGTGGGGGTTCGCCCACAGCGAATTCGTCATGCCGAGCTTTGCCGACGTGTCGTTCATGGCCTGCACGAATGCCTCAACGGATTCGGTGGACGTAGGCGAAGCGTTGCCCTGTTCCTTCAGGATGAGCGCACCCACGCATTCGGCGATGGACTGCGCTGCGTCGTTGCCGCTGGGCCAGAGCATGGCCTTCAGGGCCTCTTGCAGCGTAAGAGTATCCCCCGCTTGCAGGCCTGCCGAGGATTCGCCAATGGCGGCGGCCGTGCTGCTCACCGTGATTTCGGTGTCGAGGCTCGCGTACTCTACGGCGGTAACGGCCGTCATGACCTTGGTGATGCTGGCGATGTTCACGTGTTCGTCGGCGTTGCGCTCGAACAGCACGTTGCCATCAGAATCCATGAGCAGCACCGAGGTTGCCTCCACGCTGGGGCATTGGGCTGCGGAAAGATTGCGGTTCGCTACCGTCTCGCCTGCGATGACGTCGCTTTTCTGCACGTTTGCGTATGCCTGGGCAGGTGCAAACGCCAGTGTGGTGGCAAGCGCCAAGGCGAGCATGCCGAACGAGATGGCGATTCGTTTGGATGAAAGCTGCTTCACGTGGTGACCTCTCTAGCTTTTCGTTCCGACGACAATGACCTCGTTTACGGCGACGTAGGTGGATTGGAAGAGGTCCTTATGCAGGACGTTACCCTCGGAATCCTTTACCGTGCGCGTAACGCTGATGCTCGAGCCGTTCTTGCCTTCGGTCTGCACGTATTGCGTGCCCGCGGCAATGGTGTCGTCGTAGGTGTACGTGGTGCCATATTCGGCCCCTTCTTGCCATTCACCGGTTTCGGTGGAGACAACGTACCCTGGGTCGATTCCATACAGTGTAGCGGTAACGGTCGTGTCGGTGTAAGACATGTCCAGCAAAACATCTGAAGTGCCATCATTGGTCCATTTCAGATCGGGAGAAGGATAGCTGATGGCAGCATCTCGACCTGCAGGATACGAGGCAATGTAGCTGGAATGGTTATGGCGTTCCTTCACGGGGTAGCCGGCGTTGTATACCGCGTTGAACACGGTCGTTGCAACCTGGCAGATGCCTCCGCCGTAGTCTTCTTCGCTCACGCCGTTCACCACGACGCCCGCTACCTGGAATCCGGCTTCCTGGTTGCATTCGCCCGCCGTATCGTTGAAGCTCCACACTCCCCCGTTGCTCGAAACGATGGAGTTGTCGAGCAGGTCGGCTGCCAGGTGAATATTGTGATTGCGAGCCGTCGATCGAGCGGTGTATTCGGTGGTGTACGAGCTGATTTTCGTGATAAGACCCAGGGAAATCGCCTCGTCGACCGAGATATGGCTGGGCATATCCACGAGCTTCAGCGTGATGGTGGGCGTAGCGCTGGGCGCGTCGCCACCGAAGAGCGCGTTCGTGATCTGGGCAACCGCATCTTCGGTTTCAGGCATGAGCCCGCCGGAGGTTACGTTTACGTAGATGCTGTCGTTTTCCCGCTCGAACGCTATCGTAAGGCTATCGGCATCGATGCCCGAAAGCGACTGCGTGACCAGGTAATGCTTTACCTTGGAACTGTCGACCGTGGGGGCAAGCGCATACGTGCCATCGCCGTTTTGGACGATGTCCGTGGTAATCATGTCTCCCAGATCGGAAGACGTGGCATGCCACTCGCCCCCCTCTTCCGAGAACGTAAGGCCGTAGGCAATGGCGTTGTTGATGGTGTTGCAGGTGGCCTGCGCGGTAGATTCGCTGATCTTCATGGGGGTGTACACTACTTCGGCCACGAATGCGCGCGTGACGCTGTCGTCACTGGTGAGCAACGTGGAAAGCTTGTCAGCGAACCAGGTGCGGTCGACCATCATGCCGTCGTGGCCTTCGGTGACGCTGGCCCGGCCCTTCGAAATGGTAATGCCGTAGTTCTCGTAGGCTTCGCCCATGGACGAGTCAATCTGGCTGGCCAGCCATTCAAGGTCGTCTTCGCCGAACGAGACGACGACGGAAAGCTGGCGGGCGCCAAAGAACAGGCCAATGCGGTCGAAGATGCCACCGCGACCTTCGGCCATGGCTGCGTCGATGAGCGCGTCGTAGTCGATGGAGGCATTCAGGTTCGAGGCGTTGGTGCTCCACACCTCGGTGGAGGCCAGTTCCTCTTCTACGGTAACCTCGTCGCTGGAAGCGGCATTGGTGTGATGCAGCGCCATGCCCCCTTCGCTGGAGTAGATTTCCACGTCTGAACTGGTGAGTCGGGGTTCGTATACCGTTTTCACGGCATCGATGGCCTCGTCGCGCGTCATGCCGGCAACGTCGATGCCTCCCACTGAAACGTTGGGCATGACCTTGCCCCATCGCGTTACGTAGTCGCCCGCATAGCACACGCAGTTGAAGAGGACGAACACTACGAGTATAGCGGCGAACACGGCCGTGCGGGGATGCCTGGCGCGAAGCGAGCCGAATGCGTGCAGAATGCCCTTCCCGATGAACGAGAAGAACGAAAACAAACCCGTGGCCAATCCGCCCAGGATGATGGCTACGATATTGCGGCTCTTGGCTTTGCTGCGATGTGCGGAACGCGGCTGCTGGGCGCGAACGGCCCCTACGTTCGCAGAACGCGTACGGGCCGAGCTATTCGAACGCGTGGTTCGCTGCGGTTGCGTTCGCCTGGTTGCACGCGCGGCATTCGTTGTGCGCGTTGTGGATCGCTTGTTTGCTGACGTGCCCTTGCCTGCGCCGTTACGCGAAGAGCGCGTGGGTGCTGCGTTGCGCGTGCGTCGCGTCTGCCCGCTGCCTGTGTGCTTTCCGCCGCGCGAAGATGCGCGGGAAGACGAACTCCGATTGTGACGAGCTTCAGCCATTGCTACGAACGCTCGGCTTTCCTAGCTGCGAAAAGCTTCCGCAGGGCTTCTCGCACGTAGTACGTGGTGGAATACGCCCCCAACAGAAGACCGGCGTAGATAAACCAGATGGCCCAGCAAACGCTCGTTCCGTTGAAGCCGGGAAGCCACGCGATGTCGCACCATCCCAAACCGGGAATGAGCGGCGCGTTGAGCACCAGACCCGCAAAGCCGATGAAGAAGAACGTGGTGGCAACCTTACCTGGGTAGATGACGTCAACGCGCACCTTCCAGCGCTTGAGCAGGATGGCGTATCCCGCCATAAGTACGATGTCGCGACCCAGCACGAGTACGATAATCCACAGGGGGATGCGGCCCGTAAGGTATACGCCGAGCACGCCCAGAATCATGAGAAGGCGGTCTACCGCCGGGTCGAGCATGCGCCCCAGCTTCGTAACCTGGTTCGTTCGACGAGCAATTTGCCCATCGAGGAAATCGGTGCAAGCGGCAATCGCAAACAACGCGGTAGCCGCGATGTTGTTCCCTTGCATGAGCATGACGAAGAACGCGGGAATCATGCACAGGCGCACGAAGCTAATCGCATTGGGAAGCGTGAATATAGCGTCAGATGGATTCTCCGGGGTGCCTTTGATGATGTCGTTCTCTTGCGTCATGTCCCTGCGTTTCTGCTAATCAAAACAAAAAGAGTCGGGTGCGAATAGGCACCCGACTCTCTATTGTAGCGAAATTTGCAGACCTATTCCTTCGCGGCCTCGCGTTCGGCTTTGGCTTTCATAGCAGCTTCAAGTTTCGCTTTCTTCGCGGCTTCCTTGGCTGCCTTCTCTTCTTCGGACTCTTCGGGCTTCGTGAAAACCTCGGGAGCCATGGCGCGCGTCGGTTTCTGGTATGTGGGTAGCATGGTAAGGCAGCTCTTCGGGCAGGCACGTACGCATGAGCCGCACTGGACGCAGCCGAAGTGGTCGATTGCCCAGGTGCCAGCTTTCTTGTCAACGGTGATGGAATGCGCGGGGCATGCCTTCTGGCAGATGCCGCACAGGATGCAGACCTTCATGTTGTTTTCGATGTGACCCTTCAGGCCTGCGGGCGCAGGCTTCGTCTCGAAGGGATACAGCAGCGTCTCGGGCTTCTTGAAAAGCGAGCCCAAGGTCATTTTTCCAAGTTTGAAACTACCCATGGCCCTACCTTTCCGTGCAGCTGATGCAGGGGTCAATCGTGAGGACGATCATGTTCACGTCGGTAAGCTCGCAGCCAGCGAGTGCCGTCGCCATGCCGGCTAGGTTCGCGCTGGTTGGCGTGCGAATGCGCATGCGTTCAAGATACTTCGTACCGTTGCCCGAAGCGTAGTAGTAGCATTCGCCACGCGGCTGCTCGAGGGCATTGCACGCCTGCGCACCCGCCTTGGGCGAACCCTTCACGGGAACCGCAATGTCGCCTTCGGGGATGGTGGCACACATCTCGTTGATGATGTCGATGCTCTGCAGCACTTCCTGGGCGCGCACGATGACGCGAGCCATGCAATCGCCGTCGGTGGAGAGGATCGGCTGGAAGTCGCTCAGGTACTTATAGCCGCCATTACCCAGGCGACGCACGTCGTTGTTCAGGTTGCTGGCACGGCCGAAGGGGCCTACCATGCCGTACTTCGCTGCATCTTCGGGGGTGATGACGCCCACGCCCACCAGGCGCGAGCGAACGCTCGTGTCATTCACGAAGGTATTCATGAGCTGCTGGTACTCGTCTTTGATGCCTGCAAGCGTGTCTTGCAGGTAGCGCAGCGTCTCTGCGTCCTGGTCACGCACCATGCCACCCACAACTACGGCCGAGAAGATTACGCGGCCGCCGGTCATGCGCTCGAAGCAATCGAGCACGCGCTCGCGCAGGCGCCAGCAGTGCATGAACAGGCTTTCAAAGCCGAATGCGTCGGCTGCCAGGCCCATCCACAGGATGTGCGAATGCACACGCGAAAGCTCGTGCAGGATGACGCGCAGGTATTCGGCGCGTGTGGGGATTTCCACGTCCATGAGCTTCTCGACGGTTTCCGCGTAGCCCATGCTATGGCCGAATGCGCAGATGCCGCAAATGCGCTCTGCGATGTAGATGAACTGGTTGTAATCGCGCGTTTCGGTAAGCTTTTCCAGGCCGCGATGAATGAAGCCAATCTGGGGAATGGCTTCGACGACCTTTTCGTCTTCTACTACCAGGTCCAGATGAAGCGGTTCGGGTAGAACCGGGTGCTGCGGACCGAAAGGAATGACGGTTGCCTTGCCCATGCTACTCCCCTTCCCCTTCTTCGGCTGCCTTCTTGGCAGCTGCTGCCTTGGCCTTTGCCGCCTTCGCAGCGGCGATCTTCGCGGCCTTTTCGCGGGCCGCCTTCTGCTCGGGGCTAATGACGGTCATGGGCTCCTTCATGGCCAGGTCGTAGAACGCGCCCTGGAAGTCGAGAACCATGCCGGTCATGTTTACGCCGAACAGGTCGTGCGCCTCGTTTTCGAAGGGAAAGAGACCCAGGAACATGTCCTGCAGCGAGGGAACCTCGTCGGTCTTCTGCACCCCGCGAATGCGGAAATTCTCGTAGATGCCTTCGCGTTCGAAGGTGTACGTGATATCAATGCCCTCTTCGGCGTTTACGCAATGCGTCTGCACGGCGCGCCATCCTTCGGCGTTGCGACGTTGCGCAATCGCACGGAGCTCGGAGAGCTGAATATCTTGAAAGTGCTGGTCGATTGCCATTATGCCCCCTTCGCTATCTCTTCTTCGATGGGCGTGCCGCGCGTGAGTTCGGGCAGCTTCGGCGGAACGTAGGTGCCGGCCTTGATGGCCTTGCTCTTTTCGTCCAGGATGCCTACGGCTTCTACGACGGCGTCGATGAGCGCTTCGGGGCGCACAGCGCAGCCGGGTGCGTACACGTCGACGGGAATGGCTTTGTCAACGCCGCCGAGCACGTTGTAGCAGTCGTGGAACACGCCACCCGTGCAGGCACAGCAGCCACACGCCACGACGACTTTCGGCTCGAGCATCTGGCTGTAGATCTCGCGCACGACGTGGATATTGCGTTCGTTGACGCTACCCGTTACCAAGAAGATGTCAGCATGCTTCGGGTTGCCGGTATTCACTACGCCAAAGCGTTCGGCGTCGAACCCGGGGCATAGGGCCGCAAGCACTTCGATGTCGCAGCCATTGCAGCTGGAAGCGTCGTAGTGGATGACCCACGGGGATTTGCTTGCAAAAGACATGTGAGCCTCCTTCCTATATGAATGCCAACACGGCGATGTTGATACCGCCGGCGACCAGGGCGACCGCCCACGCCCACTTGAGCATGGGTTGCCACTTCACGCGGGCAAAGTTGTTGTCAATCCAGATTTCCAGGAACCACATGACCAGTGCAAAGGCGATGGCGACGATGATGGTCACGGGGCCGCCCCAGACGAAGAACATGCCTACCCAGCCCAGGAAGAGCACGTCTTCGACCCAATGCATGATCTCGACCTTGGCGAGCGTGGGGCCTGACATTTCCGTGGTAACGCCCTTCACGATGTCCTGGTGGCCGTGGTGGCCGCTGTCGGAGATATCGAAGGGGCTCTTGCGGAGCTTGATGGTGAGGATAAATGCCAGCCCGATGAACGCACCCAGGCCGAAGCAGATGATGGGATGCGTGAGACGGAATGCGGCAACCACATCAAACGAATGCGTGACCTGGTAAAACACGATGGCCATGAACAGGACCATGGGCTCGTAGCTCATAACCTGTATGGTTTCGCGTGCCGCGCCAATTTCGGCATAGGGCGAACGCGTGGAGTACGCGGCGATAATGAAGAACAGGCTCGACAGCGTAATGACGAAGACGCACAGCAGCAGGTTTCCGCCGCTGAAGAAGATGCCGCCTGCCAGCATGGCGAAGCCAAGTGCTGCGGCAATGTAGACGCCTTCGACGCCGTTGACGCTAGCGCGCTCCTTTTCCAAAAGCTTGCGCACGTCCCAGTAGGGCTGCAGCAGCTTCGGGCCAACGCGCCCCTGCATGCGGGCGCTGATGATGCGCTCCAGGCCAGCCAGCAGGCAGCCGATAACGGGAGCGACGACGGCGAAAATGACCGTGGCGATGAGGGTCTTCAGAATTGCCATGAGAATGGGTGTCATCTTGCGCTCCTTTCTAGAAAACGGCCGTGATGCTGGCGAGGGACATGGCGAATGCGGCGATGATGATGAGCGTGCAGCTTATCTCGCCAATGGGCTTGATGCGGCTTTCACCGAACAGCGATTCCAGGTACCAATTGCGCACCGTGGCTTCGGAACGCTGGCTCATGGCATTGATGTACGTGCGATTTGCATTGTCGGCACTTACGCCAGCCAGGTACACGCTTGCCTTCTTGCCCTTGGGTGCCTTGCGATTCAAGCCTACGAACAGAAGCAGCGTAACAACCACTGCAAGGATGCCCGTGATCCATAGGATATCGTCGCCCAGTGCGGCAACGGGGTTTGCGTACACGGTTGCAATGTAGGGCAGCACGATGTAGTTGCTGATCACCGGCAGTAAGAAGCAGCATAGTACGATGAGCGCGGCCATGAGGTACAAAGACACCCATTCGGTCTTGGTAACCGTGACCTCTACGCTTTCCTGAGCTGCGGCAATGCCCGAGAGCTTGCCAAGCCACTTCGCCCAGAACATGAACGTGGCGGCCGAGCCAAACGCCAGAAGCACGAGCAGCACGACTTGGTTCATTTCCACGAGGGACACGAGCGTTGCCCACTTCGAGATGAGCATGCCAAACGGCGCGATGAACATGGTCATGATGCCGAGCATCATGAGGCGGGCCAGCTTCGGCATGCGCTCGAACAGCAGGTCCATGTCTTCGATGTTGCGGCTACCAATGTGATGTTCTGCGGTGCCCACGCACAGGAACAGCAGAGATTTGGCAATGGCGTGGAACAGAATGAGGAAGATAGCCGCCCAGATGGCTTCAGGCGTGCCCACGCCTGCGCAGGCGACGATCAGGCCCAGGTTCGCAATGGTGGAATACGCCAGCACGCGCTTGGCGTTGCTCTGGCTAATAGCCATGAACGAGGCGAGCATGAACGTGATACCGCCAACCAAGATGACCATCATGGACGGAACCATGGAGACCACGAATACGGGGGCAAGCTTCACCAGCATGAATACGCCGGCCTTCACCATCGTGGAGCTGTGGAGCAAGGCGCTCGTGGGCGTAGGTGCAACCATGGCGCCGAGCAGCCAGGTATGGAACGGCATCTGCGCCGCCTTGGTAAGACCCGCGAAGGCAAGTGCGCTTGCGGGAAGGACGACCAGCGCGGGCGTATAGGCACCCAGTGCGATGAATTCGTAGAACGACAACGTCTTCAGCGCGATGGCGCAGAAGTACAGCGCTACGGAAAATCCCAGGCCACCAGCGATGTTCATGATGATCTGGCGGAATGCGTTGCGAATGGCTTCGTCGGTGCGCGTGTAGCCAATGAGCAGGAACGAGCAGACCGTGGTGATTTCCCAAGCGGTGAACAGCCACGACATGTTGTTCGAGAAAACGACGGCGTACATAGCCGACAGGAACAGGAACATGATGGCGAAGAACACCGGGCGACGGTCCTTCTCGTCAGCATGTTCGCGTTGGAAATCCTCCATGTAGCCCAGAGCATATACGCAGATGCCCGTACCGATGATGCCGATGATGAATGCCATGGCCACCGAAAGGGAATCGAAGTACAAGCCGTAGGCAACGTGAATGCCATGGGCAAATGCAAATTCGAAGACGAGGGAAGCTACGAGTTGCACGCCCGCGAGGACACCCGCCCACACGTTCTTGTATCGAATGGCAAAGGCGATAACGCATGCTCCGATGAGAATGCTCGCCAGAGCGCAGATGTAGTCGATGATCTGCGAGCTGAATTCGATGTAAACGCCGGGTGTGGCAATATTGGTGGCGCAGAATACCAGCGTGGCCAATGCGATGATGGCCGCGGCACTGCATACGATTGCCGTTCGCACGCTATTGTTCTTGATGAAGAGCAGTACTGCTGCAATCACCAGCGGGAACAGAATCAGGAAACCAATCATTTCCACGAGCTTCACCCCTTCTTACTTCTCGACTGCTATAAAAAACGGTGCCTTGTAGCACCGTAGACAGAGTATCAAAAGCTGCTCCACTCTTCGCTAGTGGGGCTGTTCAGCCACATAATTTCTCGGTAGGCGGGAAAGCGGCCCCATCCGTTGCGCGTGGACGGCGCGAAAATGAGGGTGGACGGCTCAGCTTTCCGAATCGTCCATAATCTGCACACGTTCGCGTTAGAAGATGCCCAAAAGCTGAAGCACCAACCGTACGAAGAAGATTGCGATTACAACGAGGACGATGGGGCGAACGATACCTACCCCCTTGTTCGAGAAGTACGTGGCGCCAAGGTAGTTGCCTGCGATGTTGAAAAGGCCGGCGAGCAATCCCAGACCGATGAGCACTTCCCCATTCACCAGGAATACGGCAAGCGATGTGACGTTGGTGGTGAGGTTGATGCTCTTGGTGACGCCTGCGGTCTTGAAGACGTCGAGTCGGGCTACGCCCATAAGAAGCAGCATGAGAAACGTTCCCGTACCTGGGCCATAGAAGCCGTCGTAGATGCCAATCGTGAATGCGATAAGCATGCAGAGCGCTACGGTCTTGCCAAAGGGAAACGCGGGCGTCTTCGGAGAGATGTCCTTCTTGAAGAGCACGTATCCGCCTACGATGGGCAGGGCCACGAGCATAACAATAATGAGCAGCTGGTCGCTTGCCAGGAGTGCGAGGTTCGATCCCAGGAACGAACCGCATATGGCAAGCACCACAGAGGGAATGCAGAACTTCAAATCCATATAGCCACGACGTGCGTACTTGAGCGTCGCGATGGTCGTTCCCATGGTGGATGACATCTTGTTCGTGGCGATGGCCGCATGGGAAGGAAGGCCGCATAGAATGTACGCGGGAAGCGAAACCAGGCCTCCCCCGCCGCCTACGGCATCCACAAAGCCCGCGGCAAACAGCAGCGGCGCAATTATCAGAAGAGACCAAGCGGGCAGGCCGCCAAGAAAGAACTGAGCGAAATCCACGATACCCCAATGCGAAAAAACAACTGGCCGCATGCAACGGTATCGCAGAGCGCAGCGTGCGCAACTCCCCTCTCTGATTCCTCCAACAATCAACAAGAACCTTCGTGCGCTACGTTAGGCGCATAGATGCGGTGGGGCGAATAGAAGAACGTCTAGCAACCTACCTGCGGCAATGTTCTATGTGCGTAGTTGTGGAGAAATGGCGAGCAGATAATTCACTCATGCAACAAAAATTGCCTCTTGTCATTCGAGCGAAAACGTATCCCCACGTCAAACGCGTACACGAAATGGGCGAAGTGTCGAAATTGCGAATATCAGCTTCCCTTCACATCTGCTTTTCAGAATACGGACCTTGATAAATGTTACTACTGAGGTGCGTATGGATTTGCAAACGTTCGTCGTGGGGTTCGGCGCGTTCACGATATTTGTTTTTCTCTTCTGCGGCATAGATGACGCCATTTGGGACATCGTGTCCTTCTGCTCGCGCATCTACCGCAGGAAGTCGAATAATGCCCGAATCAATTTCGAGCAAATGCGCTCCACCCCGCCCAAAATGCTCGCAGTATGCATTGCCGCCTGGCACGAGTCGAACGTAATCGAAGACGTAATCGACACCTTCGTCACCAACACCGACTACCCCAAGTCGATGTATCACCTATTCGTGGGAGTCTACCCGAACGATCCCGAAACGATTGCCGCCGTAAAATCGGCTTCCAAGCGCTTTCCCAACGTGCATGCCATTGTCAACTGCATCGATGGGCCAACTACGAAAGCCCAGAACATCAATCACGTCATACGTCAAATAAAGCTTCACGAAGAGCAGAACCATATTCGGTTTGCCTCGTTGACCGTTCACGACTCCGAGGACGTTATCCATTCCTACGAGCTTCTGGCTACGAACTACCTTATCGACAAGCATGAAGCGCTGCAGTTCCCCGTGTTCCCGATCATGGAGATGCCGACATTCAAGAACTTCTTCAAGCAGCTCACCACGGGAACATACGCCGACGAGTTTGCGGAACACCATTTCACGACCCTTGTTGCGCGCAGAAACCTGGGTGCGTTTGTGCCCTGCGCCGGCACTGGATTTGCGCTTTCGAGGGAACTGATCGACCGGTTCAACGGCGAGGACGTCTTGCCGAGCGACAGTCTCACGGAGGACTACCTGCTTTCGCTTCAGCTGTACAAGAAGGGCATTTCTCTGCATTACGTACTCGAACGCTTGCCTCGCGTTCTGCCGAACGGCAAGATCAAGGACGATTTCATCACCACACGCGCCCTGTTCCCCGCAACGTTCCACGCCGCAGTGCGCCAGAAGACGCGCTGGGCGTACGGCATCACCATGCAATCCATCAGCTTGAAGGATGTCTTCTTCTCGAAGGGCGTGAGCTTTGCGGGCCGTTATTCCTTCTACAAGGACGTCAAGTCGAAGTACATCAATCTTATGCCCATCATTGGCTATGCGGCTTCGCTCTACTGCATCGTCTCGTTTCCGCTCGGCCTCCCGAAGATGTTCCCCGAGGACTCCCCCTTCTTCTTTTTGGCCGTATTGGTATTCCTGATGATGTTCGTGCGTCAGGTTACCAGGGCGCATTCGCTCTATCGCGTATATGGCCTGAAGAGCGCATTCTTTGGCTGCTTCCTTCCCCCGCTGCTTCCCATTCGCCTCATTTACGGCAACATCATCAACTTCGCCGCAACCAAGGGCGCCATCAGCATGCGTTTCCGCGTGGGAAAGAATCGCCCTCAGAAGGAAAAGGCAAAGAAGAGCCCGCGCCGTAAGGTCAAGTGGGCCAAGACTGACCATGAGTTTCTAACGAGCGAGCAGCTGCAGCGCTATCGTCGCAAACTTGGCGACACCCTCATCGTCCAAGGATGCCTGACGGCAGAGGAGTTCAGGGATGCGCTGGAGGAAATGGATCGTGAGTCCGGCGAGCACATCGGCGCATACCTCATTCGCACGGGACTCATTACCGAGGTGCAGATGGTGCAGGCCCTAAGCCACGTTCAGCATGTGCTCTTCCTGCCCAATGGCGTCGTGAGCAAGCTAGGCTACCGCGAGGCCCTGGAGCAGTTCGACCGGGAGCGCCTGCGAAAGGCGAAGATCCTGCCCCTGATGGTGGAAGGCGACACTGTCTACGTTGCCGTATGCGACGAAACGAGCGATGCGGCGATTCGCGTATTCTCGGAAGAGAATGGAGCGAACGTGAAGCGCATGTACGCAATGGAATCGCAGATCATAAGCGCACTTTCCGACGAGCGGAACCTCGATCGCACGCTCGACTCCATTGGCCTTTACCGTGCGGGCGTCCTTTCCTACGAGCAGGCCGTGCTCGTAGGCGTCTATTCCGTGTTCCTGAAGAAGCCCGAACGTGAGATCCAAAAGTACATGGGCTTACCTACTGACGCAGGCACGGATATCGTCCATCGCTACGGGCTGCGTCGCACGCATCACGCTCAAGTGTCACAGCGAATGAGGCACAGAGGATAAACCTTACAGGTATTCGGGACGTCGTTACCTACTTGCGGTCGAGCTGCTGACGTGCGACGAGGTCGGCGAACTTGCCTCCATGCGCAAGGAGCTCTTCGTACGTTCCGTCTTCCACGATGGTTCCGCCGTCGAGCATAATAATGCGGTCGGCATGGCGAATGGTCGAAAGACGATGAGCGATGACGATGCGCGTGCAGTTCAGCTTCTCCAGGGCGTCGCTCACGTGCTTTTGCGTTACGTTATCGAGCGCGCTTGTGGCTTCGTCGAGCATGAGGATACGAGGCTTTCCGCAGATGGCGCGAGCGATAAGGAGGCGTTGGCGTTGTCCGCCCGAAACGCCTCCGCCACCTTCGCTGATGAGCGTCTGCATGCCCATGGGCATCTTGCGGATGTCATCGGCTATGCCCGCGAGTTCGGCTGCTTCCCAAGCGTCGTCGAGCGTGGCGCGTGGGTACATGATGGTGATGTTACCGAAGATGTCGCCTGCAAAGAGGTCGCCATTTTGCATGACCACCCCAATGTTGCGCCGAACCGAGCGAACATCTACAGAGGCCAGGTCCCTGCCATCGTAGGCAATCGTTCCCGAGCATGGCTGTTCGAATCCAAGGAGCATGCGCAAGAGCGTGGACTTACCGCAGCCCGTGGTTCCCACGATGGCAACGTATTCGCCTGGAGAGACCTTCAGGGAAACCTCATCAAGCACCAAGGGCAGATTGCTGGCGTATCGAAACGAGACGTTGGTTACTTCGATGGCGCCTTCAAGCGTGGATACCTGCTTCTTGTTCGATAGCGTTTCGGGGATGGCCTTCATGATGGGCTCGACCATTTCGAGCAATGGTTTCAGGCGGGCAAGCATGGGAATGGACGTTGCGAGTGCGGTTATGGCTCCTGACACCATGCCGAATGCGTAGTTGAACGCCATGTAATCGGCGACGCTTACGCTTCCAGCCACGGCTACTGTGTAGAAGGCGATGGTTCCCGCAACGGCGACGAGCGGTATGAGCGATGGCGCGGCAAGCAATAGCGAAGGTCGTCCATAGAGGGCTTGGGCCATCTGGGCATATCGGCGCGCCCAGAACGAGAACGCGCGCGTTTCGGCACCTGCGATCTTCAGCTTCGCTACGCCATGGAGCAACGCGGGCACGACGCCCGAAAGTTTCGTTTTCTGCTGCATCTGCTTGCGGTTGTATTGGATGGTCGATTTCAGGGCAAGGAGCACGGCGGCAAGCTGGATGGCGGCTACGCACAATGCGGGAAGCGCAAGCGCGGGAGCAAACGAGAAGATCTGCGCTACGTACAGAAGCGCGAATACGCAGGTAAGGCCAATGTTCAAGATGCTCTTCGAGAATAGCTCGACGAACAGCGAGATAGTGGAAACGCGATGCGCTAGGTCGCCAGGCGCGAGTTGCCTGAAGAACGACGGTGGCAGGAGCATGACGCGGGCGTAGGTGGCCGCCTCGATTTGGACGCGCAACTTAAGCATGAGACGCGCGGTAACGACATTGCTCGTGACTTTGATGAGGGCCTGCGCGAAGATGACACCAAAGAGCAGCAGGCCAATGGGCAAAATGAGAGATTCTAACCCCGAGGGAATGACGGCGTTAAAGAGCAGGCGATACGCAATAGTCGGCAACATGCCCAGAAGCGTGACGAGTGCCGTAGCGATAATCATGAGCGCATAGTCGGAACCTGCCAATGAGCGGAGCATGTACGCAAGCACGTCGCGTGTCGATAGCTCCCGTGCGGGCAGCGGACGGTAGAAACAGAGTGCTTCTTCCTCTAAATTGCCCGCATTGCGCCTATTCAATCGTACGCGTTCTTTCGTCGTGGGGTCGAAATACCCATAGCCGTGCGTACCTAATGGCAAGATGGCAACGAGATTGCCGTCCTTGAGCTTTCCCAGGTACGCGCCGGTGGCATTTCGCCACCAATCGCCTTCAAGCCGTACGGGGCGCTTCATGATGCCCGTTGGGCGCAACGAGCATTCGATACGCTCCATGGGGTCGGTTACGTCCTCGGGAACCTGGGCGTGCTTGCAGCCGTAAAACGAGAGTATGGCGTCGATGGCGGTATCGGCGGCAGTCGCATCTTCGAGCGTGAAACGGGTTGCCCGGCCCGACCCCGTTACGGATGCTGCCAGGCGGGCATACGAATCCTCGAGCTCTTCCCTATCAAGGCGGCGGCGTGTGTTCATCTGCTCGGAGAACCAGGTCATGCTAGTTGCTCCTCACCAGTTCGGCGTAGGTGCCGTTGGCGGCGATAAGCTGCTCATGCGTGCCGCGTTCGACGATTTCGCCTTCATGCAAAACGATGATCTCGTCGCAATCGCGAATGGTGGAAAGGCGGTGCGCCACGACGATGCACGTGATGCCGCGGTCGCGCACGGATTGCATGACGTGCGCTTCCGTCTTTGCGTCAAGGGCGCTTGTTGCCTCGTCGAGGATGAGGATGCTGGGCTCGGTTGCGAGGGCGCGGGCGATTTCGAGGCGTTGGAGCTGGCCGCCCGAGAAGTTTCTTCCGCGTGGGGCGATTACTTCCTGGTAGCCAGCGGCGCGTTGGGTAATGGCGTCGTGAATGTCCGCATCGCGCGCAGCCATGAGCACTTCGTATTCTTCGATGGACTGATCCCAGAGTCGAATGTTGGCGTCTACGGTGTCGGGTACCGTCATGATGTCCTGGTCGACTACGGAAAGCGAGGCGCGAAGCCTATCGGGGTCGATATCGGCCCGGGGCACGCCATCAAATTTGACGCTCCCCTGCCAAGGCTCGTAGAGCCCGCTCACCAGCTTTGCAATAGTGGATTTTCCTGAACCGGAAGACCCTACGAGGGCTACCCAAGAGCCAGGTTCGAGCGAAAGCGAGAAATCCTTGATGAGGGCAGGTTCAAGCGGAGAATAGCCGAAGCTTAGGTGCTCGATCTCCACCTTGCCCGATAGCTTGTCGTTTACGTCAGCGGCCGGCAACGTGGATTCGCGTACGTCTGTGGGATGCTCCAGCACGTCCTGAACGCGCTCCATCGAGGTGCGCATCTCCTGTATCTGCTGACCCAAGCCGATAACCGAATCCACGGGACCCATGAAACTGGCAAGGAGGCCCTGAAATGCCATGAGCATGCCGGCGGTAAACTGCCCGTTCATGATGAGGACCGTACCCAGAAGCAGGACCACGATGTTGGCGAGCTGCGCCAGGAATTCGGGAACGGCGGCAAAGTACAGGTCGATCTTGCTGAACCGTACGCTCACGTTGTTCACGAGGGCCTGATACCCCGACCAGCGCTCGAAGAACCCCTCTTCGGCACCCGATGCCTTGATCGTTTCGATGGACTCTATGCCGGCCATGGTCGAGGAATAGAGCAGGCCTCGGCTTCGCATCTGCTGGCGCGATACGTTCACGCGAGCGCTCGAGGCCCAATTGGCCACGACGACGTTTATGACGACTGCCCCCACGCCCACGAGCGTGAGCTTCCAACTGTACGCCAGCATTACGCCCAGATAGAGCACCAGAAGAACGACGTTGAACAGCGCAGGCGCGAGGCGCTCTACGAGCGTAGCGGCAACGGTTTCGTTTGCTTCTTGGCGTTGCTGCAAGTCCCCGATGGCCCGTTGATCGTAAAAACTCACGGGAAGATGCAGAAGGTGCCACATGAACTGCGAGGCTCCCACCACCGCGAACTTTCCTCGAATGCGATTGAGGTACATCGCATTGGCGATGCTCACGGCGCATCGCACCACCACCGCCAAGGCGAGCATAGCCAGAATGGGCCCAAACCACTCCGGGATTTCCCCCGAAAGCACGTAATCCATGAACGCCGTGGACACGGTCGTGCTAAGGATGGTGGCAAGCGATAGCACGAACGTGGCGATTGCCACGAAGATGATGGGAGCCCTCATCCCGTGCAAGCGTTTGCGGGTGAACGCCCAGGTAGAGGGTCGCTGTCCGCCCTTTTCGAATGTAGAAGTCGGTTCAAATGCAAGCACCGTACCGCCGTATGATCGCTCGAAGGAGTGCAGGGGTACTTTCACGGACCCGCGACTGGGGTCATTTAGGAGGACCTTGCTCCCGGAAATGCCCTTTACGACAACGAAATGCGCTCCCTTCCAAGACGCAATGCAGGGAAAGGAAGCCTTTTCGCGAAGCTCGTCGATGGAGTACGTGCTTATGGTGGCGGCAAGGCCATACGATTCGCCCGCTTTTACGATGTTGGCCGCCTTTGAGCCGTCGCGTCCGATGCCGCATATGACGCGGGCCTCCTCGAGTGGCACCCAGCGTCCGTAATAGGCAAGCATCATGGCAAGGCAGATGGCGCCGCATTCGGACGCCTCCATCTGCATGATTACAGGAACGTTTTTCGCGGTAGAACGCATGCGATCCTATTGCTTTCCCAGTACGATGTTGATGGGGCGCGTTTCGGAAACGACCATGCTCACGGGAACGAGTCGTGCCTCTCCCCCGGCGGTTGCAATGGAAAATGTCGAGCCAGGGAGCTCGCCTGATGGCTTGATGGTTATCACGTAGTTCCAGTCGGAAAGGTGCAGGGATTCGTCGTAATAGTCACTGCCGATGTATGTTTTCACCTCAGATGCGGAAATGGGCGTGGCACTGCAGCTTTCGATTTCCGCATTGGTGCCATTGATGCTTACCGTGGCTCCCGAATCTTGGATTTTGTCGAGCGTTGATTTGTCGACCAGGCAAAACACCACGGGTTCGGTGGACCCTTCGGGGATATAGGCAAATCCCGTGAGGTTGAACGTGACGGGAACGATTGCGACCGCAGCCCATACGGCGATGCCTACCATAAGCAAGAGCGAAGCAAGAGCAATCACCCACGCGCTTGGATTGGCGACCTTGATGTATTGATCCAGCTCGTCGGAGCTGGAAACGCGATTCAGAGCCGAATGTCCGAAAACGCTTTCGGGTTCGACAATCTTCTGCGCCATGGGCTCTCCCCTTGCCTTGCTTCACGTACGGGTTGCATTCTACCAGCTCGGACGGAAATCCAAGCCTATCGTCCGCAAAAGGCCGTCGACCACTTTGTTCGCTGGTCGAAGGATCTCTCCGATACGCGCATGAAGGAGTACTTCACCTTCCCCCTCAACGTATCATCGTTGAGGCAATAGCCTGCAAGCCGTTTAGACGCAAAGAGAGCCCGCATGTGACGTCACGCTTTGGCGAGTCGCAGGGCGGACGCTATGCACATACGACATCGTAATAAACACCTGGGCGGGCACGTAGAACGCCCACACTAGCAGAGCCGATACGTCATGCACGACGCCGGCCGACAAGATGCGAACTGCGATAGAGGCATCACAGCAAAAGAAGAGCGTTATGCCTATTGCGAAGAGCAGCGAAACGCCCGTCTTTCGGTTGAGCCACGCCTGCGCGGCATTGCAGAGGACGAGCGCGATATCGATGAGGCCAACCGCATGGGAAAAGGTCAGTTCGCCCATTGACCAAATGAGAGCGAACAACGCTATCATCGTGCCTATACGAGCTACGAGAGACCGCAGAGAAAAGCCCACATACCCCCAGTACACAACCTCAGTTACGCAAAATGCCACAAAGCCAGGCAAGAGGGTCCATTCCGTGTCGATGAGGGTTAGAAAGATGTCAGAGACCGCCGTGGCAACAAGCCCCGCAACGATGATATTCGCACGTTTGTCTCCCGCACTCTTGCCAAAGCGAGCGTAGAAGCACAAGGCGACGACAGTGCCCAAAACCACCGACGCATACATGCTTACGTTCGTAAGCAGGCCCAGTTCGAATATCTCGCACGCGTGAATCAGGACAAAAAGAATTACCTCCACCGCAAGGTAGGCGAACACAATCGTCTTGCTGACTTTCACGGCTTCCGACATGTCCTTTTGCGCTGCCGTCATACGGCCTCTCCTTCGTGTCATCGCGTGCGATCTTCGCAGGTGACATCCAATCCCCAAGCGGATTCCCGTTCGTATTCCGCCATTTTGTCCTAGCGAGACACAATAGCATTCTTTGGAAGGGGAAAGGATATGGTCTACGCTTACCACGCAATTGGCAAGAAGGTGAGCAAGGGGGCAATTATGATGGCGGGCAGCATGTTCGCCACGCGAAGCTTGGTATTCCATACGAGGTTTACGCCAACGCAGAATATGAGAAT
>JAILNP010000058.1:0-24428 GCA_024691475.1 Eggerthellaceae bacterium
AGGGTTTCGGGGAAGCAGAAGTAGAGCGCATCATGCTCGTTGGCGGTGCGGATGAGCATGTCGGTGTCCGATGTTGTCAGCAGAATGTGTGGTTCAACACTGTGTTCACGGCATACCTGCATAAAGTAGCGGTGCAGGTGATTGTGCCGCCCGAAGGTGATAAACGGCTGGCCATGCAGGTCTTCGATCCTGAGTGTTTCCTTTTTGGCCAGTTTGTTCGACCTTGGAATGTATACGATGAGGCCCGTCTTCTGGAGCATGTGGTAGTCGAAGCCGTCTAGATACGGTGGGGTCGAGCCAATGATGGCGATGTCGGCATCGCCATTGCGCACCAGGTCGAGCGCATTATCGGTGGTGGCTGCTTCGACGGAAAGCGTGACGTTGCGATGCGCTTTGCGGAATGTTTCGATAAAGCGTTCAGGTAGCACGAACGAAGCGCCGTGACCCATCGCCACGCTGAGCGTCTGCCGCGTTTCGCACGCTTTGGTATGGGCGTGCATGTGCTCCATGAGCTTATCGTATGCCGCTATGACTTGTTCGGCATCTTCGTAGAAATCGCGTCCCTCATCGGTGAGCACGATGTGCCCATCCCCTGTTTTAAGAAGCGGGCATCCCGCTTCCTTTTCCATGTTGCGAAGTGCCTTGCTGAGCGCCTGTCGCGAGACAAACAGATCGTTTGCGGCCAGCGTATACGAACCGCGTTTCGCAACAGCGAGGAAGTACTGCAGTTGCCGGATTTCCATAGCCCCTCTCCTTATGGTTGATCCGCCAGCCATGATACCGCTGCAAAGTCTCTTATACCACTTTTGGCTTCCGCTGCGCGAGCTATTCCGTTGCAAGAAAGCAACTCTTAACTGCGTGCGGCGCTGTTTTCCGAACATATACTCGAAGTGCCTGTTGAGGGACGGGCAAGAGGGATGGGGCGCGGGGCGCCCTAGGGATAAGAGAGGAATACCTATGGGAGATCAGAAGGACTTTTCGCGTCGTGCGTTCTTGAAGCTTGGCGCACTGGGAACGATTGGCACGGCTGGTGCCGCTGCTGGCCTTGCGGGATGCGGTTCCGCAAAGGGCTCATCGAAGGGCACTGCGCAAGCCGCCAGTGCCACGGTTGCGAGCGACGAAGCGATTATTTCGCTTGCCAACAAGATGCCGAAGTGGTCGTTCATGGTACCGCCCGAGCCCATTTCTGACGACAAGATCACTGATGTCATTGAGGACGACATTATCGTGGTTGGCTCCGGCATGTCTGGATTGACATGCGCAACGAGCGCTGCGGAAAAGGGAGCTCACGTAACGCTGTTTTCTGCTTCCAGCCAGCCTATCTCGCGCGGCGGTTCGAATTATGCCCGCAATTCCAGGGTGATGGAGGCCCATGGCATCGAGCCGTTCGACCCCGTTAATTTCTACTACCACGAGATGCGCGCCGCTTCCTATACGATCGATCAGAGTAAATGGATGCGCGGATACGAAAAGTCCGAAGAGGCCATGAACTGGATGATCGACATTGCCAATGAAAGCGGCTTGCAGGTCATCTTGGAACGCGACAATTCGTTCGATGGCGGCCCGTATTACGCGCATGCGTTTTCCACGGAAGGTGACTCGCAAATGGTGTCCACGGGCCAGCAGGGCGCGGTGGAAGCGCTCGAGAAGAAGGCGCTGAGCTTGGGCGTGCAGATCATCTACGATACGAAAGCCGAACAGCTCATTCGCGAGGACAACAACACAGGTCGCGTGACTGGCGTAATTGCAAGCAAGATGAGTGACGGTAGCTACGTGAAGTTCGTAGCCAAGAAGGCTGTAGTGCTGGCTACGGGTGACTTCTCCAACAATAAGGAGATGCTCGCCGCGTACTGTCCGCAAGTTCTACCCCTGGTTGGCTTCGAGCAGGGCAAGATCGATTACAACACGAGCTTTAACCTTACCGGCATCTATGGCGGCGACGGCCAGAAGATGGGTCTGTGGATTGGCGCGGCGTGGCAGCATGTGTACCCGAACGCTCCCGTTATGCAGGGTGCATGGGGTGGCGGCCATGAGCCGTGCAGCTTCCATATGGGCTTGAACGTGAATGCGAACACCGAGCGTTACCAGCGTGAGGATATTTCCTCGCCGTACAGCTCCAACCACCTTATCCAACAGCCCAATCATGTTGCTTATGGCATTTGGACTGCGAATTATCCCCAGGCCATTATCGACAAGGGCCACAAGTGGTACACCTTCGGTATGGACTTCGACTTGCCTGCACTTACCGCCGAGCAGATGATTGCCATGTGGGACAAGGGCGCGCAGGACGGATCGTACGTGAAAGCCGACACCCTCGACGACTTGGCCAAGCAACTCGACCTCGACGCCACCAAGCTGAAGGCTGTCGTGAAGCGCTACAACGAGTTGTGCGACAAGGGCGTTGACGAGGACTTCCACAAGAACCCCGACTTCCTGGTGAAGATCGACGAGGCTGGCCCGTTCTACGCTGCCATCAACGCACCCATCTTCATGAGCGTTATGGGTGGTTTGCGCACGAGCCCCAAGATGGAAGTGTGTGATGAGAACGACACTCCCATTCCTGGTCTGTTCAACGTAGGCTGCATGGTGGGTGACATGTATGCGAACAATTACAACTTCGCCATTCCCGGCAATAGCTATGGCATCAATTGCCTGACGTTCGGCTATCTGCTGGGCCGCGACTTGGCTGCCGGCGAATTCGACTAGGTGCACTTAATGCGAATGGGGCTCGCTTACGCCCCGTATCTCTCCTATGGACCGGACGGCATTCCCTCCTAGCCGTCCGGTCCGCGTTTTGTGCGGGTTTGCAGGTCGAACTCGCGAGTGGGCCATTCTGATGGCGTAGGGTTGCGGCTCCATTGCGTCTCCGTTGGTACAATGGGGAGATCAAAGGCGCTCGAGTCGGGAGCCTTATGAAACAGCCCAACCCCATCATGGATGCCTCTCGTTTCGTTGTTCTTGCCGATTTCGTACCGGGAATCATCCAGGAAATCCGCTATCACTCGACGTACAACTTCGTGGGTGATCGTATCGACGGCTACGAAGAGCCTTGTGCGCTGCTGACGCGCGACGCCGCCCGCGCGTTGAAGGGCGTGGCAGCTGAAATGGCGGCACGTGGTCTGCGTCTGAAGGTGTTCGACGCGTATCGTCCCGCCCGCGCGGTGAAGCATTTCGTGCTGTGGGGCATCGAAGACCTGGACTTGCGCATGAAGCCGTTTTTCTATCCCGACCTGGAAAAGACTGACCTGTTCAATCTGGGGTACATTGCCAAGCAGTCCGCCCATAGCCGAGGCAGCACGGTCGATCTTACGTTGCTGGACATGGCAACGGGCAAAGAGCTCGACATGGGCGGCCCCTTCGACCTCTTCGATGAAGTATCTCACCCCAGCTACCGTGGCATAACCGACGAGCAGTTCGACAATCGCATGGTCCTGCGCAATGCCATGGTGCGTAACGGGTTTGCACCCATTGATTGCGAATGGTGGCACTTCACGCTGGAAGACGAGCCGTATCCAGAAACGCACTTCGACTTTCCCGTTTCCGCACGCTATCTGGGGCGTTAATTTCCCAAGGGAATGCTTGTGGCAAGCGCACTATGGGGTGACGGAAGGATCGTCCCCCTGTCACCTGGGGTGACAACAGAACCGTCCCTCTGTCACCCGAGGCGAAAAGGCTGGGCGCCCGTGGAGGGAGGGACAACGGGCGCCCCGGAAAGTTCGCGTTAGGATGGCATCTCCGTCGTGGGGGATGCCGGGTTTTCGTTGCTCGCTCGTTTGGCGGGCAGGAATGGCAGCGTGATGGCGCTCGCAGGGCACGCGTCAGCGCAGCTGCGGCATTTGATGCATTCGGTCATCGGTCGCTCGCCCATATCGGAGAAGGGATCGATGTGCTCCGGGCAGGCAGAAGCGCAGGCCTTGCATGCCTCGCCCTTCGTGTCGCGCAGGCACGCATCGTGGTTCACCGTGGGCCTGAACGTGCGGTTCGTGGAGCCGATGAGCGAAAACAGCGCGCCCAGCGGGCAGAACCTGCCACACCATTTGCCCAGCACGACCACCTCCAAGATGATGATGGCGGGGAAGAGCAGCAGGCAGAACGTGACTTCGTTGTACTGCACCATGCGCCAGAACAGCACGAACGTCGCGACGCTCAGGCCCACGGGGCACACCAGGCAAAATACGGGGAAGCCGAAGATGGCCGTGGAAGCCAGGGCTCCCAGGAGCACGCCATGGCGCGAATCGAGGTTAAGCTTCTTACGCTGCGGAGCATCGTTGTTCTTCCAGCGTTCGTAGGAAAGCTTCGCCGCCGCATGGCGCTCGCTCGCTTCGTTTGCCGCGCCCTTCTTTGTGCGGAACAGTTTGCCCACGTAGGGGATGGGGCAGATCCAGCCGCAGAATCCCTTGCCTGCGACCCATACCACGGCGAGCATGGCGATAAGCGCAATCACCAGGCGCGGCACGAATGCCCACGAGCCGAAGATGGACTCGAGCGCGCCCAGCGGGCAGACGGTGGCGATGTAATCCCAGCCAAACGACGAAATGGTTCCGGTGCCGCTGTGGATGGCCAGGCCCACGCCCATGGCCACGAACGCCAGAATGGCTACCGTGGCGCGCAGGCGCGCCGACTTTCCGCGTTGCTCGGCGCGGGGCTTTTCCTTGGCTGCGGTTTCTTTGGCCATGTTGCTCACCTCTTCCAAACTTCTACGTTCACGCCGCGGCGGTTTGATCCGTCGTAGGCGGTGTACTTAGCCGAGGGGCATTCGTATTCGCAGGCCCCGCAGCCGTTGCACAGGTCGGCGATTATTTCCAGGCCGCCATCGGGCGTGTCTTTGATGGCATCGTAGGTGCAGGCGTCCCGGCATTCCTTCGAGCACGAGCGGGAACCCGAGCGGAAGAGCAGGCACTCGTCGTAGTCGAATGCCGCAATGCCCATCTTGTCGGCGTGCGGATCGAACCCTGGAACAAGTGCTCCGGTGGGGCATGACTTTACGCAGCGGAAGCCATCTTCGCCATCGCAAAAATCGCACCAGCCCAGGCTGTATTTCATGATGGGCAGGCGGACGCTCAGCAGGCCGTTTTCCAGATGCGCCAAGCTGATGGCGTTCTGCGGGCAAGCGGAACGGCAGCGATCGCAGCGGATGCACGAGCCTATAAGCTGACTCGTTTGCCCGCCAGGCGGGAATACTAACTCGTTTTCCCCGGCGAACGCCTTCACCCCGCCGCCCACGGCGATCATAGCCGCGGCACCGGCTGCGCCCACCATGAAGGCGCGCCTACTCAGGCCCGTGCTACGGTCGTCAGGTTCTGCATTCGGGGTGATGTCCTCATTGCTCATCGCGGGGCTCCTGGCCTTCGTGCAGACTCTCGAAGTCGCCCGGAGCGGCGCTTTCCACCACGTCGATCATTTCGAACAGCGACTGCTCGTCGAGCTCGATGAACCCCTGGGTGATTTTCAGCACGCCGCGGTAGAAGCGGGTGTGGAGCAGTAGCAGTGCCTGGTCGCGGAACATGCCGAACCATGAGGCAATCTGCGCGTCCAGGAAATCGCCCGAGGCGTTCAGGTAATGCAGGGCCAGTTCCAGACGGCCGTCCAGCAGCGCATCGCGCGTGCGGCGGCTTTCCAGTGCCATGAATTCGAATAGGAACGATAGATGGTCATCGGGCCAGTCCAGCCCGGCGCGCTTCGTGACCGCTTCCGCGCGCATGGCGTGGACGACGTCGCGATAGCCTTCCTGCATGAGAAGTCCCGTGGCGCTCGTGAATACCGACTTGTAGGGCACGGCGGTCTTGCCCTGATACGTGGAGGTGCCAGCGAAAGCGCCCGTAAAGTCGACGGCAAGTTCCTGGCGCGTTCCCGTGTTGCGTTTACGCAGGTAGCGAGCGATGTCATTGGCGCCCTCGGCGAAGAGCTCGTTCAGCTCGGCCCAACTGGAAAGGTCCGCCTGGGCAAGGTTGTCGATTTGCTCCTGCTTGAGTGGCGCGAAGTAGAGGCTCGCCAGCAGTTCGTAGAATTCGGCGCGCGTGTCAAGCGCCGCAATCATGGCCAGCTCGTCTTGCTTGACCTGTTCGCGTTCGCGTATTGCGTCCATTTCCTCTTCGAGGATCATCGACGGTTCCTCCTTCTCGAAGGGGTGGGGCAGGCAGCCCGCCCCACCCCAGGTTGCTAAATGCCCAGCACGCTATGCGCAGCTGCGGTTGAGAACAGGTCGAAGAACCCGCTTCCGGCAAGCCACATCACTGCGCGCAGGCAGACACCGCATGCGATGGCGCATGCAAGCCCGCCGTACACCATGTTGGCGTTCGTGTTGCGCTTCCACGCGAACAGGCAGGTGAGCGCGCCGACAACGATGGTTCCGCCCCAGAACAGTACGGGGTCGAGGGCGAATTGCGTCACGAATCCGTATATCAGGCACAGCACCGGCGCCGCTACGGCGCATGCGATAGTCACCGTGTCGAACTTCTTCAGCTCCTCACCGTCCACGCCGGAAAGAGAGGCGATCGCCAGGAACGTGAACGCGCCCATGGGCAGGTCGGTGCCCAGGTAGGCCAGCGGGAGCGCGATGGTGTTCCATGCTGGCTGGGCCTGCATTACGTAGCCGTTGCCGGTAACGAAGCCCAACAGCAGGCCGACCACGATGCCGCATACTCCCAGCGCCTTGGAAGCGCCGCCGAAGTTGCCACCGCGGATGGCGATCAGGTAGATAAGCGCCACGATAACGGCCAGGCCGAGCGCGATGATTTCCACCGAAATGCCCGAGAACGAGAACAGGTTCTGCGCGGCTGCCATGATGTTTGCGGGTTGACCCAGGTGGGCAACGGAGCATAGGCCGCCCACGATCATGAGGGCGATGGCCGCGATGGTAGCCTTGAAGCGCGCTTTTTCAGCGGCGCCCAGAAGCTCGGAAATACCCACGAAGGCGAACGTGGCGCCCCCGCAGCCCGCGATGAGGCTGAACAAGAGCAGAGGCCATTGGATTTCCATCTAGATCAGCTCCTTCCAGCTAGCCGTTTTCGAACTGAGAATGTACACCGAGCTGGGTCCTGAATCCTTCGGGTCGGGCAGGCGGTGGCAGTTGGCGGCACCTGCTGCTGCCACGGCTTTTGCCGCGTCGCTGGAGGGGTCGTCCAGGTCACCGTAGATGCGCGCGCCCGTGCAGCAGTTGTGCACGCATGCGGGCTCGAGGCCCTCGGCCGTGCGGTGGCTGCAGAGGGTGCACTTTTCCACCACGTGCTCTGTTTCGTTGTAGCTGCGTACGCCATAGGGGCAGGCCATCATGCAGTAACGGCAGCCGATGCACTTCGACTTGTCGATGAGCACGATGCCTGTGTCGGGGTCGCGATAGCTGGCGCCGGTGGGGCAGACCTTCACGCATTGCGGGTTTTCGCACTGCTGGCACTGCACGGGCAGCCAGTACATTTCGATGTCGGGATGCGTTCCCGTGGGGCCAACGGCCACGACGCGGTTCCAGTAGCTGCCGAGGCCGATTCCGTTCTCGAACTTGCATGCGGCGATGCAAGAATCGCAGCCGCTGCAGCGGTCGAGGTCTAAGACAAGACAATTCCTCATTAGAATACATCCTCCGTCCTGGGCTCGTTGTGCAGGGTGGGCATGAACGGCTCGAACTCCTTGGGCTCGATCCAGATGAGGTCGGGCTTGGTGCTCTTCTCGATCTTCACCGTGAAGCCGCGGTTGGTATACGAGCCGTACACTTCGTTGAAGGGGGCGGTGTTCTTCGTGAGCACGTTCACGTTGCATTCGCGCCAGCCGGCAGTGCGTTTGCCTTCGGGAATGGAATCGTCGAAGCATTCCGGATTCCAGAAGCGCTCCATCCAGACCACGCCGGGCGCTACGCCTTCGGTAAGGTAGGCGCGTCCGTGGATCTCGCCACGACGGCTGGTTACCTTCACCCAGTCCATGTGCTTGATGCCCAGCTTTTCGGCATCGCGCGTATTGATGCGCACGTCGGGTGCGGGGTACAGCTCGCGCGAGAACGGCGCGTGGCGCATGGTGCCGTGATGGAAGTAGGGAACGCGGCCCGAAGTGAGGATGAACGGATACTCGTCGCGGTCGCCAATCTGCTGCTGCGCATCGCTGTAGGGGCTTTCGCAGGGTTCGATGAACGTGCAGATGGGGCTGTAGTCGTCGCAGGCTTCCTGCGGGTTGGGGTAGCAGAACGGGTAGCCGTTGCGGGCCATCTTCAGCACGATTTGCGTGTAGGTTTCCACCTTGCGCGATTCGGTGCCAAACCCGGCGGGCAGGCCGTCGGTTGCCGTCATCTCATGCTGGTAGTACTGGAAGTACTGGTCTTTCGGCGTAACGCAGGGGACGTATTTGTCGATGTCTGCCTGCAGGGCGTCCCAACTGGGGGCCATCAGCGTTTCGGCCGTGCTCTCCTTCACTTCCTGTTCCGTGGCACTACCCAGGTACGCAGTCACCTTGCCGCCGCCCAGTTCCAGGCCGTTGGGAATGTGTCCGCCGTACATTTCGCGCACGCGGTTCACTACCTGGCCGGCGGGAATGGAATGGCTTACCGTCTCGCCGATGTGGGTGCATTCGTTCTGCAGCCACTGGGTGTTCAGCTGGGTCATGTTCACCATGGGCTCTTCCAGCCACTCGCGTAGCGGGAACACCAGGTCGGCGGCTTCCACGTGGAACGACGTGAGCATCGGGTACTGGCCGATGATGAAGTCCACTTCGGGGAAGACCTCGTACCAACTCTTCGCGTTGCCCAACATGGCCAGCTTGTTACCCGACATGTCGAACCACACGCGCGGCTTGTACGGCTCGCCGGTGGCGATGGCCTGGCGCACCGTGGGGATGTGGCTGTGGCACCAGGCGTACAGGCCCTTGTGGTCCTTCATGCCCAGGCGGTCCTGCAGCAGCTTGTTCAGGATGCGCTGCGAGTCGGGCATTGCGGCACCCAGCTTTTCGATGCGCTCCTTGTTCTCGGCTTCCGACATGCCGATGACTGCGCCAACGCCGTACATGTCGGAGAACATGCCACCGAATCCGTTGTTGTAGGTAACGGGGCGCTCGATGATCTTTTCGCCTGTAGGTGAGGCGGTGAAGTAGCCGCCGCCCTTCTGGGTCATGGCGACGCCAGGCTTGTTGATGTAGCCCATGATGGAATCCAGGCCCATAAGGCCGATGGGTACCTGCGAGGCCGATTCGGTCATATCGGCTGCCACGCCGTTGCAGATGCCGGCCACGCCGTCGCCGCCCTTGCAGGGAGCGCGGTTGCCGTCATCGGCATGCGTGTACAGGCGGATGGCCTGCTCGTTCTTGTCGGCGGGAACCCAGCATACTTCCTCGCAGTGCTCCAGCGTCCAGGGTTCGGCCTCTTCCTTGTAAATCTGGCCTGCGGTCTTGTACGTCTTGCCGTTGTACGTGCCCGTCCAGAAGATTTCGGGGTCTACGGTGGAATCTTCGGGCTTGCTGTAGGCGAAGGGCTGCACGCTGTTCGTCTTCAGGTCGTAGCACACGTATGCCGGCGTGTTATCGGGTGTGGGCGAAACGTAGTCGGGGAACAGCTCGCTTGCGATAACCGGCAGCTTCGTGTCGGGGTCGATGAGGAACGGCATGTTCGTCCAGTATTTCGTGAACTGCTCGTTGTAGAGCTTGTTCTCGAAGATGTAGCGGAACCACGAAAGGATGACGCCCGTATCGGTGGCGGGGCGTACTGGCAGCCATACATCGGCTTTCGCGGCATCGGGCGAGAAGTTCGGGTCGACCACGATGGTCTTTACGCCCATGCTGCGAATTTCGGCCATGCCGCGGCCCGATTCGGCCGTTTCCGAGACTGAAGGCTGAGCGGCCCAGATAACCACGACCTCTGCCTTGTTGTCCCCTTCGGGGCGGAAGATCTCCTGCACTGCGTTGTCGGCGATGGACTGGTCGTCGCCGCCGTAGAACAGCTTAGACATGCTCCATCGGGGCAGGTAGCACTGTGCGCAGCCTGGTTCGAATACCGTAGGCGAGCCCATGGCCATGGGGAGCGTCATGGCTTCCATGAACGAATAGGATCCGCCACCGCCTACCGAAGAGAAGAAGGAGTAGTTGCCGTATTCGTCGATGGCTTCCTTGATCTTCGTGGCTGCTAGCTCGATGGCTTCGTCCCAGGAAATGACTTCCCACTTGTTTTCGCCACGTTCGCCCGCTCGCTTCAGCGGATGCAGCACGCGGCGCGGGCTGTACATGGTATGCAGCTGGTTGAGTCCCTTGATGCACAATGAGCCGCGGCTCACCGGCGCTTCGGGGTCGCCTTCCAGGCGCACGACCACGCCGTTTTCGATGTAGGCGATTGCCGGACACATCTGAATGCAGCCATGGCACGACGTGCGGACCTTCTTGGTTTCTGTCGTGGTGGCAGCTTCGGCGGTGTCCGCTTCGACGAGCGAGCCGCTCATCGAAATGCCCAGCGATGCCGCCGCGCCTGCGAGCATTGACATCTTCGTGAATGCTCGGCGCGACATGTTCGTTTTCAACGCCATATTCTCCTACCTTCCTTTTCTCTCACTTGCTTTCTCCTCCCCCGCATGCGGGGTCCCTTCTCTACTGCACCTCCGCTAGAAACCTCCGTCCCTCGTCCGTCGTTTCCCATCCGGCCTGCCAGACGAGCGCGCCGACGCGGTTGAGCCGGTCGACGAGCACGCTGGGCTGGATTCGCTGCTTGGAACCGTCTTGGGTGATGAAGAGCACGTCGCGACCTTCTAGCAGGTCCGATAGATCGTTATAGGTGCGTTTTTGGCTTGAGCAGTAGGCCAGCAGCTCGCGGTAGGTTGCCGCGCGCAGGGGCTCTTCTTCCAGCAGTTCGCGCATGCGGGAAAGGGGGTCGTGCAACGCCACGAAGCGTCTGCCCACCTCGGTGGTTTCGTAGGCTTCGTCGGCTACCAGGTCGTCCGCCTCGTCTTCGGAAAGCCCCTCCAGGTCGGCTGGGGTCACCACGTTTCCTTCCTCATCCAGCAGAATGCGCTCGAGCCCGTAATGCTTTGCCAGCAGCGCCGTGAGATGGTAGGGAGACTGAACAGCCTGGGCGTATTGCGGTAGGCCCATGATGTATGTCTCGACCTCGCGCAACATATGACGCGTCTGGCAGAATGCCAGCGTCTTGTAACAGATTTCGCGGTGAAGCGACTGACGCGTTACGGCGAACTCAAGCTCGTCGAGCTTTTCCTCGTCGGTGAGTTCGCATAGCTCCGCCTGCACTCTCTCTTCCATGAGAAAGCTCCTCTCCTCCTTGCCGCGCGCCCTATGCGCCGCGGTATGCTCCCATCTCCTTGGGGCTAAGCATGGCTAGGAGGGGAGAGGCGAGGAAGATGTGGAACGGATGAAATTGATGGATGAGAGCCCTGGAATCTCGTCCCAAGGCTTCTAGTTCAAACTGGATGAGATGTTTGACGTGGCTAAACGAACGATTTTTCGGCGCTGTAGCGCAGGCGCGCGTCCTTCATGAGCTCTTCGCGGGAATGTACGCCAAGCTTCGCATAGACCGCATGAGCGTGCGTGCGCACGGTGTTGCGCGAAAGGCAGAGCTGCTCGGCGATGGCGTTTACCGTTAGGCCGCGCGCGAGCATGACGAAGATTTCGGTTTCGCGCTGGGTAAGTTGATGGGCTGTTGCCACTTCTTCCATGGCGGTGCGGAACGGGCGTCGTTCGGCGGGGCCTTCCGATTCGTCCTCGGTGGCGATTTGCGGCATGATAATGCGCTGCTGCATCATTTTCTCGAGCGTTTCCTCTTCCTGGGATGCTGGGGCGAACAGCGCGTTGCTGTCGATGAAAATCATCATGAGCACGGCGACCAGCAGAACCACTACGGCAGTTGCGCCGAAGAATTCGGCAGGGGAGATAATCTGAAGCAGGTTGGGCAGAACGTTTGCGCCCCAGTAGCATCCGGCTACGCATCCGGCCAGGAACAGGCCCTGGCCCAGGCCGAAGGTGCGCACGACCGAAGTATGTCGCTGATAGACCACGAGCGAGAGAATGCACCAGTTCATTAGGCCGGCCACGGTGTAGCAGATGTTGTTCAGCTGCTGCCAGATGCCACCGGCGGCGCTCAGCAGCGCCAGGCCTACGAACGACATGGCCAGAAGCAGCATGAATACCCAGATAACCTTCACTACGTCGAGCGAGGCCAGCCGTGGGCTGATGGCGATGTAGATGAATGTCAGCGCCACGGGGATGCGCAGCAGGGTGGTTATGTTGGTGGAAATCAGCGTGTCGGCGGGATTGCTCTGGCTGATGGCATTGATGTTGATCGTGGAAGATACGAACGCCAGCAGGAAGAATACGGCCAGAATAGCAACGAATCCGCGCGTGATCGTGCCGTTCGCCTCGGGCAATTTGGGATTCTTCTGCATGGTAAAGGGTGCTGCAGGGCTGGGAATGGTGGCGAAGAATGCCGTGAGCAGGGGTAGCCCTATGCAAATGACGATGCTGGCGAGCGAGGGGCCGCCTTCCACGGCCAGTCCTGGGGGCGCACACATGTTCAGCTGGTAGACGAAGACCTCCGCTATCTGGGCGAGTGCTAGATAGAGCAGCAGCTGGCGTGGGGCAAGCTGACTGTATGCCGAAGCACAGCGCAGCATGATGACCATGGAGCTTACGCCCATGAGCGCGCAGCCTATGTTGAAGGGTAGCACCGCATCAAGATAGAAGGGTCCCGCCAGAATGATGAGCAGGGCCCCGAAGGCGGCGGTCATGCCTGCGATTCGCACCACGCGCGGACGAATGAGCGGCAGTCGAAACCGACGGGGAAGAAGGGCCGCGGCTAGGCAAGCCAGGGCAAACGTGCCGTTGAAATAGAGGTAGAGCAGGGTGATGTTGGCGCCGTTCGATTCGGTGGCGGAAAGCCAGCCAGCGCCGCTGAAGGCGATGTCGTTCCAGGCAAGCGAAAGACCTGTTGCCAGAAACGGCAACGAAGGCCACAGCTTGCCAAAGCGTGCGACGGTATTGTGCTCCCTCTCGTCCATATCGTCTCGCTCTCCCCGTAAGACGATCCTCCCCATGAGCACCTTTCATTGTCGGGGTGTGCAGCGCCGTTGTCAACGAAGGGGCGGCTACGCGGGACGGGTGACAGGGGGACGGTTCTTCTGTCACCCGGCGAAAAAAGAAAGCCCGGCGAAGCGGGCTTTCTAAACGCGTATTAGCTAGTTGCTATTCCAGGCCAGCGAGCGTGCGGCCAACCAGGTAGCCGAAGCACACGCAGCGGCCATGGCTGATGGCGCTGATGTGATGCGGGTAGGTGCCGAAGAACATCGAGCCGCTCGTGTTGCCCAGGGCGTACAGACCCTCGATGGCCTGGCCCTTCGTGTCGAGCACCTGCGACTTCGCGTTGATCTTCAGACCGCTTACCGTAACCAGGCACGAACCGCTTTCCTCCAGCGCGTAGAACGGCGCCTTGTCCATGGGCAGTAGGGTGGTGGGGTTCTTGCCGAAGTCCTCGTCCACGCCCTTGGCGCAGAACTCGTTGTAGCGATCGACGGTGGCCTGCAGGGCGTCCTTGTCCACGCCGATCTTGCCGGCCAGCTCTTCGATGCTGTTGGCTTCGATGAGCACGTCCTTGCACTGCTCCACCAGGTCGCTGCCCTTCCAGGGGATAACGCCCTTCATGGCGTCGAACGCAGCTTCCAGGTCGCCTGACATAAGCAGGTAGTCGCGGGCGCCGGGCTGGTACATGATGGCGTTCGTGAGGAACTCAAACGAGAGGCTCTCGTTTACGAAGCGCTTGCCCTCGGCGTTCACGCGGGGGAAGGCGAAGATGGCGCCGTTGGCGCGCTTACCTGCGGTGGAACCCGCGGGGTCGTTCATGAGCACGTGCGGGTAGTCGTCCACGGCAGCGCCCACGGCCTGTCCCATGAGGTGGCCGTCACCGGCTTCGGTGAGCGTGGGGTTGATCCAGGCGTTCACGGCAAGGTCGCGCGGACGAGCTACCTGGGAGAGGATGTCCCAGTTCTGGTCGTAGCCGCCGGTTGCCAGCACCACGCCCTTCGCGGCGTTGAACTTGATGTAGCCTGATTCTCCCTTTGCGATTACGCCGGTCACGGCGCCTTCGCCGTCACGAACGATCTGACACGCGGGCGTGTTGTAGCGTACGTCGGCGCCATGGCTCTTGGCGTTTTCGATCATCATCTCAACGAGCGCGGACGTACCGCCAGCCACGCGCACGCCGCTTGCCCATGTGGTCACGCCGTCGCTTTCGGTGTTGGCGCCCACCACGGTGAACGCGCCGCACTTGCTGCCCTCGGTGGCTTCGGACGTATCCATGGCCCAGTTCATGGCCTCGCCGGAACGGTTGATGAACTGTAGCCATACGTTGCGGTCGGCGCGGTAGTCGGCGCTAGCCATGGCGTCGTTCAGGAACTTCTGCTTGTCGATTTCCACGCCTGCAGCTTCGTGAGCGCGGTCGCCGATGGCGCCGATTTCGCTGCCGCGTGCGGCGAACGTGCTGCCCTTTTCCAGCAGCACCGTGGAAAGGCCGTTTTGCGAGCACGAAGCGGCAGCGGTGGCGCCAGCCATGCCGGCGCCGCACACAACGACATCGCAGTCGACGGTTTCAACGATGTCGGCATCGGAGATGGCCTCTTCCACGAAGGCAACGGGTGCCGGGTTGGGCTTGTGGAAATCGAGGTTTTCCAGATTTGGCAGCAGGGTTTCGCCCGAAGTGCTGCCTGCGGCGGATGCGTTCTTTGCGGCTTCCTTTTCGCCCTTGGCGGGTGCGCAGCCGGTGGCGGTCAGCGCCAGTGCGGCAGCGGCGGTTGCGGCGGCGCCTACGAATCCGCGGCGCGATACGGCATGGTTTGCGGTCATGAATCCTCCCTTGTTTATGCTTCCTTGTTGCGCTTCCCTGTACGAAACGAGGCCAGCGCGCGCATTGGCTATAATGACTGCTGCATTGCCGCAATGCGGCGCGCTGAATACCTCCATCCGCTGGGGGAAGCGGGTAAGGACGATGGTATGAGGGTGCAAAGGCAAGGGGTATCCGCAAGAATGGACAAATCGATCCAAATAGGTATCGGACAAAAAGTACTATCCAATGTGACCAGGCTTTTTGATGGCCCTTATGCATTGTTGTTCGTATGCGGTCTGGCCCTTTTCTACGCATGGGACCTCTGCACGATTTACTGCGAGCCCGCAGTGGCGGCGGAGGCGTATAACCCCGTGCCGTACTTTTCGATTCTCGTTACCAGCGCAGCCGCCACGGCTGGCTTCGTTGCTATCGGCGTGGGACTTCATAAGCTGCAGTCGTTCAACTTCGTTGGGCTTATTGGCACTGTCGTCGCCGGCGTGGCAACGGTTGTCGCCGCATTGCTGGTGCAGGTTGAAGGCATCGACGCTGGTGTGGTGCGCCTGGTGGCGGATGCCATCGCCCGCCTGGGTTCGTGCTGGGTCATCGTGGCGTGGGGCTCGCAGTATGCGCGGCTCGACGCGTTCCGCATCACCGCGTACACGCTCATTTCGTTCATCCTGGCGCTTGCGGCCTGCCTGGTCATGCTTTCCTGTCCGCAGGTTCTGCGCGTGGCGTTCGTGGCGGTCGCTCTGCCTTTGTCCATGGCGTTGGTGCTGCGCGCCAGCCGCATGAAGCTGCCCGAGCACCGGGTGGTGGGCCGTGAAACGTTTATCGGCCTTACCTGGCGTATCCTCCTCGTCTTCTTCCTGTTCGGCATTGTTACGTGGACGAGCATTCCGTGGGCCCAGGCGAGCGCTGGTGTGCAGGGGCTGGGTCAGCTGGTTATTGTGGGTAGCGGCGGCGTGGTTACCGTGCTGCTGGTGCTGGCGCTTGTCACGGGCGGCGCGTTTTCGCAGTCGTACATCTACAAGGTGGTGCTCCCGCTCATCACGGCGGGCATTCTGCTGGTGGCCACGCTGAATTTCGAGACGAATGTGGGTGCCGCTCTTATTTCCATCGGCTACACCTGCTTCGACCTGTTCTGTTTCGCGCTGTTCGCGAACGCCTGTCGTAAGACGGGTGTGGACGCTCGTCGCGTGTTCAGCTGGTGTCGTGCCATCGAAAGCAGCACGCCGTTTTTCACCGTTATCCTCATGGTGGTGCTGGAAGGCTTGCTGCACATGGGCGATAGCCTGATGGTGAACCTCATCAGTGGCGCGAGCATGCTGGTGGTGGTTGCCGTTATCATGCTCGATCAGACTGATCTGTTCGAGCGCGAGCAGCTGAACCCCGCAATAGACTATCCGCGTGCCGAAGTGCTGTACTTCGCCCGGCAGTGCGAAGAGGCCATCGCTCGCTATGGTCTTTCGCCGCGTGAAGCCGAAGTGCTCAGCCTTATCGTGCGCGGCCGCAGCGTGCCGCATATTTCTCAGCGCCTGTTCATTTCGCGCAGCACGGTGAAGACGCATATCTCGCATCTCTACGAGAAGCTGGGCGTTTCCGATCGCCAGGAAATGATTGACGTCATAGAGTCCATCGCCCTTTCCCAGGGCGAATGAGGGTGACGGGTGACAGAGGGACGGTTCTTCTGTCACCCCACGCTGGGCCGTCAGCAGCCATCTATCATCGGACGGGGGTGACAGCAGAATCGTCCCTGTGTCACCTCCCCCTATCACCCGGGGTCGAACGCAAACGCGGCGACCGTTTTTGCAACAGTCGCCGCGTCGCGGGAGGGATTAGGTTGAGTACTACGCCTTCCAGTACTTCGTGCTGTCAGCGTAGCTGGCGGGGTGGGATGGCGTAAGGCCGCCGGTAAGGGCGTGGATGACGGCGTAGCGGCCCATGGTCATGTAGGAACCGCAGCATAGGCCACCCTGGTAGAGGTTCCATTCCAGGCCGCCGCAGACATTGCCTGCGCCTGAGCCTACTGAATACAGGCCGGGGATGGGCTTGTCGTCCTTGTCGAGTACGCGGCAGAATCCGTCGATCACTACGCCGGAATTGATGGCGCTGCAGCGAATCCACTGCTTTACGCCCCAGTACGGCGGCGTGTCGATGGGCTTCATCTTGTCCTTCGCCAGACCGAACTCCTCGTCCACGCCGCTGGCGCAGTGCGCATTCCACTTTTCCACGCTCTGTTTCAGGGCACTCGCGGGAATGCCCAGCTGGCTGGCCAGTTCGTCGAGCGTGTCGGCGCGGTGCGTGTCGATGAGGCTCGTGTACACGCCTTCGGGATTCTCCTTGTAGCCGGGGATGTAGTTCTCCAGGGTGGCGATGGGCGTCTTCGCACCGTATTTCGCCATGTAGTCGTTGTCGAAGATGCGGCAGAAGTGGCCGGGGTCTTCGGCGTCCTTGTTCCACTGCAGCGAAAGGTCCCACGATTCCATGGGAATGTCCTCGTTCATGAAGCGTTCGCCTTCCATGGTGAGCGCCATGAAGGGGTAGGAGGTCATGAACATCGGGGCGGCGTCCATGTCATGCATGGTCTTGGCGTGGTTGACGGGCGTCATGCGGCCGCCTGCCATCATGCTCATCAGGATGCCATCGGCCGTCTTGTTGACCTGCTTCTTCTGGAAGCGAACGATGTCGGGGGAGTAGCGCGCCACCAGGCTGTCATTGTTCTGGTAGTCGCCCGCGGCGATGATGACGGCTTTCGTGGCGTTGAACTTGATGTGCTTGCCTTCGCTGCGGCCCACGACGCCCGTGACCTTGCCGTCCTCCACAACCAGCTGCACGGCAGGAGTGCTGTAGAAAATGTCGGCGCCCAGTTCCACGGCATGGTCGGCCAGCTTCTGCATGATGGTCTGGTTGTTGATGGGCTTGGGCGAGTAGTTGTTGCTTGCCACGGTGATGTAGCTGCCCTCGTCGAAGTCGGTGCGCACCTTCGACGTCACGGGAAGCAGGCCCACCTGGTCGCTCTGGGCGAGCATCCACATGATCATTTCGCCCGCGTGCTCTACGTACAGGTCTAGAAGATCGGGGTTCATGCGGTATCCGCCGGCTTTGCGCCAGGCCTGCTTGTACTGCAGCTTACCAATCTCATTGCTCTCGTCCAGGATGGGGCCCGAAGAGCCGTTGCCGTTTGCGATGGCGGTGCTTTCCTTCTGCAGGCAGGCCACGCTCGCGCCTTCTTCCAGCGCGGTGAGCACGGCCGGCACGCCGGCGGTGCCAGCGCCTACCACCACGATGTCGTAGGTCTTCTCGTCATCGAACTTCGTGATGGTTTCCACCTCCACCACGGAATTTTCGAAGTCTTCCGCCGTGGTGCCCTCGGGGTACACGCTGCTGGAGGAGGCTTCATTCGCTTTGCTCTTGGTGCCACCCGAGCAACCCGTTACGAGCCCGCTTAGCGCCGCAGCCCCGCCAACGAGGGCGCTTCCTTTTAGAAATTCCCTTCTACCGATGCTCATGATCTCCCTTTCCTCGCATCTCGTAGGTTCCGCATCCGCGCTCCTTGTTTCGCGTTGCGTTACTGCGACTATGCAAAAAGCGCCCGCCTGCTACCTCCCATAAAATCCGTGTATTTCCGAAAATCCCGACCATAAAATAGGGGATATTTCAATTCACCCACCATTTCACCTGGAGTTATTCAATCTGGGTTTCCGTAGGCGGTCGCTTGCCCCTTGTCGCGCTTCGAAGGGTGCCAGTTCGGGTACAATGACCAGCAACGGAGGGAATTTGCTTGAACGGCACAGGGAGAACAAGGGACTACTGCATCGCCATGATCGGCATGGCGTTTATATGGGTGTACTTTCGGCACCAGGCGTTTTTCCAGGCATTGTACCCGCTGGCCACATCGGCGGAAAGCGGGGGCCATGCCATGCTGTACGTGGCGGTCATGCTGGTGCTGTTGGCATTGTGCGCCCTGGCCATTCCCCTTGCCCCGCGCATTGAAGCGTTGCTGAGAGAGCATCCCGTAAGCGTGGTAGCGGCGGGGGCTGCGGGAAGCGTGGGCGCGTGGTGCGCGGTTGCCTCCTCGGGCGCTGCGGGCGTCTCTGCGCTGCAGGTAGTTTCGGTCCCTCTTGTGGCTCTGGGGTTCTTCGCCGCCTGCCTGGCCTGGGCGCGTTATTTCGTGCGTGTGTTCAGTGCTCGCGCTATAACGCTGCTGGCCCTTTCGTACGTGCTAAGCTTGGTGGTCCTCTCCTACCTGGGATTCAATAGCCAGGTGCGCGACGCCATCGCCGTCGCATCGCCGCTGTGTGCCGCGCTCTGCTGGTATGCGCTGCCGCATCCCGCAACGGGTGAAGCGGCGGGCCCCGCGTTGGGGCTTTCCGCCGTTATCAAGAAGACCGATCCCTACGTGCTGCTCTTCATCGCCTTTCTTCTGGCGGGTAGTTTCGTGCGCGGCATCGTGGACCTAGGCGGCGCTACCGATTTTCGTTGGCCCATTTCCATCGCCATGGCCGTGGCCGTTCTAGCAGTGTGCGTTCTCTATCAGCGGGGCCGCTTCTTCCAGGGTGCGGGCGAAGACCCCGACGATGCCTCCAATGTGGAAGTGATGGTGCTCAAATGCTGGGTCGCCCTGGCTCTGTGCTTCTTCCTGGGTGCCTTCGCGTTTCTTGTGGCCGGGCCCGGTTTCGTTGGCGGCCAGGTGGTTGTGGTATCGCGTTCTACGCTCGACTTCTTCCTGTGGATTCTGCTGTGCAACATGGTGAAACGCGGCAAGTTGCCTTTCGTGCCCGTGTTTGTGACATGCAGCATCTTCGTGGAAGCGCTGTCGTGGATCATCAGCTATTCGCTTACGCCTTCGTTGCTGCTCATAAGCGGCACAGAGCGGCTGGCCGCTTCGGAAATGCTCGTTCTCGTAATCGTGTTTGTCCTGCTGGCACTCATCATTGCTTTCCTGGGTGTTATCGTGCTGCGGAATGCGAAGAAAACCTCCGTCCCCGCGCTTTCCTTTGCCGCGGAGGCACCCGTGCAGGTGGAAGCGGCGTCGGCTTCGGCCAATCAGGCGGATGCACTGTCCATTGCTCAGGCATATCACCTCACGGCGCGCGAAATGGAAGTGGCCGAGCTGTTTTCGCGCGGGCACAGCATCAAGAAGGTGGCGGCCACGCTATTTATTTCCACGAGCACGGCGCAAAGCCACATAAAGAGCGCCTATCGAAAGCTGGGCGTGCATACGCGAGACGAGCTTATCGAAAAACTTGGCAATGGGTAGAGCAACACTTATGGGCGTGCGGATGATTGCAGGGTATCGAACAGCTTGAATACCTTGGCAGCTATTCGAAGATTGAGAAATAGCCGTTCGTCTCGTACGTGGCGAATGCCGGCGGTATCTATAGTCAAATCTGCATCAGCGGCTTATAATCTGCATCATCAAGTGCAATATGATGCAGATAGCGATACTCATGAGGCAGATAACATGCACGCTTTCGATTACACCGACGCTCCGTCAAAGTTGCTTACGCCCGAGATAATCGGCCTGCTAGGTGCTATTCACGAGCACAAGGGCAAGCAGGAGCTGTTCCTAAGTGCGAAGAAGGACGTCTTGGATTCGCTCGGCGGCATCGCGAGAGTTCAGAGTATTGAATCGTCGAATCGCATCGAGGGAATCTTCACCTCGGCAAAACGAGTCCGTGACCTTGCAAGCGAAAAGACCACCCCGAAGGGGCGTAACGAAGAGGAGATTGCGGGATATCGCGACGCCCTTTCGTTGATTCATGAGAGTCACGACTATATCGACATTACGCCAAACAACATTCTTCAGCTTCATGCGACCATGTACAAGCGCACCGCTTCTAGCATGGGCGGCCATTTTAAGGTCGGCGACAATTCTATCGTGGAGATCGATGCAGATGGAAGGCGTGTCGAGCGATTTAAGCCAATCCCAGCCGTAGCAACGCCAGATGCGATGGAGCGTCTTTGCGAAGCCTACCGAAATGCACTGCACGCGGAACGACTCGATCCGCTGCTGCTTACTTGTATGTTCGTCTTTGATTTCACCTGCATCCATCCCTTTAACGACGGGAATGGCCGTATGAGTCGCCTGCTCACGCTGCTTGCACTTTATCGCACGGGCTATCTAGTGGGTAAGTACGTTTCCATCGAGAAGGCCATAGAAGATAGCAAGGCTTCCTATTACGAAGCGCTTAAAGTAAGTTCGGAGAATTGGAATAAGGGTCTTAACGATTATGCGCCGTTCGTGCGATACATGCTCGGAGTGATTTTGGGTGCTTGTAGGGATTTGGAGTCACGCGTGATGAGCGTCGAGATGGGCGATGCGTCGAAGGCCGACCGCGTTGCGGCAGTGTTTGATTGCAAGTTGGGCAAGGTGACAAAAGCCGACATTTTGGCGGAGTGTCCCGATATCAGCCAGACGACGGTGGAACGCGTTCTTCACGATCTGTTGGTTGCTGGCCGGATCGAAAAAGTTGGGCGTGGGCCGGCAACGGGCTATGTAAGGGTTGAGCGCGAGTAGTTGCGACTAGCGTCGCCTGAAATGTATCCTATTTGACGAATTGGATAAATCTGTCCCGAATTTGTGATGCCAATTTTATACGAATCGCCCATTTGGATCATTTGCCGCCGCTGCTTTGTTGCAACGCGCCCTCGATCCCCCGAACGAGCGCACCGACTCCGCCGAGCGCGGCAATTTCGGCATGAAGGGGGCGCGCGGCTTGCGGGAAGGCGTTCAACTTGTCTCCAATGTGTCCGCTGTTTTTTTTCTTGCAGTATAGCGTTGCGGGGTGGCGGGCTGCTGGGGTGGGCGCTCTATCAGCGGGGCCGCTTCTTCCAGGGCGCGGGCGAAGACCCCAACGATGCCTCCAACGTGGAAGTGATGGTGCTCAAGTGCTGGGCCGCCCTGGCCCTGTGCTTTTTCCTGGCTGCATGACGCCCTCTTTTCGCGAAATGCCTTCTCTCGTGACAAAATTTCGAGATATAGAGACAAGGCGCGAGTTGTCTCGCATTAAAAGCCCAGGTCAGAAATTGTCGCGTTTCCTCGATCGCCACCCCCGAGAAGCGTTTAGCGGCGTTTCCCCAGCAAACGATTTTTCGACCGAGCATGAAATGTCTCTATATCTCAAAAAATTGTCATTTTGAGACCGTTTTCGTGAAAAGTGTCTGCCATACTCTGACACATGGCGTTACATCTACCGCTGCGTCAGCGGCGCGCGCGATTGCGCGCTGGGCAACGGGAATCTGTGCATTCGACAACTGCAAAGAGAAGGAGCCGCCATGGCGGGTTCTTTATATGTAAGCCACAACTCGGCTCTCACGTATTGGCGAACGAATCCTCCCCGGTACGTTATGGAGGGTGGCGACAGGGATATCCGGTCGTTGCGAAACTGCGCCCGTACGGTAGGCGATTTCCAATCGTTCAACGTTTCGGAGTCTGTCTTTGGGCGTCGCTCCATAGACATTCTCGTGCCGGGGTCGAATCCGCCCCGATGTTCCGATCGTTTTAGGCCTCATAAGCAATACAAGCAACTGCCGCGCCATGCATTGTATCCGCTTTGGGATGGGGTGTTCGTTACTTCTCCCGAGCTGTGCTTCGTCCAGATGTGTCAGTCGCTTTCGTTTGTCGAGGCTCTCGAGCTGGGTATGGAGCTTTGCGGTACCTATGCACTTAGGCCGGGTGGTATCGAGGGCATGGCCCAGCGAGACTATCCGCTGGTCGACGTCGAGACACTCCGGCGTCATTTGCAGGTCTGGCAAGGCTTCAACGGTCTGCCCTTAGCGCGCAAGGTGTCGAAGTACCTGGTGGCTGGCTCTGCATCGCCTATGGAAACGAAGCTCTACCTCTTGTTGTGCTTGCCTTTACAATACGGTGGCTACAACCTGGGCTATCCAGAATTGAATCCCGAGATGGAATTGGATCAGACGGAGATGGAGGTCCTGAGGTGCACTAAAGTAAAGCCCGACATGCTGTGGCGTCAGAAGCGCCTGATCGTCGAATACGACGGCAGGCAGCATGAGGAAGAATTGCAGTCGAAATACGACGCGCTTCGCATCACGATACTTGAGGGGAGGGGTTACACAGTTCGTCGCATAAAGCGGCATCAGGTGTATAACCCCGTATCCTTCGACAGCTTTGCCTCCTCGACTGCTGCGCTTCTTGGCGTGCGTCGGCGTCCTGCGATTCTGAAGCATCAGCTCGCTCGCGAAGGTCTTCGGCGGGCACTGCTGGGGAGCGTGGCGTTCGATTCTTGTATGTGATTGGCCTCCCGTGATTAATCTCTTTGACGATCGGCTACAATGGCCCCGTTTGGTCTAAGAGCAGGAGCGGGAATGGAATTGAAGCGTATAGAGGTTGTTGCCGCGATTATCGTACGAAGCGACTCGGTGCTGGCCACCGAAAGGGGCTATGGCGAATTCGAGGGTTGGTGGGAATTCCCAGGTGGCAAAGTAGATGCGGGGGAGACTCCCGAGCAAGCCCTCGTTCGTGAAATTCGCGAAGAGCTTAACGCATCCATTTCGGTTGAAAGCTACCTGTGCACTGCGGAGTACGATTACGCAACGTTCCATTTGAGCATGCGTTGTTACGTGTGCAAACTCATCGACGATGAGTTTGAGCTTCTTGAGCACCATGCCGCCCGCTGGCTGAATTCCGAAAGCCTGCGGGAAGTCAAATGGCTCCCCGCTGATATTCAGGTGGTTGAAGCAATCGAGGCTTCGAACGTTATTTAGCCGCAAGCGTATCGAGGTCGCTTAGGAAGTAGTCATACAGGTCTGCTTTGACGGGCGTTTCGAGTCGGTACCAAATCTCGACAGCCGTCGTGGTCGTACCCTGCATGACAATCTGCTTGAATTTACCAGTGGGATGCATTTCTCCTAGGAAGTAGAATTCCGTGCTTTCGTCTTTGTCTTCCTTGTTCTTTCGGATGAACAGGAAGCATCTCATTCCGTTGCTCTCGGCGTTTCGAAGGTTATTGATTTCGGGTGAGCTAAGATTGCGGTTGCTCTTCGAAATGGCAATGAACTCACGGTCAGAGACAAACCTGTCTTCGTACATTGTCGTGATGCTGATCGTTGGATCTTTCTGGTAATTGACGAATACGGGAAACGTGTTCGTTTCTTTATCGTGGAAGTATCCACCGACGTTTTGGAAGTTGGGCTCTTTGCTCCAGCGTAGAAGCCTGCAGATCTCTTCGCGCGTGTACTTTGCGTTCAGTACGAAATCGGTGTCCTTGTAGGTGTTTGCATAATTGCGCTTGTTTCGGGCGAGCCCGAAAACGATCGTATCGAGCACGCACGCCCGAAACTCGGGATTTGTCAAAGCCTTTTTGAAAGTAGCGCTTAATTCGAGAGTGCCCTCGTTTTCGCTGATGAGCTCCTGTCCGGCTTTGGAGAACGACCCGGTAAGAACGTTTACTGCTGATGCACTGCGTAAAGCGGAAAGCTTTGCCTGGGTTTGCGTGTCGGAGGTGGGTAGCGTGTAGCTGAGGTTTTCTATGAGGCCCTTCAGCATGATGAGCTCTTCGCGGCGTTTGCCATGGGCGAGTTTCTGGCTCAGGAACTTGAGCATATCGAGCTGCTTATCGGTGAACTTGTGGCTGCAGTCGTCATCGTACTTTTCAAGAAAAGCCGCATACGAGCCGTATTT
>JAILNP010000061.1:0-28031 GCA_024691475.1 Eggerthellaceae bacterium
GCCGTACGAAATGGAAAACGTCGCGCATCCCTGCGAGGAAAGCAGGGCATCCAACGAGGAGAGGCTGATCACGGTGCCATCCTGCACCACTGCCGAAATGCCGTTGCCCGAAAGCGAAACGCTCACCAGTTCCCCGTCGAATGCTCGAGCGGAAAACGTAACCGAATCAGTGGACGCGCACGCGGGCAGGAACAGATACACGCCGTTCGACGCTACCGCAGAAGAGAGGGTCTGCAGGACGTCGCTCTGCCCATTTGCCACGACCACGGAAAACGATGGGGCAAGAGCGCCATGGGACCCCGCATAATACGTCGATCCATCCGAAAGCGTCACGAGCCCCTTTTGAACCACGCCGTTGGACCCCACGTAGAAGTCGTAGCCCGCGCCTTCCGATGCGGTTACGATGCGGGAACGCGCAATGGAGCCATCGGAGGCAAGCCAGTACATTTGCTTGGACCCCCACGCCGACGTGGCGATCCACTGACCCTGAATGGCGATAACGGAGCCATTCGTGGCATACCATGCAATGCCCTCGCGATGCCATCCCGCCTTACCCAAGGACGTATCCTCGGCCAAGCTTGCGGTGAAGTTATGCGCACCCGACACCCCATTGGGGTTGTACTCACGATAGATGGGCAACTGGGAAGAATCGTCGGAATACCAGCTAATGCCTTCGTACTTCCAACCCAACGCCCTCAGACGATCGCGCTCCGCGACGGAGCGCGTGTAATGATGATCGCCCCCGTTGGGGTTGTACAGTCGAAACACGGGAGCTTTCGACGTGATAGGAGCCACCCAACCAACCGACTCCCACTGCCAACCCACCTGGCAAACCGATACGGCTTCATCGAGCGACACCGTGTAAAAATGCTCACCCGAATTTGGGTTGTAGAGGCGATAGACGTTCTGATGAGATTCCTCGTAGCTTGATTCCGATGCAGCAGGTATTTCGCCTTCGGTCTCGCCACTTGCAACGTCGCTAGCCTCAGCCTCGCCCTGTGCAGAAAGGGCCGCGTCGGCGTTCGCCGTGCCGTCTGCGGAAGAAGATGCGTCGCTCCCTTGCGGCAGCTCCTCCGCGCCTGCACACCCCGAAGCAAGCGAATCATCGGAAAGGGCCTCGCCACCCTGAACGTCTGCAGAAGCAGCATCGCAGGAAGAGGCTGAATCATCGGAAGACTGCCCGGAACGAGCCGCGTCGCCATCCTTGGCGACAATACCCACATCAGCGGGCAATGAATCGCCACACGACGAATTCCCCCCTTCCACCGACGCAAGGGACGCAGCCGGAACGGGCGCAACCTGTCCGGCGTCGTATTCGGAAGCGCTTGCGAAAGCCGGGGGCAATGCGCAACACGCAACGAGCCCCACGATGCAAGGAATGAGAATGCGCAAGCGCGCACTGTATGACAAACGAGACATGTGCCCCCCAAACGTAATCGATACAAGTAGGGTACCCGCAAGTCTCATTACGCACAATATATGTCACCGTTGGCGAAACAATACGTCGGCGAGAACAGACGAACCGAAGTGCTAGCGCTGCAGCTTGCCGACCACCTTAGTGGCAATATCTCCCACGCCGTAATGCTTCAAACGCCACGCAAGGGCAATGCGCGAAGCCTTCGATTCCCCCACCGCAAGCGTACCATCGTTTGAGCAGTCAAGGCACAGCCGCACCATGGGCACGGCATGGGGAGCGATGCCCCGCAGCGCGTCATCGCCAGGCAGGGCCCCGCGCCAGGCATCGCGCAAGCGCACCAGGCGGGAAGCACGCCATTGCGGCTCCTGGCGCAAGATGCTGTACTCGATGAACGCAACCGACCATTCCACGAGCGCGGTGGCATACTGCGGGAAGAAGCCGGCGGACTGCCAATCGGCAAACACCGCGCACAGGGCATCGAGGTCGCGATCAATCTTGTCACGCACGTCTGCTGCGGCGCGCTGCATAGCCGACCCCTGGCTGTCGACGTGATAGATATACACCTGGCTGGAAACGAGCTTCGCACCATGGGCGCGCGCATAAAGCGCGCACAAGAATGCAAGGTCCTCGCCCATCGACAGAGATGGGTCGAAGCGAATGGCCGAATCATCGAGCAGAGAAGCCCTAAACAGCACCTGCAGTCGGGGAATAGTGTTTTCGGCGAACAGCAAGGCAGGCGTGAACTCGGCATATTCCACGTCGCGCGGGACGGCATGAGCCTGGAACCAGGCGGATTCACTGCCGGCGGGAACGCATCGCGCGCCAAACGCAAGCGCATCCCACGGACACGTATCGAGCGACGCCCCATCTGCGAGGGACGCACCAAGCGCCTCGATCATGCGCGCGAACGCGAAGGGCTCGAATTCATCATCGGCATCGAGAAACGTCACGTACGCGCCAGAGACCCGGGACAGAGCCGCATTGCGAGCCGCGGACACGCCGGCATTCGCCTGATGCGTAACGCGAATGCGGCTATCGCCACGCGCCACTTCGTCGAGCAGCTCGCCAGAACCATCGGTGGACCCATCGTCTACGCAAATGCACTCCCAGTCGGCAAACGATTGGGCAAGCAGCGACTGCAACGCCCGCATCACGGTGCTCTGGGCATTGTAGACCGGCATGATGACTGAAATGCGTGCCACGGAACCTCCGACTCTTCGCGCAGCGCTTTATCGTTTTCCCGTATCTTACCGCCACCGCCCCTCATTCCTGTATCATCTTCAAAGAACCCAACGAATCTTGCGAGAGAACATGACCCAGGAACAGCCCATATTCAGCATCGTTATGCCTGTATACGGCGTGGAGGACTACATAGCCCAAGCCATCTCGTGCATTCAGGCGCAGACCTGCCCCGCATGGGAGCTCATTTGCGTAGACGACGCCACGCCCGACGCAAGCGCGCGCATTGCCGAACAGGCAGCGCAAAGCGACGAACGCATTCGCGTGGTACATCACGATGCGAACAAAGGCCTCTCGGAAGCGCGAAACACGGGCATGGTCGCCGCGCGCGGCACGTACCTGTGGATGCCCGACCCCGACGACACCTACGAGCCCACGCTTCTGCAAGACTGCTTGGATGCGCTGCGGGAAAACCCCGCATGCGTTACCGTGTTCGGCGTGGACGAATGCTATTTCGACGCGCAGGGTGCATTTCTCTACGACCACGCCATCACGCCCGCAAGGCAATCGCTTTCAAGCGCCGCAGAGCTGCGTCCCCACGTAGTCGAGCTGGAACGACAGACGCTTCTGGGATACGCATGGAACAAGATCTACGACCTGGCATACCTACGCACGACGGGCGCACGGTTCGAGACGGTGAAGCTCATCGAGGACATCGCTTTCAACGTAGCTGTCTTCCAGAACCTGGATTCGCTCAACGTGCTGGCCAGCGCGCCGTATCACTATGCGCGCCGCCTGCGCGACAACCTAACGAACAAGTTCATCCCCGACTACTACGAGCTCCATCGCCGCCGCATTGGCATGCTCGCCGACCAGCAACGCTCCTGGGGAATGCTCGACGGCGAAACGCGCGCTACGCTGGGAAGCTTGTTTGCGCGCTATGTCCTTTCCGCCCTAGAGCGAAACTGCGACCCCCAAGCGCACATGAGCCACGCGGATCGCAAAGCATGGATCGGAAAGACGTTTTCCGACGAGCTGTACCGCGACCTCATTCCGCATGCGCAGGCCCAGAACAGCCGCGCGCTTGCGCTCTGCCTACGCCCCCTGAAGGCGCATCGCGCAGGCACCTGCCTTTTCCTGGGTCGCCTGATTCATATCGCGCGCGGCAAACTGCTGCCGCTCTTCACGCGCATCAAGAGCGGGCGCTAGCTTTCCCACCTGCGGCGAAGCACGAAGAAGGCAAGCACGCCAAACGCGGAAAGGGCGATTCCCACATACAGGCCTGGCGGCGTGAAGCGCAGTTCGACCGTATGGCTTCCCTCTTCCACCCATACGCCCGAAAGCCCCGTATAGCACGAGACGACGGAGACACGTTCACCATCCACGAACGCCTCCCAACCCGGCGCATAGGGTATGCGCAACATGAGCAGCTCGCTCGACGAGGCGTCGAACGTAGCGGTGACGTGGCCGTCCTCCCAAGAAAGAACGCTGAATCCTTCGGCATCGAGCGCAGCGAGGCAATCCGCCAGCACATCCTCATCGAGCGTTTTCGCCACGACGAGATCGCTCGCTGATGCGCGCGCAACGCATTCCTCCACCGTGCCCTTGCACTGCTCGCCATCAAGAACCGTTACGCACGAAGCCTGGGGCTCGGCAAACGACAATGCCACCTGAACCGTATCGCCTTCGGAGAACGTACCAGCATAGAGCACGTTTCCACTGAAATTAGAACCAACGAGTTCAACGGGCGCGCCGTTCACGCACACCTGGGCAACCATGTTCCAGCAATGGTTCTGCGTCGCTTGCGCGATAACGGGAAAATCCAGATAGAGGGGGCCATCCTGTTCGACGGTGACCTGGAACGAGCATTCGCATGCGCCCTCGACGACGCGAGAGACTTCCGATACGTCCGCGTCGACATATGCGCTCAAGGCGCCATCGCCGCCCGTGGCATCCTGGAGCATGAGCATTTGATTGGCAAACGGGTCGCTGCCCCACGAAACAGAGCCACTCCCCGCAATGCCATACCCCGCAGGCAGCGAAGCGTTGTAGCGATACAAATCGTATTCGTACAAGGCAGCAGGGGAAACGAGCGTCACATCGCCCGCAGGCTGCGTTGCGGAAAGCACGTAGTCGACGCCCAGCAGAGAATCGGCAAGCAACTGCGACGAATTGGAATAGTAGCCAAAGATGGGGTCGTTTTCCGTATAGCCAAGCGCCGAGAGCATGGTATACAGCGAACCATTCACCATGGACGTGTACTCCCCCACGCTCTGCACCGAGCTGGTAAACAACGCGGTCGTCTGGGGAATCTGCGTCTGGGCGCGCGTGCCGTCACGATCGGCGCCCGCCATGTTCACGAGCAGGCCATCCTGCCCCGCCGCATCATCGACCGAGCTTTGGACGAGAGCGTCGATGGAAGCCTGTTCCTGCGCATGAGCATCCACGGAAGAGCCATAGACGCGAAACGCCTGATATGCGCTGAAGCCCACGTCCACCGAAACGGCAGCCACCGCCACGCAAAGCACAACCCGCACGGCAATGCCGCCATTGCCGCGTACGGGAGAAGCGCTCTGAGAGCAAGAATGCCAAGCAACCAGCAGAATGCCCGACGCGAGCAGCGACGCAACCGTAGCGGCGACGGCAAGACCCGAGGGAGCGCCCTCGGCATGCGTCACGATGGCAAGAGCCGACGACGCAAGCACGACGACAACGAGAACGACCACGCATCGAATCACCCGCACATGGAAGAGCGCTGCGTGCTGGGGCGTTTCAGCGGAAGCACCGCTTCCATCGCAGGCACGTCGAAAAGAGCAAAGCTCTTCGCACGCGCACACCGCCAGGACGAACGCCACGACGTAGCCATGTCGGAAGTAGAACGACGTGGTGAGCTTCATATCACTCCACACGACGGAAGGACCCACGAACATGACGCCCGCAACGGCGCAGGCGAGCAACACCGCCAAGGCGATGCGCTTGCGCTTGGAAACGCCCCTGTCGCAGAAGAGTAACGTAGCCACAACCAGGACGAACGCGCTCATATATAACGCGGGAACACGGCTCGTCGACGTTTCGGGAACCACACCCGAAACGGCATACGCCCCTATATCCCAAGGCGGGAACAGCGGGATGGGCATAAGCGCCTTCAGCAAGCTAAAGCTGCTTTCGGTACCCTGCATGAGGCACATCATAGAGGGCAGGAATAGCACCATGCTCGCGCAGAGAGCCAGCACCATGGTGACAATGTAGCGAAGCGTCGAACGAGATGCCACGACGCGGCGGCAGGCGCGGGCGATGCGCTCTGCCCGGGAAACCCCCTCGCCCACAGGGCGAGACGCACCCGTAACTTCCCAGCGATACACCAGGAACAACAGGAGCGAAAGAAGGCAATCCATGTAGGCGGTATACCAGTTGAACAAAACGGCAAGTGCCACCGAGCAAAACAGCAACCCGTATCGCTCGCCCTCAACGGCGCGATACGTGCCCCACGCCACCAACGGCAACATGATGAAGCCATCGAGCCACATGACATTGCTGGCCTGGGCGAACGCCCATCCGCACAGCGCATACGACGTAGAGGCGAGCAATGCTGCCGCACCCAGATGCCAGCGATTGCGGGCAAAGGCGAAGAAGGTTGCCCCCGCGCAAGAGAGCTTCAGCAGCACTGCTACGTTGAAGAAACCAACGACGCTACCCTCGCCCCAAAAGGCCAGAAGAAGATTGAACGGGCTGGAAAGGTGATAGGCCACGAGCGCAGCGGTGTTTTCGCCCATGCCCATGGAAAAGGAGTAGAAGGGCGAACCCTGCCCATGCAGCACATCGCGCAGCCATTCGAAGTAGCCGATGTACTGGATGTCCATATCCCACACGGCAACGCCCGTTTCCCCAAAGGGGTACATTCCCCGGAGCGTGTAAACGCAACCAAGGATGACCAGGGGAAGGACGAATGAAAGGACGTGAAGGATCGCAACGCGGGCGCGCACGAAGCCCCCTTCTTCCCTGTGAGCTCGAGCGGCCGTCGTCATATCGCAGCCTATCGGGCCCTCACCATGGCCAGAGCGGTTCCCAACCCGCCAATGCGCATGTAATACGCCATCTTCTGCCATGCGGAAGGATGCGCGGGCAGATGCCGAAGCATCACCTGGGGACGGTTCAAAATGACATCGAGGTTCTTGCGCTGGTGAGGCTTGAACAAGCGGGGCTCGTACGCCCCCGCGTTCACGCCCTGCTGCAAATCGGCCTGCATGCGTTCGACGAACTGGGTACGCAATTCACCCTCAAGTCGTTGGAAGTTCCACATGTAGCTGTCGTAACGCAACCGGAACGCATAGGGCTCAAGCCACGAACGGCTGGAATCCCGCGCAATGAACGCATCAATGCCATCGAATTCGCCGCAGACGCACAGAGCCTTGCCCGGGCTGTTCACCGAAGACGACTCGTTGTCCTGGCGATAGTGGAGCACGGGTTCCTGCGTAGCCGCGATGATGCGCGCACTCGAAAACACCTTGAACGAGAAGCCCAGGTCCTGATAGCTGGCCCCAGGCGTTTCCAAAAGGCGAATCCCCTGTTCGTCCAAGAAGGCACGGCGGTACACCGCCGACCAAATCGACGGAATGCCGAACACGACTTCGGGAATGTCGTGCGGGGAAAACGGTTGCGCGGCCATCTGCTCGGTAACCACCGATATAACCTGGTTACGATCTTGAGGCTTGCTCCAGTAGAACCAATAGTTTGCCTTGGCCACATCGGCCGAAGCGGACAGCGCCAGCTGCATCAGCGTATGGTATGCGCTCGGCTCCAGGAAGTCATCGGGCTCGAACACGGCCACGTAGACGCCACGCGCTTCGTTGATGCCGCGATTCACCGTTGCCCCGTAGCCCTGATTCTCCTTCGAGATAACCCGAAAGCGCGCATCGGCAGAAGCGTACTCTTCCAGGATGGCAGCGGAATCATCGGTGGAGCCATCATTGATGAGCAGCACCTCGAAGTCTTCGAACGTCTGGCGCGCAACCGAATCGAGCGCCTGACGCAGGTACGTCTGGGCGTTGTACACGGGCACGATTACGGAAAGCTGCGGAGCAGCGCTACTCATAGACTACCCCCACCAATCCGTAATAGGCCGCAACCGTGGAAGCCCAATCGTCACCCATGTCGTTATCGAGATCGGTGAAGAACAGCGTGACGGGATGCGATTCCAAACGCGGGACGGCGACGAGGTCGGTCTTCTTCGCTTCCGAGAGGATCTGGTCGCGCTGGTCGTTCTCGTAAGCGAACTGGGCGGCGCTGCCATTGCGCACGTCATTGAGCGCCAGAAGCGCATTGCTCTTCCCCACCGAAGCGCCGCCAAATGCGGCAACGCCCACGACGCACGCAACGATACCCAGGGCAACGAGCGCATAGGGAATGTTCTTGGTGATAAGGTCGACGCGCACGCTGGCGTTGCGCGCACGCTGGCGAATGACGCACAGAGCATAGCCATACAGCATGAGCGCCTGCACCACGCTGGCGAACCACACGACATTACGCACGCGACCTTCCCCAAATACGCCCATGCCGTAATAGGGCGCGCAGTTCAAGCCCACGATGGCCAGATAGGAAAGCACGAAGAAGACGACCAGGTAGACTCCGCGTACCTTGCGCTGCGTAACCCCCGCCCAGGACCAGAGAATGGGCGTGAGGATGACGAGGAGCAGCAGGAAGGAAATGCCCAGCAACTCCTGCAGGCTCTGCAGCGTGTACAGAGCGGAAACGGCAATGGTCTTCGGAATGCCGGGGCTCACGAAGAACGCCTGACGCACGGCCGTACCCGGAGCGGTTACGTTCAAGTAGAACCCGAAGGCACCCACGAGCAGCGGGAAGATCTGGGCCCAACGACGGCGCGCAAAGCCAATGACGGCACACCCCAGGGCAAGCATGAGATTGTAGAACGCCATGACGTGATCGCCGCCCGACGTGAGGAACAGAAGCACGCACAGCCCCACGACGCAGAAGCCATGGGCAACCGTGGACCGCACCGTGAGCGACCTGATGGAAAGCCCCGCATTCACAAGCGCGAGCAGGAAGAACGGCGTGTAGTTCCACGCGCCGTTGAACCAGTAGATGCCCTCGCAGACATCGGGCATGCACAGCAGCAAAAACGTGGCGAGCGCAATGCCAGCGGGAATCCACCAGCGCGCGGGAAGGCCAAGCAAACTGCGCTCAACCCTACGCGTGAAATACAGGCTGGCCAGATACGTACACACGATAAGGACGATTGCACCAATGCCGTAGTACTGCATTCCGAAGATGCCCGGCTGAAGCGAAAGCAAAAACGCCGAGGTATACAGGCCCTGCCAGGTCTGCATATACGAGAGCGACGTTTGAACGGCCGTTTGAACGAGCGTAATGGGATTGGCGTTGCCACTTGCCACAAGCTGCGAGGTAGCGAGCGCATAAGAGAAATCGTCGCCACTGGGACGGTCGTAGATGGAAACGGCCAGAAGCGGCGCAACCAGAACGAGCGCCACGAGGATGGCCCCCAGAATGATGGCAACGCGTGCGGCAGTGCCCATCTGACGCTTGCTTGCGGCAACGGGAGCATTGTAGGTTACGGGCGCGCTTGCCGCGGGGGCCGCATCTTGAGCAGGCTGAGCATCATCCGAGGGAGCCTGCGCGCCATCGGCTTGTTTCCGCGACTCGAGCTCGGCCACCTGAGCACAGGTAAGGGCAGCGGTTGTGTCGGCAGAAGGCACCTGGGTTGCAGGCGCAGTAGGGGCGTCGGCCTGCCCCGCCTGGGGCTTTGCGGCGGCTACCGCGGGAGCGACGGCCGAAGCTTCCTGAGAGGCCTTGGCGTCCTTCCCCAGCCTCATGCCGTACGAGCGCACGGCGAACGAACCCGACTTCCTAGAGGAATCAGTCATGACTGCTTGCCCCCTCCTGCGGGGCATCGCCCGCATCCAGGAAAATCTTTCGCGTTACAAAGTTCCATACCATGACGATGGCCGTGGCCACAATCTTGGTGATGAGATAATGGATGCCAGCAAGTTCGACGCCAGCCCACATGCAGAGGTTATTGATAAGCAGGCCAATAACGGAAAGAATGACGAAGATGACGAACTCGCGCCTGCGCGACATGTCCTCCTTGTGCGTAAACACGTAGCGCATAGAGGCGATGTAGTTGAAAATGACCGACACCGTAAACGATATGGTGGCGCTCACCAGGTAATTCACACTAAACACTTCGGTGAGAAGCGCGAGCAGGCCGTAGTCGATGACAAACGCAATGACGCCAACGACGCCGAACTTCATGAACTGGGCAATTAGTTTCTTCATGTAACCTCCGATTATTCTTCCCCCGTATTATCGCAGGTACAGGGGAAGGAACGCCACCCCAAGGCGTTTTTTCACGTGGAATACGGCCGTAAGCTGGCTACTTGCGCTTCAGCAAGCGAACCGGCGCGAGCAATGCATGTCCCAGACGATACGAATGGGAATTACGGACTTCCGCATCCCACGCAGCAGGCTGAACGGCGTACATCTGGAAATCCATGCGGTCGGCAGCGGAAAGCCCCTGCGCAAACGCGGCGATGTCATCTTCGGGAATCGAGCGCACGTCAGACGCCATGATGGAACGCAATTCATAGATGCGCTGGGCCAAGGCATCTGCATAGGCGGGTTCAAATTCGGAAGCATGCTCGTGCGCCCAGGCATGCAGTTCCTGGGTAAGGGCGAAGAAGCTGCTCACGTTACGCAACCCGCGCTCCACCGTCATGATGGACCCCTCGCGCATGCGACGCATATACAACGGCTCGTTGAGGAACGCCGCACGACGTGCAAAGACGATGATCATGGGCGAGAACAGCTCGTCTTCGTGGATGATTCCCTCGCGGAATCGAATCCCGCTGCGCTCGAACAACCCACGGTGCAGCATGTGGAAGCACGCGGAGCAAATGTACTGGCGCATTCCCTGGTAGCGGGCGAACAGGGCCTGCCCCGTCATTACGCCTTCGATATTCGAACGTGTGCCGTATTCCTCTTCGTTCGACTTGCGCAGCGCGCTGCTCTCGTAGAACGATTCAGCCGTGAAGTCCACGTACTCCAGCGGGACCCCGTCTTCGTCGACGCCCGCTTCGCTTACGCAACTCATAAGCCGTTCGAGAGCCGTAGGCACATAGTAATCATCGGAATCGAGGAACAAAAGGTACTCGCCGCGCGAAGCATCGATGCCAGTATTGCGCGCAGCCGAAAGCCCGCCGTTAGGGCGACTCACGAACACGAAGCGATCGTCGCCCTGCACGACCTCGCGCGCAATGCGCATCGTATCGTCGGTGCACCCATCGTCGACGCAAACGACTTCGAAGTCGCGAAACGTCTGCCCCATCAGCGACGACAAGCAATCGCCAATATAGGTCTGGACGTTATAGCACGGAACGATAACCGATATCCGAGGGGCTTCGCATCCCATATTCTCATTCCCCCATCACTGCAGATAAGTTCTCATGTTCAATCAATCCATGCCGCACGCGCCGTTAAACGGGCTCGTCGCGCATGGAGCGCGCTTGCGCTACGAGCGATCCGCCAAGGCACGCAGCGTCTCGACGCAGTCATCGCAACCGCCATCGAACGCCTGGGCCACGAAGCGCTCCAACGCATCCCATCGATAGCTTTCGGGAGTGCAGGCAACCTTGTTCACCTTGGAAACAAGCTCATCTTCGGTACGAGCGCACAATTCGGGCGCCACGCGTAAGGGGTCGGCATTCAGACCGGGGCTCTTACGATAGCGCTTGATATCGGGGACGTAGAAGATGACGGGCTTGCCCAGCAAGTACGCCTCGTACACGATTGAAGAGTAATCGGTAACCACGAAATCGCAGGTAAGCAAAGCCTCGGAAACGTCGCCTGGCGCCGAAAGCCCTTGGTCGAGAGGATGGAACGACCACGCTATCTTCGCCTTGAGGCGCCCTTGCAGCTCGTCGCCATGCACGAAGGCATCGCGAAACGGATGCGGCGACGCCTTGCTCTTGCGCAGCGTAGGCGCGAAGAGCGCAATGGGCGGGTCGTTAAACACCAGTTCCGCCCCTCCGCTGCGGCGCAAACCCTGAAGCTTATGGTATTCGGGGCGATGAAGTGCGATAACGCGTTCCTTCGGGTAGCCGAAGGCCTCGGCGAACGCCGCGCGGCACGCTTCACCCGAGCAAACCACCCACGAATAGTTGCGGTGAATATCGAAGCGCTCGAGCGTCTGGGACCGATGCCCCTCGGGCGTATCGAGGCTCTGATACCCGAACTTCTTGAACGCACCGAATGCGTGCCACATCTGAACCACTACCGGCTCGGCAGGGTAATCGGTATGCACGGGCACGGAGCCCTTGAAGGTGGGCTCGTCATTCCTGAAATTAAGCATGCAAATGACGGGGTCGTAGCGATCGACGACGCAAATGCGACACCGCGCCAGATGGTAGATCTCCTTGAATACCATTCCCGAATACGGAATGACACTGGACTTGGCAAGCTTCTTCACCAAGATAACGGGATGCCAGCCCAACGCCTCGAAGTCACGTGCAAGCGAGCAGAAATCGTAACTTGGTTCGTTGGTCTGGCGACTGAAAAAGAGAATCTCATCCCTACGCTTAGTGGTAGCGCAGAAAAGCTTGTACAGGATGTTGAACAAGCCCTTGGCGATATGTACTAGAAAGGTTTTCATACGCGCAGAAGTATATCAGAGCATTCACGCATCAATAGCGAGGGGGCGACCACGCTGGATTTCGGCCTTGACGCTACGTTCCCAAAGACAGAATCATCTCCTTATAAAATCATATATTTTCACATCTGAATTAATATTTCGCCCAAAATATGCACCCTCATAGTGAGAGGCCCCTAACCGCTCACCCAAAACGTGGGGATTTTGAAATAAGGTACGCCATCCCCGAAAACACACGCCGAGGAACAGGAACGATGTCGTATTATGCCCTGCGGGAGGATTGCAATGGGGTACGCAACTGCAACAAAAGAAACCATCACCATGCGCGCGCTCTTCGGCCAATGGAAAAGCCTGGGGTTTGGCCTGCTATGGTCGCTCAACATCATCATTCTTTTTTCGAGCAAGCTTGCCGCAAGGGACATGCCACGCATCGTCGATTTCTTCAACTCGACCCTCGCAACGGGCATTGTGGTCACGTGCGCGGCGCTCTTTGTGTACACCGAGCTCATTCGCAAGGGCAAACCACTCAACAAGCCCATCACCCCCACCGATGACGGAAACCTGGCACTTCATCGAACTCTCGCCACGATTAGCGGAGTAATGTTGGCCATGTGCATTGTATGCATCGGCATCCAAACACAATACACCCCTTCCCACACCCTACGTTACGCGTTGGGGTTCGCAACTGGCATTGCCACCGCGTTCGGCTACTACGCATGGCTGAGCATACTCGCCACGCGAGGCTGGGAAAACGTCCGACTCGAGCTACTAGGCTCATACTTGCTGGGAGCTATCCTCTTTTGCCTGTCCTACGTTATTCCAACCATCCCGCTCGTAGCTCTCATGGCCACATTGGCCCTCGTCGTTGCTTTCATGGGAAAGACGCTCCCCATCGAGCGTTCGCAAGCATCCGCATCCCCGAAGCCCCAAACGGCCAGACGCCTTTCTTCGCGCGACATTCGGGCCGTCGTGCTTTCGATGCTTATCCTCAGCTTCATCTACGGCATCAGCGGACCTATGTTCCTGCAAAGTACCGAACCGCTGCCCTTCTTGGAAAACCCCGAGATCAACCAGGTACTCACCGTGTGCCTGAGCGTGGGAATAATCTTCTTGCAGGCAAAGTACCGGTGCGAACGCGCGAACCCGCTCATGCTGATACACATCTGCTACCTCATTGACGTCACCTCTGCGTTCCTGCTGCCATTCGCCCCAGATTGGTATGTAAGCGTCTTCAACGTCATCGTGCTTACCATCTTCCGCATATCGGCGCTCCTGCTCTTGGGCCTCTGCGTCACAACGCAAGACGCCCGCCTCAGGCGACGCGCAATGCCCATCATGATTTCCTGCGTATGGATTGGAATGAGCCTGGGCATTGGGCTGGGACACGCGCTTTATCTGAATGCAAGCGATAGCGCAGAAACGAGCATGTCGATCATACTGACGATCGTGTATGTCGTATTCGCCTTCACTTCCATCTACACGCTTGCGAAAAATGGTTCGAACGCACCCGCGCCAGCACCCGAACCCACGCCCGCCGCGGACAAGCGCGATTCGCACGAGATTATCTCGCAGCGCTACAGCTTGAACTCCCGCGAAGAGGAGATCATGGCTCTTCTCATTCGCGGCCGAACGGCCAAGTACATCGCCGAGGACCTTACGCTTTCCATCAACACGGTGCGAAGCTACACCAAGTCGCTCTACGCGAAGATGAACGTGCATTCGAAGCAGGAACTCATTGACCTAGCCGAGGACATTTCGAACGAATAATCCGCTTACCGGCCCATATGCACCGCTAGAGGCAATTCTTCATCTGCGCTCTACCACGCTATAGCATCCACAAAACGCTGTGCTACAATGACCGAACTTCTCGGGGAGCTGGGGCGATCGCCCGGCTGAGAGGAGGGCTCGCGGCCCTCGACTCATGGAACCTGTCTGGATAATGCCAGCGTAGGGAAATGCGCGCACGCATGTGCGGGCCCTGCTTTGGCGCGGGGCTTCGCCCCGTAGCGGTACGAAAGGAACACGCTATGGAATGTGCATTCGCAATTCACTATCTACCCCTGGACGCACACGATGACAAACGCGTCTGCGAAATCGTCGACCAGGTAATTGCCGCCATCGACGCAAGCGGTCTCGACTACTACGTAGGCCCCTTCGAAACCACCGTGGAAGGCGATTTCGAAAGCTGCATGCGCGTACTGAAGGATTGCATCGAAGCAGGCGAGGCGGCAGGCTGCACCGAGATGGAAAGCCACGTGCGCATTTGCTGGCGCCCCGGCGGACGCGTCATGTCGACCGAAGAGAAGATCGGCAAGTACCACCCCACCGACAGCGAGTTCAGCTCGCGCGAAATCGCATAGCACGCGCACACGCACGATGAAGCACGCACCCAGCGACACCACATCACGCAAGGCCAAGCGCATCGGAATACCTCTGGCCGTTGTAGCGGGCACCATCATCTGCTGGCACCTCGCCATTATCAGCGGCCTTGTTCCCAACTTCCTCATGCCCACTCCGCTGCAGGTTGCGCAAGCACTTGCCAGCGATTGGCAGCTTCTGGCAAGCCATGCGGGCACAACGCTCGTAGAAGCAGCCATTGGCCTTGCCGCCGGCGTGGCGCTCGGTTTCGTAGCAGCTGTGGCCATGGATCGCTTCGAAGTGATTTACCTGGCCCTTTCGCCGCTCATTACCGTATCGCAAACCATTCCCACGGTTGCCATTGCGCCCCTGCTGGTGCTGTGGCTTGGGTACGGCATCCTGCCGAAAATCGTCCTCATCACGCTCACGACGTTCTTCCCCGTGGCCATATCGCTCATCGCAGGGTTCACCTCGGTCGACGTCGACACCGTGAACATGCTGCGTTCCATGGGAGCCTCGCGTTGGGACATCTTCCGCTATGCAAAGCTGCCCGAGGCGGCCGACCATTTCTTCAGCGGGCTAAAGATCAGCGCGACGTACGCCATCATCGGGGCGGTCATCGCGGAATGGCTGGGAGGCGACGCAGGACTGGGCGTCTACATGACGCGCGTTCGCAAGTCGTTTTCGTACGACCGTATGTTCGCCGTCATCATCGTGATCAGTGCGCTCTCGCTCATGCTCATCAAAATCATCGACATTCTCAAGAAGATATGTATGCCCTGGAAGCATACCGGAAGGAACGAATAATGAACCTCGACGCCATGAAAACCGCTCTCACCAGGCGTTCGTTTCTGAAAACCGCAGGTATGGCAAGCGCGGGAATCGCCTCGGCATATGCACTGGGAGGCTGCGACAGCAACCGTCAATCTGCCTCCGCGACAAACGCGACCGAGCTTTCCCTCGTGCTCGACTACACGCCCAACACCAATCACACGGGCATCTACGTCGCGCAATCCCTTGGCTACTATACCGAAGAGGGCATCTCCCTCACGATCGTCTCGCCGCCCGAAGACGGCGCCGATGCGCTCATTGGCGCAGGTTCCGTCCAGTTGGGCATCTCGTATCAGGACGTCATGGCAAACTACCTTGCCAGCAGCACGCCCCTGCCCTACACGGCCATCGGTGCCATCGTGCAGCACAACACGAGCGGCATCATGAGCCGCCAGGAAGACGGCATCACCCGCCCCCGGGCCATGGAAGGTCATCAGTACGCCACCTGGAACCAAGACGTGGAACAGGCCATCATTCGTGACATCATGGCCTATGACGGCGGCGACTACTCCAAGATCGAGCTCGTGCCCTACGCCGTCGACGACGAGGTTGCGGGGCTGCGCAGCAACGCGTTCGATTGCGTCTGGGTCTACGAAGGCTGGGCCGTCCAGAATGCCGCGCTGCAGAACTTCGCCTATAGCTACTTCCCCTTCATCGACTACGACGACTCGCTCGATTACTACACGCCCGTCATCGCGGCAAACAACGAATTCCTGGCCAAGAACGCCGACACCGCGCGCGCCTTCATGCGCGCCACGCGCAGGGGCTACGAATATGCCGCATCGAATCCCGCCGACGCCGCTCGCATCCTGACCGAAGCCGTACCCGAGCTCGATGCCCAGCTGGTCGCCAAGAGCGCGGAATACCTGGCAGGCAAGTACATTGACGACGCAAGCGAATGGGGCTACATCGACAAAGACCGCTGGGCACGCTTCTACCAGTGGCTCAACGACAACGGCCTGGTAGAAACCACACTCGACGTCGATGCGGGCTTCACGAACGACTATCTGGCCTAACCCAGAACAAGGATGCATAATGACGCAGGCAAAGCAGATTGACCATCCCGCAATCGAGGGACGGAACCTGGAAATACGCTACGGTGACACGGCCGTCGTAGCGCAGGTGAACCTGCACGTAAACGCGGGCGAGATCTGCTGCCTCATAGGCAAATCGGGATGCGGGAAGACGACCATCCTTCACACCCTCGCCGGACTCGTCATGCCCACGCAAGGCAACGTGCTCTCATTCGGCGAAGACGTCACGGGGAAGCCAGGAAGCATTGGATACATGCTCCAAAAGGACCTGCTCCTTCCCCACCTGCGCATCATCGACAACGCCGCATTGCCGCTCTTGCTGAAGGGAAAGGCTAAGCAGGAGGCGCGCGAAACGGTCGCGCGCCTCTTCCCCGCATTCGGACTGGAGGGCACCGAAGAGCTGTGGCCCCACCAGCTTTCAGGGGGCATGCGACAACGCGTCGCCTTCTTGCGCACCTACGCCACGGGGGCACGATGCCTTCTGCTCGACGAGCCCTTCAGCGCGCTTGACGCCATCACGCGCGCCGACATGCGCACGTGGTTCACCGAAGTCACCCAAAAGCTCGGGCTTTCAGCGCTCGTTATCACGCACGACGTAGACGAAGCGGTGAGCCTATCTCGCCGCGTCTACGTGCTTACGGGGAACCCCCGACTGGGACAGCCCTCAACCATCCACGCCGAAATAAGCGTGGAGCGAAATGGAAACCCCGACGGGCCGTTCGAGCTAACCGAGGAGTTCCTAAAAGCAAAGCGAAGCGTATGGGCGGCGCTTCAAGAAAACGCCCAATAGCACCATCTTGGGTTCACAAAACGTACATTCCCCCAATACATGGGGATAAGCGTTTTGGCGTATACGAAAATACCCGCATTTTGGGTGGTAGACGAATCCACCACACTGGGGAATACTCTGCGCATGGCGAGCCGCTAGGCCGCATTCGTGGAAGCACGGAGGCAAACATCTGGGAGGGCTTGCGGTAAGCCATCGGGAGACGAGCGCGGGCACGAACGCATTGACTGCATGCCCTACCTTTGGCGGCTTTCTTTGCCAGTCGGCTCTCCATCCGGATGCGCAGCGTGACCACAACCCCCTATCTTCGCTGCCCCGGTGCCGCCTGCTTGCCATCAGTCACCCCGTGACGCGCTTCGTCAACCTGAATACGCTTCGTGCGTTCGCGCGCACACCCCCTAACCTACATGCGCGCATGAAAAAGCCGGGGCGGCCCAGACGCCCCGGCTTTTTCCTTTCGATATGCAAGCTCTAGCGTTCTAGACGAGCTTCTTTCCAAACACCGCCGCAATCTCCCTAAGGTCGGCCAGCAGGTCCTTGAACTGAGCAGGCGTAAGCTGTTGAGCATTGTCGGACTTGGCGTTCTGCGGATCGGGATGCACTTCCACCATGATTGCGTCGCAACCGGCGGCAATAGCCGCGCGAGCCAACGGCGGAACCAAGTCACGCACGCCAGCCGGATGGCTTACGTCCACGCAAATGGGATACAGGCTCTGCTTGTGAATAACGGGCACGGCCGAGATGTCCAGCGTGAAGCGCGTGGAAGTCTCGAACGTACGCAGGCCACGCTCGCAGAGCATCACGTTCTCATTGCCGTTCATGGTGATGTATTCCGTGGCGGAAAGCCATTCGGAAACGCTATTGGCCAAGCCGCGCTTGAACAGCACCAGCTTGTCGGTGTCGGCCGTAACCTGGCCCACCGTGCGCAGCAAGCTGAAGTTCTGGCAGTTGCGCGCGCCAATTTGCAGGCCGTCGACGTAGCTGTGCACCATGGGGCAATGGGCGGAGTCCATCACCTCGGTAAGCGTCTTCAGGCCATATTTCTGACCCGCCTCCTGCATGATCTGCAGGCCGGCTTCGCCCAGGCCCTGGAACGAATGGGGATTGGTGCGGGGCTTGAAGGCACCGCCACGTATCCAATGCAGCCCCTCCTCGGCGATTACCTCGGCAACGGTGGCAAACTGCTCGTACGACTCCACCGCGCAGGGGCCAGCGAAAATGGTAATTTCATCGGTGCGGGTGCCGTAATCGGGAAGACCCTGCACGCCTTTCAGCTTCGACTCACTCATGCGGACGGCATCTCCTTCGAGACCTTGAGGATGGTAGCGTAAATCTCACGGAGGTTATCGGGATACAGGGGACCCTGGTTATACTCCTGCACGCGGGCGAAGATCTCCTCCTCGCGCTTGGGGTCGAACAGGCCCATGTGAGCGCCCGGCTTCAGCGCGCGAATGGCAAGCTGATGCGTGGCACGCTCGTTCAGAAGCGCAACGAGCTGCTTGTCGATGGCGTCGATTTGCGCTCGATGCTCCTGGATATGCTCGAAGTTTTCCTCTTGTTCGGCCATGATGTATCCTTTCGTACGGCGAATGCGCACATCGTAGCAGGAAACACTACAGCGCGATAGAGTGTTATCATGTTTTCCCGCGGAAAATGCTTCGATAGAAAGGCAAAGTTGCCTCATGCCATAGCAAGTTAAACTTGCTAGAATTCATTCGATGAAAACGCTCCTAACCAACATAGCAAAGCAACACGCACGTCTCATCGTTGGAATGGCCAGTCTGTGGGCATACCTCCACGTAAGCCCCTACTTCCCATTTTCGCTTTCGCCGCACTTCTCTTCGTCGTCATTCTCCGACATACCGCTCAGGCACGCACTCTACGCATTTGCGCTTATGGCATTCTTCCTTCTGGCAATAGCCATGCGCGCCCGCACGAGGGCAAGCAATCGAACCGCTTGGACCCTCGCCCTATCGGCTGGAGTCGCAGGCACTGCTGGACAAGGCGTCCTCCTGGCAGACCTACCAGCGCTCGCCGCGTCAACCGTAGGCGCCAGCCCTAGCGTAGTGGAGGGGGCGGCAATCATCCTATGCGCCTATGCAGTAGCAATCTTCACGCTTCTCTTGCTTAGCCAAGCATCCGAGCTTTCGTCGCATATCGCCGCTTGCGCCATAGCACTCTCCTACTGCCTCTTCAGCCTCATATGGCTCTGCATAACGCTCCTAGCCCCCGAAATCTGCATGCCCGCAACGATGCTATGCCCGGCAGTAAGCGCAGCAACCATTATCAGCGCATGCGGAAAACCAAGCACGACCGGCAAGCGCACAGCCGCGGCATCCAATTCGGATTCGGAACTCGAAGCCCCCACCAGCGCTTTTTCACGCGAACGATACGTAGAGCTACGAAAGATGCTTGCCTTCTGCCTGGTATTCGTCTTTTTCGCGGCTATATGCGTTCGGCTCTTCACCGCCATGGAGCAGGGCACGCTTTCCGCTGGTTCGCTTAGCGGAATGCAATACGCGATCACCGCCGCAGGAGGACTGCTGGCAAGCGCAGGCATATGCGCATATCTGCTCAAGCGCAGCAATTCCCCCAGCGCGCTATTCACCGTCTTTGCCATCCTGGCCCTGTTCTTCATGGGAACGCTGCTGCTGGTAGCCACGTGCGGAGATGGCATGGGTGCGCTCATGGGCAAACGCCTCATGGTAAGCGGAGAGCACCTGTTCGCACTTCTCGCTGCCATCATCATCGTAACGAGCGGTTCGCCCACCCCATCGCACATCACGCGTTCGCTCGCGCTATACGGCATCACCGTTATCGCGCTTCCGCAGTTCGTCTCGATTGACGTCCTATCCATTACGGGTGCGCTCACCTACGCAACGGGCACGAACCTCATCATCCCCATTGCGTGTATCTCCGCATTCCTTGCCGCCACAATCATCGTGCTGCTTCTGCTTCGTAACACCGAACGAACCAACAGGGAAGCCGCCATGACCAACGAGGACTGGCAGCGCAACCTGGTGATGAAGGCCTGCGAAGGAAAGGGCCTCACCCAGCGCGAGAAAGACGTTGCCGTGCTCACCTACCGCGGCCTTTCCGCCAAGCGCATTTCCGAAGAGCTCTTCGTGAGCGAGAGCACGGTGAAGACGCACCAGAGCCACATCTACCGAAAGCTCGACATCCATCGCAAGCAGGATTTCATCGCCTACGTGGACGCCCTACGCTCGTAGCCTCTGCTTGCGAGCCTTTACATTCCGCGAAATAGAACAAGCAATCTACCAGGCATTTATACGTTTCGTATGAGAGGCGTTCCGGAAAATGCCCGTTTCGTCTGAAGACCGAACCCATCCCCACCCCTACCTTGGAAGCGCCCCATCGGGCATGTAGCAGACAAGGTCGCAAGACCGCATACCAAGGAGGGAACATGAATAACGCATCCCACGGCCTTTCACGCCGCGCGTTCCTGCGCGATGCTGGCCTCGTAGGAATGTCGGCAGCCGCAGCAGCTGCGCTCGGCGGATGTTCGTCGCCGAAATCAAAGTCGGAAAGCGCGACGACGACAGCGGAAGTGGTAACGGAAGAGCTGCCCGTACCCGAAGTTTCCGCCCCCAGCACGACCGCATACGATTGCGACGTACTCGTTATCGGCGGTGGCTTCGCCGGCATGAACGCCGCCATGGCCGCAAAGAACGCCGGCTGCAACGTTGTCCTCGTCGACAAGGGCCGTCCGGGCTACTCGGGACTATCCCCCTGGCCTTCAAGCCATCGCTGGTTCGACCCCGAAATGGGCGATGACGCCGAGGCCTTCCGCACCGCAATCCAGCGTGGCGGAGAGTATGTCGTGAACCTGGACTGGTATCAGCAGTGGATCGACCACAGCAAGGAGGCCTACGAGCGCCTGGTCGCCTGGGGCATCATGGACCGCTACGACCGAGCAGCCGACACGAGCATCTGGGACACCCTGGACTACCAGGCATACTACGACATGAACGCGGAACACGATCGCCACGCCCGCGTCGTGCCCCTGCTGCAGGAAAACGGCATCACCGTTGTCGATTACACCATGATTACCAACGTTGAAAAGGACGGAGATCGCATCGTAGGCGCCGTGGGCCTGCACGTTCCTTCGGCAACTATCATCTCGTTCAATGCGAAAGCCATTGTCATGGCCATGGGCGGCGGCAGCTACAAGCCCACCGGATACCCCGTGGGCGGCAATACCTTCGACGGCGAGTACATCGCCTACAACCTTGGCCTCCCCATCGCAGGCAAGGAATACGACGACTTCCACGCAACCACAAGCTTCGCCCCTGGTTGCAGCTTCATCAACAACAACTGGGACTACCTGGAAAACATCTGGCTCTGCGGTGGCGACATCACGGCCGACACGGCCGCTAGCTACGCCACGAGCAAGGAAAAGACAATGGTCATGGGCCGCGTGACGGGCACCATCAATGGCGCCAGCGCCAACGACGGCACGAACATCGAGCATCAGGCAACGGCCGACATCACGCGACGCGGCGGCACGGTGACGGGCAATCCCGACGACATCCGCATCGGCAAGATGATGTCGCCCAAGCCCAAGGCAGATGTGTATGGCGCAGCACTGGGCATGAGCGCCCACATGAGCAACGGCGTATTCTGCGGCCTGGACGATTTGGAAGGCTACACGGGCATTCCAGGACTATGGGTTGCCGGCGACGGCGCGAACGCAAGCGCTCCCACGGGCGCAGCCTACCCCGTAGGCGTTGGTTTCACCAGCAACTACGCCAGCATACAGGGTGACATTGCAGGCAAGGCAGCAGCAGCCTACGCCCAAACGACTTCCGCCGGTTCCATTTCGAGCGACCGCCTGGCGGAGCTAAGCGAAGAAATCCTGGCTCCCCTGAGCGTGGAGACGGGCTTCTCGCCCGATGGCGCACGCGACCAGCTTCAGGCAATCATGTCCCCCTATTGGGTTCTGGTCGCCCAGGACGAGGCGACGCTCCAGGCAACGCTCACGCAGGTCATCAACATGCGCGACAAGATCATCCCGAAGCTCGCGGCAAGCAACCCGCATCAGCTGCGCATGGCCATCGAAATGAAGCACAAGGTCCTCTCCGCAGAACTGAAGCTGCGCGCGAACCTCGAGCGCAAGGAAAGCCGCGGCCTGCACTTCCGCACCGATTACCCCTTCCGCGACGACAAAAACTTCCTGTGCTACATCACGCTCACGAAGGGCGAGGACGGCGAGCCCATCATCGAGCGCGTGCCCGTGAAGGACGAATGGAAGGGCGACACGAGCGAAGACTATGCAACGCGCTACGGCGTGCGCTTCCCCACTGAGGCAAAGACGCTGGGCCTGCCCGAAGAGCAGTCCGGCAGCAGCTGGGGCAAATAGAGAAGCAATTGAAGGAGGTTCAACATGGCCGTTTCGCGCTATGACCTAAATAAGTGCATTGGGTGCCAGCATTGTGTAACCGTATGCCCGATGGACGTATTCCGATTCGACAGCACGCAGAAGAAGAGCATCATCGCTTATCCCGAAAACTGCCAGAGCTGTGGGCAGTGCTACGTGGGATGCCAGGGCCGAAGCCTGGAAATCAGCTTCTACGCGAAGGATTTCCAGATGCCCGCAATCCGCGCGGTAGCCACGGACAACGCAACGCCCACGCACGTTAAGGAAGCGATTATCGCCAAGCTCTACGAGACGCAGGAAAGCTAGGCAGCATATCGGCGCCCCGGCGCTACCACCATACGCATCTCGCCTGCCGCAACCCTCCCACGACAGGCTATGCAAAGGGCATCGCTCCCCCACAGAGGGGCGATGCCCTTTTTCGGGACATAAGGCAATCGCATCCGCAACCTAGAAGAGAAGGTAGAACTAAGGGCAATTGTCAGACGAACTGCGAGCTTGGCCTTGCTTCTTGTCACGCGCAGCGCGCGTACCCTCCTGGGAAGCATTGGCCATAATCTGCTCGATTTCGCTGGGTATGCCAAAGAGCGTGCGCTGGGAACGCAATCGGGGCGGGCGTTCCGCACCCGCTGCCTCTGCGCTGAGAATATCGCGAATCTGTTCCCACTTATCTACCATGTTCTGATTATACAGGCATCGGGGCATCGCGCTCCCCTAGCGTTTTTATGAGAACGAGCCAACGCGCACGCCACGTTCAGGCGCAGGCGCTATGATAGCGGCGTTTACACATTACGCGAAAGGCGGTAACAGTGGCGGAAACCACCCAGCAGAAAGTCATCGTACTGGACTTTGGCGCTCAGTACGGCCAGCTCATTGCACGTCGCGTGCGCGATTTGCACGTCTACTCGGAAATTCTGCCCTGCGATGCTCCCGCAAGCGAGATCGCAGCCGCCAAGCCTTCCGCGATCATCCTCTCGGGCGGCCCTGCAAGCGTATACGCCGAAGACGCCCCGAAGGTAGACCCCGGCGTATTCGAACTGGGCGTGCCCGTGCTGGGCTTCTGCTATGGCCAGCAGATCATGGCCACCACCCTGGGCGGCACCGTGGGCCACACCGAAAAGGGCGAATACGGCGCAGCGCCGCTCACGCGCAAGGGCGAAAGCCGCCTTCTGGCCAACACGCCCGAAGAGCAGACGGTCTGGATGAGCCATCGCGATGCCGTAAGCCAAGTTCCCGAAGGCTTCACCATCACCTCCGTTACCGACACCTGCCCCGTGGCCAGCATGGAATGCGCCGAGCGCAACCTGTACGCCACGCAGTTCCACCCCGAAGTACGTCACACGCCCAACGGCAACCAGATGCTCAGCAACTTCCTGTTCGACATCTGCGGCCTGGAAGCCAACTGGACCATGGAAGGCCTCATCGATTCCATGGTGGAAGACATCCGCGCCAAGGTTGGCAATGACCGCGTGATCCTGGCCCTTTCCGGCGGCGTAGACTCCAGCGTGGTCGCCGCCCTGTGCGCTCGCGCCATTGGCAAGCAGCTCACCTGCGTATTCGTGAACCACGGTCTGCTGCGCAAGAACGAGCCAGAGCAGGTGGAGGAAGTCTTCACCAAGCAGTTCGACGTCGACTTCGTGCACGTGCACGCAGAAGAACGCTACGCCAAGCTGCTCGACGGCGTTACCGAGCCCGAGCAGAAGCGCCGCATCATCGGCACGCAGTTCTGGGAAGAGTTCTTCACCGTGGCCCAGCATACGGGTGGCGTGAAGTACCTGGCCCAGGGAACCATCTACCCCGACATCATCGAGAGCGGCGCCCGCAAGACGGGCGGCAAGGCTTCCACCATCAAGAGCCACCACAACCTCATCCCCTTCCCCGAAGGGGTTCACTTCGACCTCATCGAGCCGCTCGACCACTTCTTCAAGGACGAAGTCCGCGCGCTGGGCACGGCCCTGGGTCTGCCCGACTACATCGTGCACCGTCAGCCCTTCCCCGGCCCTGGCCTGGCTATCCGCATCATTGGTTCGGTAAGCCCCGAAAAGCTGGAGATTTTGAAGAACGCCGACGCCATCGTGCGCGAGGAACTGGACGCCTACAACGCGCGTCTGTTCGAGCAGACTGGCGAGCGCAACAGCGAGCATAGCTGCTGGCAGTACTTCGCCGTGCTGCCCGACATCCGCTCGGTGGGCGTTATGGGCGACGAGCGCACCTACGCACGACCCATCATCCTGCGCGCCGTGGAAAGCAGCGACGCCATGACGGCCGACTGGGCGAAGCTCCCCTACGACGTGCTGGCGCGCATCTCCGGCCGCATCGTCGCCGAGGTGCCTGGCGTGAATCGCGTGGCCTACGACATCACGAGCAAGCCGCCCGCGACGATCGAGTGGGAATAAAAATCGGAGCAAACCACTAGTAAGCGGTTCACCCCAAAACATAACGTTTTACCAGGTCAGAAGTGGTGTGTTCGAGAAATCGGCACACTACTTCGCTCTGAAAGAAAGCACACCTTTCGGGATGATTTGTCCATGTATTTGTCCACACAAGGGCATATATAGCTCAAGGCATGCCTGTATCGTTGCAACATGATTGCAACGATATCAGAATCGTTGTATTATCGATGCAGCGATTACTTTTGAATTGGAGGTCATGATGCTGCCCCGAGAATCCGTATTCCTCGAATACAAGGAAAGCGTCACCCCATCCTATCTGAAAACCGTGAGCGCGTTCGCGAACTTCGGTTCGGGAAGGGTGGTATTTGGTGTCGACGACGGGCGTTGCGCAGTAGGGCTCGAAGATCCGGCCGGCGATGCCCTGCGTATAGAGAATGCGATTAACGACAGCATCGACCCAAGGCCTGCGTTCTCGCTGGAGGTGGACGAGGAGGCGCGAACAGTAACGCTCATCGTCGAGGAGGGAGCCCACAAACCCTACCTCTGCAAGGGAAAAGCGTACAGGCGTAGCGACTCTTCCACGGTGGAAGTCGATAAGCTCGAGTACGGCAGGCTTGTTCTCGAGGGCTCAAACCAATATTTTGACCAACTCGAATCCAAACGGGATGACCTCTCGTTTCAGCTGATGGAAAAAAGATTGTCAGATGTCCTAGGGATAGAAAGCCTTGATTCCAACGTCATGCGCACGCTTGGTCTGCAGAACAAGCAGGGGAAGTACACGATGGCCGCGGAGATGCTCGCCGACACAGGCGCGATGCCCGGGACCGACATTGTGCGCTTCGGAGAGACCATCAATGACATGCTCGACCGCGTGACCGTAGAGGGTGCCTCCGCACTGGCACAGTACGATGCCGCCCTCGAGATGTACGAGCGCTACTACGCTTTAGAGCGAATCGAGGGGAGCCTGCGCAGGCGACACGAGCTCGTGCCCTACGAAGCGTTCCGCGAGGCCATGGCCAACGCCCTGGCCCACCGCACATGGGACGTGCCGGCAAACATTACGGTAAGCATGTTCCCCGACCGAATAGAGGTCGTGTCTCCCGGTTCACTGCCTTCCGGCCTGACAGAGGAGGACTACCTTGCTGGCCATGTCTCGATATTGCGCAACCCGACCCTTGCGGGGGTGTTTTTCCGGCTCGACATGGTGGAGAAATTCGGGACCGGCGTCATAAGAATCAGGGATGCGTACGAGGGCGCGCCGACGGGCCCCGCATTCTCGGTACGCGCGGGGTCCGTGGCGGTGACACTCCCCGTAGTCCAAGAGGTCGATTTGACGGGAGCCGAGGAGACGGTGTGGGACGCCATCGCCAAGGGAAGGAGAATGACCCGTTCGGAAATCTCCGGGGCTGCCGGATTCAGCAAGGACAAGACCATCAGGATCCTGAACACACTCGTAGCGCGAGGCCTGGTGAAGAGGTTGGGTGAGGGGCCCGGCACGAGATACCGCCGCGCTTAGGAGGTTGCGGGCCTTAGGCGGGTCGTTGTTCGCGCTGTTGCCCATAATCGCTCAACTGCTGGTTGAGATACAGGCGACCAGGCGAAACTCAACCGGTGGTTCGTGGAAATCGAGGACGATAGGCCCTATGTTGTCCATGGAAAGGAGGTGCTCCCCATGAATCAGGAAAAAATCGGAAGGTTCATCGCGTCGTGCCGGAAAGAGCGGGGCCTCACGCAGGCAAGGCTTGCGGAAATGCTTGGCATTACAGACCGCGCAGTCTCCAAGTGGGAGAACGGCAAAAGCCTCCCTGACGCCTCTATCATGCTCGAACTCTGCGACCTTCTCAAGATTACCGTCAACGAGCTTCTCAGCGGGGAGCGACTGGATATGGACGACTACAGAAAGATGGCCGAAGAGAACATCGTCGAGCTTCGGGCGTATGAGGAGGCATCGAACAAGCGGCTGCTCTCGCTCGAGATCGTCGTGGGATGCACATCGAGCGTGGCGTTCCTGGCGCTCGTCTTCACGGCGTTGCTCGCCGAGATGCCTATCTGGGCGCGGGTGTTGCTCATAGGTATCGCGCTCGCGCTCTTCGCGTTCGGTATGTACCACTGCCTCAAGCTCGAACGCGAGGTCGGTTACCACGAGTGCCAGGACTGCGGCGAGCGATACATCCCCTCGATGAAGGCCGTCGTAATCGCTCGGCACATCGGCAGGAGCCGAAGGATGCGGTGCCCTCACTGCGGGAACGTGAACTACCATAAGAAGACGCTCAGCAAGCGAGCTTGATTAAGCGCGGAGCGCTCGACGTGGGCGCCGAGCATGATTTGCCCAATCTTTGTCCATGGAAAGCCCCGTGTCTATGGTTCATGCGAATTTTAGGGCTTCTGCCAGCGGTTTTGTGAGCGCTAGAATGAACTCCAGCTTCGTGCGTCTGTTGAGTGGGAATAGAACCTCCTGATAAATTGCGCTCACACACATTATTACGTCCTTATTATTGCAATATCAAGCTATAATGAGGACGTAATCTTTATGGAGGGAGGTTGCATGAGAAGAGCCCTCATGGATGAACTCGTTGCCTGGAAGGAGAATGCGCGGCGCAAACCGCTCATCCTGAACGGCGCCAGGCAGGTTGGAAAGACCTGGCTGCTCAAGGAGTTCGGAAGGCTGAATTTCGAGAACGTCGCCTACGTGAGCCTCGACAACGACCCGCTCGCTCGCAGTTACTTCGACTCCGGATTCGACATCGCGAGGATCATCGCCTCGCTTTCGCTCGAGCTCGACATGGACATCCAGCCAGGGAAAACGCTCATCGTCCTCGACGAGGTGCAGGTCTGCCCGAAGGCCATCACGTCCCTTAAGTATTTCTGCGAGAACGCGCCCGAGTACACCGTGGTCGCAGCTGGGTCGCTTCTAGGGATATCGGCAACCGAAGGAACCGGCTATCCCGTCGGCAAGGT
>JAILNP010000064.1:0-12378 GCA_024691475.1 Eggerthellaceae bacterium
TTTCGCGCAGCACGTTCTATCGATGCTTTTCCGATAAATTCGATATAGTCAACTGGTCGTATAAGCGTTTCAAGAACATACGCTTGCAGGATAGGGACAAGTACTACAGTTTCGAAACCAGTCTTCGGGCGCAGCTCGAACATCTTCGCGAGAATCGTGCATTCTATGTTGCCACCCTTCGTTTTCGCGGGCAGAACTCGCTGTACGATTCCATTGTCGATACAAACGAGGAGTACATGCTCGAGTGCTGGCATCATGCTCACGCGTGCGATCCGACGTTCGACCAGCTTGTTGCGATACGCTTTTCTGCTGCCGGCTGCTCGTATGCAATCGAGCAATGGCTTATTTCGGGCTGCGCCGTTGATGCTTACGACGTGGTGTCTGCGATTTGCAAATGCATTCCGTCGGATATTCTGGAGACACTTTACTAATTTTCGCGCGCAATAATCTTGGGCGATGCTCCTGGATCCATGTGCTCTTGAAAATGGCAATGGCGCGATTGGGCTCCCATCCAATCGCGCCATACTTTGCGTGATAAGCGTGCTGGGTATTTGGCTGTCCCGTGTTTATACCACCAGGTAAAATGCATAGCGTGCAATGATTACCGCCGCTAGAGCGAGTGCGAACGACAGCGCTATGCAGGCGAATCCATCGCGCCCCTTTGCGAGCCAAGATGAAATTGCGGCTGCAATTGCGAGCGCGGCGGAGCAGATGAATGGAATGAGCGAGTAGCCGATTGTGGCGAAATGCGCTCCCAAGGCAATTGCCGTACAGGCGAAGAGCACGTTTAGCGCGACCGCGCAGATGCCAAACGAACCGTTTCGGGCAATACCCGCATTGCATAGGGATATAAGACAGACGCCCGCGGACAAGCCGCCTATGACGAACAGTGCCATCGAGGTCCAATTTGCCCAGGCGGTTACGCCATGGAATTGGGTGTATGCCGAGCCCATGGCTACGAGCAGCGCAACGCCGGCGAGTGCCGTTACGATGCCGAGGGCCTTGGGGACGGGCTTGTTCGAGCGAATTGCGAAGATGAGGTCAACGAGGACGAGCGCTCCAAACAATCCCGTCGTGATTCCCTCGCGGGTGATCCCTGCGGACAGGTTGGAGAATGCGAAGAGCATTCGTTCGGGGTGTCCTAGATGCAGCAAAAGGGCAACACCGCCAATTGCAAGGAGTACGAGTGCGATTCCGGGAAGCAGCCAGCGCCTCTTGCTTTCGCCCGTTGGAAACGCCCACGTAAATGCATAGGCCCCGGCGGCTGTGCCGCCAAGCAATGTGAATAGGAACAGCGAAAACTCGGATATCATGGTAGCTCCCCTTTCAACCAAACAATGCGCATTGCCATCAGGGCTTTATGCGATCTGCCTCCTAAGCTAGCAAACTGCTTTTTTGGAATGCAGCGACAAAACATTCGAGTTGTTTCATTGTGGGAAGCGCATGGCTAAATGCTCCGCTGCCTATTTGCCTTGAGTTGCATTGGGCAATGCGTGTGTAACAGGGCTAGGTGCGCGTGCCGAGCGCGCAGGAGCGTCGTGATGGGTTCACTGAGTCGGGGGGTGCACTCCGAGATGACGCGAACGTTTCAACGAACCATTAAGGGTTAATGGCCTTGTCCTTATTGCTATGATTTCATCTGTATGATCTAGTGCGTGGTCCCGGTAGGGGGAGGGCTCGTTGGGTCGGGAAGCGTATGCACGTGGGGTGAACGTGGTCGTCGGATTCCTTCCGGCGTCTATGCGCGCACGGCCATCGCCCTAGGTGGTCAGTATCGCAAGTTCTTCGTTGCTTCCATCGCCGCGGTTCTCCTGCTCCAGGTTACCATCGTTACCGATACGATTATCGTGGGCTAGCTTCTGGGTCCCGTCCCCATGTCGGGCATCCGCGTTGCCTCGCCTATCGTGAACATGCTCACCGTCTTGGCCATGCTCATTGGCGTGGGCTCTTCTACGCTCGTTTCCATTGCCATTGGGAAGCGCGATGCCGCGGCGGCCAATCGTGCCTTTACCCTGGGAATTGTTCTATCTATTGCCATCGGAGCCATATTTGCCCTGATCATCGCTCCCTTTGCGGAACCGCTTGCGCGACTCATCTCCTCTGATGGGGCCACGGTGCCCTATACCGCCTCGTTCTTGCGCATCGTCACCGCTTCAAGCCCCGTCTTCATCCTTGCCTCGGTTATGGCTATGCTGTTGCGTGTCGATAGCAACGTGAGGCTTTCATCGGTCGTGCTGGTGGTTGGCGGAATAGCGAACGTGCTGCTTGACCTGCTGTTCATGGGTGCCCTGGGCATGGGCGTCGAAGGTTCGGCCATGGCTACCGTGATGGGCATGGTCGCCGCCGTTCTTGTGTCGCTTCTCTACTTTCGCTGGTCCATCGCACGTTGCGGCTCTGCCGACGCCGTGCGTGCGTGAACGGGGACGGAGGTTTGTTCACGTTTGGCTGATGGCTTTCTGCTATTGGAATGCCATAAACGCAAAAAAGTTCTTGCGTTGGTCTTTGTTTACCTGTATAGTTTCCTTCGCTGCTTAAGCACGGGGTGTTAGCTCAGTTGGTTAGAGCGCCGGCCTGTCACGTCGGAGGTCGCGAGTTCAAGTCTCGTACATCCCGCCATCTGAATTTGGAAGAGTCCCAGCAATGGGGCTCTTTTCGTATTTGGAGAAGGTGGCGAGACTTGAACTCGTTGGGGTGGAAACGCGTTAATCGGACGCCCCAGTGGGGCGTCCGTAGCGTTTCGCCCGACAGAGCCTGCGAGGGAGGGGTCGAGCGCTCGCCGAAGGCGTGCGCGGAAGTCTCGTACATCCCGCCATCTGAATTTGGAGAGCTTCCAATCGGGAGCTCTTTTCGTATATTGGGGGAAGAGACAGCGGACGCGGAACTCAGCTTCGAGCTGCTTTGCGGGGGAGTACAATAAACGTGACGACTTGCAAGCGTCCGAGAGGGGTGGGACCTATGAGGAAATCCCTGACATTCGTTCTGTGGTGCTGTGCGCTCGTGTTGATGCTGGGCCTTGTCGCCTGCGGTGGGAGCAGCGCTTCGAACTCAACTCCAGCATCGTCCGAATCCACTTCCGAAAGTTCCAGTTCTGACGATTCGGCGAAGGCCGAGTACGATCGCGCGTGCGCCCTCTATGACGCGGGTAAGTATTACAGCGCGAAAGAGGCCTTCGAAAAGAGTGCTTACGACGACTGGGAACAGCGCGCCGCCAAGTGCGTGCAGCCTATGCCGGAAACCGGCGAGTTGTTCCATGACTCCGATATGACCAGCGACAACATGATCCTCGCCTTCGTAGTTAACGAGGATGACGCCAGCAAGGGCGTGTACGTCTCCGTGTACACCAAGGACGATAAGCTTGCCGAAACCCTCTTCGTCAAAGGCGGCGGCACCATTGAGACGTGGTTGCCGGGCGGCGAATACTACGTGAAGGACTCCACGGGAACCGAATGGTACGGCGTGGACGAGCAGTTCGGCCCCAACGGCCATTACGAGACAATGGTATTCAATGAGGTCGAAGGAGCTCCCAACCTGACCTCGCTCCCCGAGGGTTACCGAAATACCATCACGATTAATGCTACTTCCGGCACGGGGCAAGGCGTCGACTCCGAGGAAACGAGCTGGAGCAGCCGATAGCGCAGCGTCAAAGTTTGATGGAAGGCCGGGCCTTTTGGCGTATTTAATTGCGTCCGCAGCTAGAATGACAGCGTTTGCTCGAAAAGTTGAGGCAACGTGAGCGTTCCCTTGAGTTATTCCCCAACAATTTGCACGTAGAAGCGACGATGGCGCGGGCCGTCGAATTCGCAGAAGTAGATGCCCTGCCAGGTGCCGAGCGCCAGTTTCCCGTTCGAGATGGGGATGGTTTCCGATGCTCCGACTAGGCTCGATTTCAAATGCGCATGGCTGTTGCCCTCGGCGTGGAGGAAGTCGGGGCGATCGCGTCGACCGAAGATGTCGCCAAGTGCAAGTTTTAGGTCGTGTTGCACGTCGGGGTCGACGTTTTCGTTGATGGTGATGGCTGCGGTGGTGTGTGGGCAATAAACCGTGCAAAGACCCTCGCGGACGCCGCTTTCATGCACATCCTGCTGCACATGCATTGTGATGTCGTGGAACCCGAACTCGCAGGTAGGTAAGTCGTGCGTTTTCATGAGGCCTCTTTTCCGCGTAGCCTGCCGATTGGTCGTTTCGACGCTTCATCCATGGTATCGCACGATAGGTTATTCGCATGCGATCTATTCCTTTGTCAGGCCTCTTTACAAGCGAGGGGCACCGTCTTGGTATCATCTTGCATATGCGAATCTATTTCCCACCCGCTTGCACATTGGAAAGGGGCTTGCCTGTGATTCGAAAGGCCTATGCGACTGATAAGGGAGCTATTACGTATTGGGTCAATGAAATCGAGCCCCATGCGGTAACGCTTGTCTTTCTACCAGGGCTCACTGCCGACCATCGCTTGTTTCAAAAGCAGGTCGAATACTTTGAGCGTTTGTGCAACGTGTTCGTGTGGGATGCGCCAGCCCATGCCGACTCGCGTCCTTTTGAGTTGTCGTTTTCGCTCGAAGATATGGCCTGCTGGCTCCATGAGATTTTTGACGTGGAAGGCATCGAACGCCCTATTCTTGTTGGCCAATCCATGGGTGGCTATGTGAGCCAAGCGTTCATGCAACGGTTTCCAGGTGAGGTTGCGGGTTTTGTCTCCATCGATTCCGCGCCTCTTCAGCGGCAGTATTATTCTTCCTGGGAGCTCTGGTTGCTCAGTCGTATGACCTCCGTCTATAGGGCCTATCCTCATGAGCCGCTCGTTCGGGCTGGCGTGAAGGGCTGCGCTACGACGGAGTATGGTCAGAAGCTCATGCGGGAAATCTGGAGCGTATACAACCACGAAGAGTTTTCTGTTCTTGCGGGGTATGGCTACCGCATTCTGGCGGCGGCAATCGAGTGCGACCTTCCTTACGAAATCGATTGCCCTGTGCATCTCATCTGCGGCGAAAAGGACGCAGCGGGTTCAACGCGTCGCTACAATCGTGCGTGGGCGAAGAAGACCGGGTACCCCTTGGCGTGGATTGCCGGTGCGGGGCATAACTCGAATGCCGATCGTCCCGACGAGGTCAATACCCTGATAGCCGCCCTTGCCGGCCTTGGCTAATTTGCGTGGGGGCTGATTTCCCTGTTCAGGCTTTCGTTTCGGTAGAGTTTTTTTGTGCGACGGTGATGGCAGCTAGGTTATTTCGTTGGCCTGATATGGTCGTTCTGAACGGGAACGATGCGTTCGACCGCGGTATCGCCTTCGCATTTGAGCACGCTTACGGTATCGCCATCGCTGGTGGATTCAACGAGCGCGAAGGTGGCGGTGTTTTCGGGGTCGTTGCCATTCGAGTCGACCCACGTTCCGCTGTTCGCGAAGATCTTGGGTCGATCGTAGCCCGGGAATTCCTTGTATCCCGTCACGTGCGTATGGCCAAGCACGACTACGTCCGCGCTGGGGTCAACGTCGAAGAATTCGAGCGCTGGAAGAACCTCGATGTCCTCTTCATCGCTTGTAGGATGCTCGATGGAGTGCTGGGCTGAAATGGGCGTGGGTACGAGATTGCGACGCTGCATCTCGTCCCAGGTTGGTATCAGTTCCTGGAAGAGTGGGCTAGCGGAGTCTTCCCCAGGTAGCGTAACTGGCAGCAGGTCTCTCGGCGAAAACGTTCCTACCAGGCCATCGACAGCCACCTCGATGAACTTGTCGTCGAGCTCCTCTTCAACGGGGAACCAATCGCTCACGATGTCGGCCCAGAGCTTCCAGTACGCGTATTCCGCGCATGCCTGCTTGTCGTTGGGGTTTGGTTCGGGAAGCGTGGGTGGAGCTTTCCTGCATGCTGCATTGCGTGCGGGATTCGCATAGCGCGCCTCGGCGATGGAGCGTTCCTTGAGACGAATGAAGAAGTAGCCGGGTGGCAGCAGGGGGTGGCCGTATTCCATGATGCTGGCGTTAGCAATGGTGTTGGGGGCGCACAGTATTTCGTAGCGATGCCCATGTTCGATGACTACCTCGCCGCGCATGCCCGTGCGATAGCGTCCCAAGCCAGGCATGTCGCGCGCTTGGATGATGCCGGGAATGATTTCCTCTAGCGCTTCAGAAGTGAGCGTCATATCGTGATTGCCAGGTACGTAGACTACGGGCGTGCCCGAACGAACCAGGTCTTTGATGGCCTCAATTACCTCTGCGTTGTTCTTGGCACACGCCTTATAGAACTCATGGGAGGTGCGCGGAGCATTTGCAGTTGCTGGGTAGAACCAGTGATCCAGGAAGTCGCCATTGATGACGAGTTCGTCAGCCAAATGCTCTCGCCCGATCAGTCCGATGAAGGCTGCGAGCTTTGGGCGGTTTTTCACGGTTTCCGACAGGCTGTCGTCGAGGCCCAGATGCAAGTCGCTGATGACGATGGTCTTCACGAGGCATCCTCTCTGCGCGTGTCCATGGGCTCGAATTGCGCCCGTGCTTTAGTGTACTCGCTGATGGGGGGCAAACGCGCTCTTGCGGCGCAACTGATACGCGGCCGAGCCGATTGGCGTGCGCTCGCTTTCTACGCTAGGAAAGCGTCGTCATGCGCACGCTCATATCGAGCGGCTTGGCGGTGTAGAGGCACGTTGTCGCCAGGCCATCGACGCCCGTTGGTGCGTAGTCTGCGGCGTTGGCCGGGTTGATGCCGCCTGCGGCGATGAGCGTCACATGCGGGTCGATTGCGCGAAGCTCCGGAACGAGTGTCTTCAGGGTGCTTGCCGGTACCTTGTCGAGCTGAATGCCGTCCACGCCAGCGCGTGCTAGGGTAAGTGCCTGTTCAGGCGTAGCTTCCACGAAGAGCTTCTTTTCGATGCAGCGGCTGCGGAAGTCGGGAAGGTGTTCTACGAAGGCATCGAAGCCGCCAAGGAAGGTCATGTGGTGTTCGAATACCAGAACAGTCTCGGATAGTCCTAGGCGGTGGGGGAAGGCTCCGCCCGCCATGATGGCCTCGATGAGCAGGTCCTTGCAGCCGGGCATGCTCTTGCGCGTGGTAAGGACCTCGCAATGGGGGTTTGCCTTGTGTACGGCATCCACCATGGCACGCGTTTTGGTGGCCACGGCGGAAAGATGGTCGAGTACGTTCAGGCCCGCCTTCCAGACCTGGTGTAATGCCCCAACGCTGCCCGTTACGGATACGATGGTATCGCCAGGTTGGGCGAAAGACCCCGTGGGGTGCGTCACACGTGCCTTGCAACCTGCGTTTTCTGCCATGCGCGCAACGATTTCGGCACCGGCAACCGTGCATGCCTCGCGGGTGAAGTACTGCATTTCGCCCTGTTTCTCGGAAATGCCCAGTACGGCACTCGTGAGGTCGATATAGGGAACGTCCTCTTCCATCAGGTAATCGATGCGGCTTTGCGATAGGCGAACCATGGACTCTTCTTCCGATTGGCGTGATGATTGCGTTGCCGCACATCATACCTCTTTTATTCCCGTTTGAGTCCAATTAGTTCGCCAGAGGGCCGCCTTTTCAACTGGTTGATGACTAGAGCTGGCTGATGAGATTGTCGGTTTCGCGAGCGATGCGCATCTCTTCGTCGGTGGTTACGACGCAGATCTTGATGGGGCTGTCGTCGATGCTGATTACGCGGTTCATGCCGATTTGCCCCGTGACGTCGTTGCGTTCCTTGTCCAAGATCATGCCCATGTGCGCGAGTCCCGCGAAAATGCGTTCGCGCAGGTCGGCCGAGTTTTCCCCGATGCCTGCCGTCATGACCACCGCGTCGGTGCGCGTCATGGCGGCGTAGTACGAGCCGATGGCCTTCTGCACGCGATAGACGTACATATCGATGGCCAGGTTTGCTCGCTCGTCGCCTTTGGAGGCGGCGTCGAGCACGTCGCGCATGTCGGATGACATTCCGCTGATGCCCAGCACGCCGCTCTGGCGGTTCAAGATGGCGTCCATCTCGTCGAACGTTTTACCCTCTTCGCGCATGATGTAGGTGATGATGGCGGGATCGATGGAGCCCGAACGCGTTCCCATCATGAGCCCTTCTAGCGGGGTGAAGCCCATGGTGGTGTCAATAGAACGGCCGTGGTTGACGGCCGTGATGGAGCCTCCGTTGCCCAGATGGCAGGTTATGAGGCCCAGGTCGCGCAGCGGCCGCCCCAGCAAGTTTGCTGCTTGTTGGGCGGCGTAACGATGGCTCGTGCCGTGTGCTCCGTACCGGCGAATATGGTACTTCTCGTAGTACTCCATGGGCAGCGGGTACATGTACGCCTTCTTGGGCATGGTGGCGTGAAAGGCCGTATCGAATACAGCAACCTGCGGAGTGTTGGGAAGCAGTTCGCGCAGCATGTCGATGCAGGTGTCTGCGGGAGGGTTGTGCAGTGGGGCGAGCTCCTCGCATTTCGTGAGATTCTCGCGCGCCTCTGCGTCGATGAGCGTGGCCTTCGTGAAGTATTCGCCGCCAGCTACGATGCGGTTTCCGATGGCGTCTATCTGGTCGAGTCCGGAAATGGGGGAGTCGGGTTCTTCCTCCATGATGTCCAGTAGCTTGCGCAGGCACTGCGACACGCTAAGGTTGGCTACGGAATAGACCGCCTTCTTGAAGTCGGGGGCGAAGGAGATGGCCATGCTCGCGTTGGCAGAGTCTAGCTTCTCGGCCAAGCACTTCATGCGCGTGATCTTGCCTTCGGTTTCGATGAGCTGGCTTTTCAGCGACGAGCTGCCAGCGTTTACGACGAGTACGAGCATGGCTTTCCTTTCGCTTGGGCGTGTGCCCGGAATTGGTTGCGATGCCGCTATGCGATGACTACCTCGGGGTTGTCCTTCGTGATGATTTCCTTGGCGACGACTTCTGCGTCAAGGTACTTGGTCATGAGCTCGGCGAGTTCGTCCATAGCGGTGCGCAGGTCGTCGATTCGTTCGGGCTCGATGCATTCCATGGCGACGAATTCCTCGGTCGTTGCATCGTTTACTTCGGTGCGCTGGCCGTCGCGCCAGTTCCAGCAGCGGCAGATGGCACCCACGGTGTCGTAGTAGGCGATTTCGCCGGGCAGGGGCGGCTCTTGCTTGTCCGAGCCGATGGGCAGGAAGTCCTCGCCGCCCTGCATGGCGCCCAGACGCAGGTCGCCTTCGACAGCGCCCAGGTTCTCAACGCCGATGGGGAAGGCGTATTTCAGCGAGATAGCGTTGGTGATGTCGACCGAAGGGGCGATGGTTCCCACGGGGTTGCCCTTCAGAACGCGCTTGAGCAGGTTCTCGATGGAGCAGCGCGCACCCTTTTTGGTGGGGAACTTCTGGTATGCCGCGCGCCATGCTGCGGGCACGGCATTTTGGGAAATCGTGTTGCTCGTGAGGTGCTTATTGGCCTCTTCGTTTGCCGCGGCAAGGAGCTGACGCACTTCAATGGCCTCTTGCTCGGAGAGCTCCTTCGTTTCCTGCACTCCCTTGAAGGAGAGGACGGCAATGGCTGCGTCGGGGAAGAGCTCCCACAGCGATTCGTCGGCAATGAATTTCTGCATATGCGCCTCCTAGATATTACTATTTTGGTATATCGAGTATACCAGATGCCGCACGCTCTCTCTTTGGCCCCTCGTTGGAAGTTGCAGGTAGATGGAGGGTTTTGAAGGTGTGAGAGCATCGGAAAAGATGCTCACGGCTATTCTTTCTCGCTGCTAACCCATGTGACTGCGTTAGAATAGCCCCAAAACAGGATGCAGGACGCGTACGCGCGTCCTGGAATGCTAGGAGCCTATATGATCGAATCAAATGATATGCAGGGCATTATCGAAGGCATTTCGGCAAACTACGAAAATGAGGAAGTGTGCCTCAGTTGCGTAGACCGTCATTTTCCCAGTCGTGGGGCCATTATCGAAATCATCAAGGAAGTGCGTCGCGTTCTCTTCCCGCGCTACTTTAGCGACGACGTAGCCACGCTTCATCGTTCCGATTACTTCATCGGCGAAGCGCTCAGCCGTATCGAGCATCAGCTTTCCGCGCAGGTGCGCGAAGCGTTCCTGTTTGAGGACCCCGATATCAACCTCGATGAGCTCGAAGAGCGCGTCGATGGCGTCGTTCAGGCGTTCCTGTGCCGCCTGCCCGAGGTGCAGCGCATTCTGCTTACCGATGTACAGGCCGCGTTCGACGGCGACCCTGCTGCAGGTAGCAAGGAAGAGATTATCTTCAGCTACCCCGGCCTGTTCGCCATCTTCGTGCATCGCATTGCGCACGAGCTGTACGTGCAGAACGTGCCCCTCATTCCGCGCATCATGAGCGAATACGCGCATGATCATTCTGGCGTGGACATCAATGCGGGTGCCACCATCGACGAGTACTTCTTCATCGACCACGCAACGGGCGTCGTCATTGGCGAGACTACGATCATTGGCAAGCACGTGAAGGTGTATCAGGGCGTTACGCTGGGTGCTCTTTCCACGCGCGCTGGTCAGGGCTTGAAGGGCGTGAAGCGTCATCCCACCATCGAGGACAACGTTACGATCTACTCGAATGCCAGTGTTCTGGGTGGCGAAACCATCGTGGGCGCGGGTTCGGTCATCGGTGGTAGCGCCTTCGTTACCAGCAGCGTTCCCAAGAACGCGCGCGTGAGCCTGAAGGCCGAAGTCAACGTGCGCCAGAGCAAGCCGCGCGACCCGCAGGCGTTCGAAACCGTCTAGGTCGAATCAATTCGCGTCTGAAAAGGGCCCGCAGCTCGTGGAGTTGCGGACCCTTTTTGCGCAGTTGTTAGTACAGGGGAAGGTGATAGAGGCGTTCGTAGAGCTCGCGTTGCCCTTCGCCTTCGATGCTGCTGCGGAAGACGACGCGTCCCTTCTGGTCATCGGGTGCTTCGATGCCGTGCTCCTGTAGCTTTCGTTTCGTATGGCGTGCCGTTCCCTCGCCGCCGTCGAAGAACGCGATCTCGCCCATGACGTATGCGATCTGGCGTTTGATGAAGGGGTAGTGCGTGCAGCCCAGCACGATGGCGTCTACTTTTCCGCGGTAGGGGCCAAGCTTTTCCTCTAGGTAGGTGCGCATGGCCCTGGAATCCAGGTCACCGGTCTCGATGAGGTCGACGAGCCCTGGGCAGGGAAGCGTGTGGATTTCGGAATTGCTCCCCCAATGCACCGCTAGTTCGTGGAACTTTTCGAGCTTGAGCGTGGCGGCTGTCGCCATGACCAGAATGCGGCCGTGCACGAATGCGCGGGCAGCGGGCTTCAGCGCGGGCTCGATGCCGATGATGGGCGTGTTAGGCCAGGTGGCGCGCAGCTGTTCTGCCGCCGCACTGGTGGCCGTATTGCACGCGATGACGATCGCCTTGCAACCTGAGTCGATCATGCGGGTTGCGATATCGTTCGAAAGGCGCGCGATGCTCTGCGGATCCTTGTCGCCGTAGGGCGCGTGGGCGGAATCGCCGTAGAACAGGAAATGCTCGTTCGGCATTGCCTGCACCAGCTCCTTCAGCACGCTGATGCCGCCTACGCCCGAGTCGAATACGCCAATGTAGTTATCGAATTCTTTCATGGTTTAGTATCCTACCGCACCTCCTGCGCAAGCGTTTGGATTGCGTGGCTCTGACACGAAAATTGCGTCTTGCGCAGGGCGTACGGTTGCAGTTTGTTGTCGTTGGCCCTGATGTTTGGCCATTGCACTATAATACGTACCAGCTTGATGAAGCGTTTGTTCCCAAGAAAAAGGGGGTTTGCCATGGCAAATGTGAGTGAGGGTTTCAAGAACGTTTTTCTAGCTGGCATTGGCGCGATGGCCATTACGGGCGAAAAGGCCAAGGAAATGGTCGACGTCATGATCGCCAAGGGGGAAATCACCGTCGAGCAGGGCAAAGACATCAATTCCGAACTGAAGCGCAAGGCTGCGAATGGCGCGGCTCAGGCGCGTGATGCCGCTCTTGAAGCGCGTATGTCGTTCATGAACGAAGAAGAGCGTGCTGCGTTCGTTGCCAAGGCTGCCGAGGTCGCCGAAAAGCTCAACGCCAAGGATGCCCAGGCTCAGGCGGACGAAGTCGTCGAAGTCGAAGTAGAGGCAAGCGAAGACAAGGCCGAAGGCGCCGAATAGCCTTTCTGCTGGTAAGGTACTCCGGTGCCCGACAACACGGTTCTCAAATACATCTTTAAATCGGGGTCCGAAATGGACCCCGAGCATAAGTTCGACCTTTCCCGCAAAGCGCGTACGAAGCGTCTTCGCGAGATATACAGTCTGGTGCGCAAGCATCGTTTCTTTTCGGGGATTACGCCCGAAGAATTTCGCGCCATGCTCGAGGACCTGGGTCCGAGCTTCGTGAAGATTGGCCAGACCCTCTCCACGCGCTCCGAGATCCTTCCCAAGGTCTACTGCGAAGAGCTGGAAAAGCTGCAAGCTGAATGCGATCCGCTGT
>JAILNP010000116.1:0-10041 GCA_024691475.1 Eggerthellaceae bacterium
TTGCCCGCGGATTTGCGTGAGGCTTCGCCTCCCGCTCTCCGCTGGCAACCCCGGGTTCAGCGCTTTTTGTTGCTTTCACAGTGCCCCTGCGGGCATATGCCGGTCGACCTTGCCCATTAAGGGTTGTAGCGCCAGGGACTACCTCATTCGCAGCGAGCTGGCTTGAAGCAAGGCACGACCATGTAGGCTGCCCGACCACGATGAGTGCGGCCCTTTGTAAATCTTTTCTCTGTTGTGGCTCTTATTTGCGCTGCTGACCATCCTCTGTTGTAGCCAATTGGGTTTAAAGGTTTAAACCTTCTCAGCTTCGGCAGTGCGGGCTCCGCGCAGGGGTCGTGGTCCTTTCGAGGGTTGGTTGGCTAACGAGTGCGTACCGCCTCGTGTGGGCATACGCGTTCCAGCAAGACTCTTTGAGTTGCGACTATCGTTTCGTGTGATGTTGTGGGGATGGGCAATCGTGGTGGCTCCAGCCGAATCCGCAATAGCGGACAGGCGGCGTCCCTCCCCGAGGCACTGTGAAAGCAATCCAAAACGCGCTACGGCCCATCCCGAACAGCGCGAAGTGAATGCATGAACCAGCGAGCGCACGAGCGTAGGTTTCGGCCCATGCGGGGCCGAAGCCACGTGAGCAGCGGAGCGGGTGCCTCGGGGAGGGGCACCGCCTGTCCGCCCCTGGGGATACGAAAAAGGGCCAACCCCGAGGGGCTGGCCCTAAAGCAATCACGCGTAGGCGTTAGTTGGAACTCGATGAGCTCGAACTGGAAGAGTTGGAGCTACTGGAGTCGCTCGACGAGCCGGAGCTGCTCGAAGAGGAGCTGGAAGAGCTTGCGGGGCCCGTGCTGACGTAGATGGAGATGGACCCATCGGAGTTCTTCTTCTGGTCGATGACGACGCCCTTGGCAACGGTGCTGCTGGACTGATCGACCACATGCACATCGAAGTCACTCAGCTCGGAAAGCGCTTCCGACTGGGTGAGGCCAATGACGTCGGGAACGGACTGCTGTCCCAGCGATACCACGTAGGTGACCTTGGTGCCCTTTTCGACCTTCGTGCTCTTCGAGGGGTTCTGCGAGATGATGCAGCCCTTGGCGACCGTGGTGGAATACTGGGAATCGCTCGCGCTACCCGTAAGGCCAACGGCTTCGAGTGCTTCCTTGGCTTCGGATTCCGTCATGCCGGAAAGATCGGGCACGGAAACGTTCTGAGAGCCCTTGGACAGGTAGTACGTAACGGTGGTGCCCGCGTCTACCTTCGTGCCGGCGGTAACGTCCTGGCGGGCTACCGTGCCTTCGGCGGCACTATCGGAGTATTCGGACGTGCCTTCCTTGGCGGTGAGCCCCAGCTTGCTAAGCGCGGCTTTTGCCTGGTCGGCCGTCATGCCGGAAAGGTCGGGAACTTCGATTTGCTCCTTGCCCTTGGAAACGTTCAGGTTCACCGTGGTGCCTTCGGCGGCCTTGGTGCCAGCCGAGGGGTCGGTGGAGACCACGTTACCCGCGGCAACGGTATCGCTGTACACCTCGGTGGTGGTGCCCACTTCGTAGCCAGATGCCTTCAGCGTTACGGCAGCTGCCTGCGCGCTCTGGCCCGTTACGTCGGGAACCGTGCCCTCCTTGTTGCCGGTAATGAGGAATACGGCTGCGGCGATGGCCGCAACGACAACAATGAGCAGCAAGGCTACCACGATGTTGCGATTGCGCTTCTTCTTGCGCAGCGCCTCTTCGTCGACCGCCTTCATGGTGCGCGCCGCCTGGGTGGGGGTGCCCGTAGCGCCGTCGACGGCGGGCATGACCTGCGTGCCGTCGGCTATGGGCGGCACGAATGCGCCCGCCATGACATGCGTTGCATCGGCCATGTTCACCGGGCGACCGGCAAGGTAGTCGTTCAGCGCATGCTTCATGTCGCTTACGGTGGCGAAACGCGCCAGCGGATCCTTTTCCAGGGCGCGCATGATGATCTGCTCCAGGCCAGGGTCGACCTCGGGGTTGATTTCGCTCGGCGGAACGGGGTATTCGCTCACCTGCTTCATGGCCACGCTTACGCTGTCGGGGCCGTCGAAGGGCAGCTTGCCCGTAACGGCTTCGTACATGACCACGCCGAGCGAATAGATGTCGCTAGCGGGGGTGAGGTCTTTACCCTGCGCCTGTTCGGGCGAAATGTAATGAGCAGTGCCCAGCACGGCAGACGTCTGCTGCTTCATGGAATTCTTCGCACGTGCGATGCCGAAGTCCATGACCTTCACGTTGCCGTCGGGCTGGACCATGATGTTCTGAGGCTTCACGTCGCGGTGAATGATGTCCTGGTTGTGTGCCACGGAAAGAGCCTGGCACACCTGGGAGCCAATTTCCGCGACTTTGCGCTGGCTAATGGCGCCGCGCTGCGTGATGGCCGTCTTCAGGTCGCTGCCGCGCACGTATTCCATGACGATGAAGTACGTATCGCCGTCGTGGCCCCAGTCGTACACATTTACGATGTAGGGGCTCTGCAGGTTGGCTGCCGATGCAGCTTCCTGGCGGAAACGCTGCGTGAAATCGGCGTCGGCGGCGTATTGGGGGAGCATGACCTTCACCGCAACGACGCGACCGAGTACGCGGTCTTGCGCGCGGTACACTTCCGCCATGCCACCGATGCCAATGCGGTCGGTGAGCTGATAGCGGTTATTGAAGACTCTGCCTACCATGTTTCCGTTCACGTATAAACTCCTTTTGGGCACATGCTAGCGAGATATTACCTTAACGCTAGCATACTCCATTTACAGTGCTCCTTGTACTTTCAAAGCAGTGCTTAACACATTATTTGCTCGCGTAGCGGCATTCGTAGAGCCATCGTTTTCTTCGAGAACAATGGCGATGACGACTTTGCAATCCTCGGTGGGGCCCATGCCAACGAACCAGCTGTTGTCGAGTTCCTTGTCGGTCTGGGCCGTGCCCGTTTTGCCTGCGATGTTCACGCCCGAGATAGCGGCGCCCTTGCCGGTTCCGCTTTCCACAACGCCCTGCAGCACTTCGAGCACGCGATCGGCGGTGCTGGTGGACATGACGTTGGCGTATACGGTGGGCGAGGTCTCGCTCGCCTTTTCGCCTTCGGCGTTGTACACGCTATCTACCAGGTACGGCTGCATGATGGTGCCGCCGTTGGCAATGGCTGCGCCCACCATGGCCATCTGCAGGACGGTGGCCTGCGGGCCTGCGGCGCTTTCGTGCTCGCCTACGGGCTGGCCGACTGCGGCCCATGCGGTTTCCCACGTGGTCATTTCGCTGGGGTCGGGCATGAGCGACATCGAAAGCGGAAGCTCGAAGGCGGTGGTGTTGTTGAATCCGTACTGTTCGGCGCTACGTACCAGCAGCTCGGGGCCAATCTGAACGCCCACCTGGCCGAATACGGTGTTACTGGAGACTTCGGTAGCGCGGGCGAGGGTGATTTCGCCGTAGCTGGTGTCGTCGAAGTTGGTAACGGGCGCATTGCCGATGTCCATGCTGCCCGGTGCGTCGTACACGGTGTCCTCGCTGGCGATGCCATTCTGCAGGGCCGTGGCCAGCGTGAGCATCTTGAACGTGGAACCCGGGGCGTAGAGCGCCTGGGTCGCACGGTTGTAGAGCGCGTCGCTGGAAGCCGAATCGGTGCTGTTGGAAAGCAGGCTCTCGAATTCCGCGGCGTCGTAGGTGGGCGAGGAGGCCAGTGCCAGCACGGCGCCCGTTTCGGGGTCGAGCACGACGCAGGCGCCCGAATATCCGTCGAGCGCGTCTTGCGCGGCCTGCTGAATCTCGGAATTGATGGTGAGCTTCACGTCATTGCCGCTCGTGGAGATGCCAGCGTAGTTGTTGATGACGTCGGTCCAGGTGGCGAAGTCGGTGCTGCCGGAAAGCGTGTCGTTGCAAGCGCTTTCGATGCCGCTCGTGCCGTACTTCGTGCTCGAATAGCCCACTACATGCGAAGCCAAAACGCCTGCGGGGTAAATGCGCGTGTACGTACCGTCTTCGTTCTGGATGCTCTGGGCCAACACTACGCCATCGCTCGTGGAAATGGTGCCACGTTCGCGCGTGGCTTCCTTGGCGGTGGTGTGGTTGTTCGTGGAGAGGTTCTGATAGTAGTCGGCGTTGACCACCATGAGCAGCGTGAGGTTGGCTACCAGCACGGCGAACATGAGGCAGATAACGATCATGAGGCCCGTGAGGCGCTTGCCCAGGGCAACGCGGCCCAGCACGCCCGTTTGCGCGTGGGCGGAACCGCCGATGGCGCCGGTCATTTCGCGGCCGACGCCCGTGGCCTCGTCGCCGCATTTTAGGAGCATGCCCACGGCAATGAAGCTAGCCAGCAGCGAAGAACCACCCTGGCTGATGAAGGGGAGCGTAAGGCCCGTAAGCGGGATGAGGCGCGTAACGCCGCCAACGATGATGAATGCCTGGAGCACGATGGAGGCCGTGAGGCCCGTGGCGATGAACGAACTTACGTCGCTCTTGGCGCGCGCGGCGGTCACGATGCCGCGCACGGCGAATGCCACGAATAGCAGCAGCACGCCAGCGGCGCCCAGAAGGCCCGCTTCCTCGCAGATGGCGGCAAAGATGTAGTCGCTTTCCACGACGGGAATCTTGTCGCACAGACCGTTGCCGATGCCCACGCCGAAGATGCCGCCGTCGGCCATGGAGTAGATGGCCTGGCAGAGCTGGTAGCCCGTGCCCTGCGCATCGGCGAAGGGATCGAGCCACGTGCTCACGCGAATCTGCACGTGCGAGAACGCGCTGTATGCGAAAACGCCGCCGATGGCCAGCAGGATGATGGCTACGGCAATGTAGACGCGCTTGCCCGTCGTTACGTAGAGCATGGTGAGGAAGACGAAGAAGACGACCAGGGCGCTACCCAGGTCCTTCTCGAAGATGACGACGATGAGGGCCAGGCCCCACACCAGCAGCATGGGCAGCAGCGTGCGAATGTCGGGCAGGCGCAGCGGACCCAGGCGCATGGTGAAGACCGAGAGCATCTCGCGATTTGCCGCAAGGTAGCCCGCAAGGAACAAGACGATGAGAATCTTTGCTATTTCGCCAGGCTGGAAGCTGAACGAGCCCAGGGAGAGCCAGATGCGGCTACCGGAGATTTCGGTGCCGATGCCCGGCAGCATGGGCGAGAGCAGCAGCAGGATGCCGAAGATCATGAGGGTGTACTTGTAGTTGGCCGTGCGGTCGATGTTCTTCATGAACACGAGCACGCCAATCATGCACACGATGCCCAGGAACAGCCACATGACCTGGCGAATCGCCATGTCGGGCGCCAGGCGCGTAATAAACGCGATGCCAATGCCCGAAAGCGCGAACGCAATGGGCAGGATGGCCGGGTCGGCTGCAGGTGCCCATTTTCGCACAGCCAGATGGGCTACGGCGAAGGAGCCGAAGATACCCAGGGGAACGCCGAGCGTTTCCACGCTGAGCGTTTGGCCCTCGTTCATGACGATCATGGCGTAGAGCAGAATGACGATGGGCGCTGCAATGAGCAGCAGCAGGAGTTCGGTGTTGCGGCGCGTCATTAGGCAACACCCTCTTGGGAGCCAGATGCGCTCGCGTTTGCAGAGCTGGTTGCCTCTTCGGTTTCGGAGCTGCTTTCGGACGATTCGCCCGAGGTTCCCTCCGCGGTTTCGGAAGACTCGTTCGAGGTACTTGCGGAGACAGATGCCGCCTTCGATTCCTCGATGTATTCCTCGTAGGTATCGACCAGCTGATTTGCCTTGTCGAGGTTGTCGACGCGAATGACGCCTTCGGAAAGGCGATTGGCAACGCCGGGTTCCAGGTCGCTTACTTCCACGCTGGTCACGTGGTCGAGATGCGATAGGGAAACGCCCAATACGGAATCGGGCACGCCTTGGTAGACGGCGACTTTGCCGTCTTGCGAAGCCAGATAAGCGCAGGTTTGCGTGTAATGGTATGCGCCGTAGCAGATGCCCAGTACGGTGGCGAGGATGGCAAGCACGATGACAATCGCCCATGCGCGTCCGCGGCGGCGTGTTTTCTTTACACGCTGCTCTTCGTTGCCTTCCACGTCTACCACCACGACGGTAATGTTGTCTTGCCCGCCTGCGGCGATGGCTTCGTTCACCAGGATGCTTGCGCAACGTTGCGGGTCGCGCGTGCGCATGAGAATGGTCTCGATCTCGCTATCTTCCAACATGCCCGTAAGGCCGTCGGAGCATAGCAGCAGGCGATCGCCCGTGCAGACGTCGAGTTCATATAGGTCGGGCTGCATGGAAGGGTCGCTGCCCAATGCGCGCGTGATGATGGAGCGCTTGGGGTGAACACGGGCTTCCTCGGGGGTTATTTCGCCAGCTTCGATCATGTCGGCCATGAGGCTGTGATCGCGCGTGAGCTGTTGCATCTGCCCCTGGTGGAGCAGGTAAGCGCGACTGTCGCCCACCTGAGCGATGGCCAGGCGTTCGCCGCGTAGCACGGCGGCGGTCATGGTGGTACCCATGCCTGAACGGCCCTTTTCCTGGGCCGCGTTGATGACGGCGTAGTTGGCGGTGATTACGGCATTGCCCAGCGCTTCCGTGTCGGCTTCGCTGGGGGCTTGCCTGGCCAGCGTGCGAACGGCAATTTCGCTTGCCACTTCGCCTGCAGCATGGCCACCCATGCCATCGGCTACGGCATAGAGCGGCGGGGCCACGATAAGGCTGTCTTCATTGTGCTCGCGAACGCAGCCGATATCGGTGCGGCTGCCGAATTTCGCGGAAGGGGCGCGTCGTACCTGCGCCTGAGTGCGTGCGGCCGCCATTATGCGAACCTCGCCCTCATTACCACGTCGCCAATGGTGACCGTGTCCTTGTCGCGCAGGGCGGTGGGCTCGAAGATGCGGTGCCCGTTAACCGTGGTGCCGTTGGTGCTGCCCAGGTCTTCCACGAACAGGTTCTGGCCCATGAGGGTGAAGCGCGCGTGGCGCCCGGAAACGTATCCTGCGCCAATGACGATGTCGGCTCCGGGGTTGCGGCCTACGATAACGGGGCCGTGTACGGCGATTTGCACGCCGCGCAGTTCCTTCGGGCCGCGCTCGACGGCAATCGTCCAGGACTTTTCCTTCTTGCGCTGTCCGCGTACCAGGCCGATGCCCGTTTTCGTGATGGCGAACAGGAACAGATACAGGAGCGCCACGAAAAGAAGGCGCCCGACGAGCAGAGTCACGTTGATCAAGGATGATCCCTTCGTTTAGTTCTGCGTGAACATGAGGTCGGTCATGCCCAGGGAAATGCGGTCGCCTTCGTAGAGCGGCTGCGAGGTGATGCGCTGGCCGTTCACGTAGGTGCCGTTGGTGCTGCCTAGGTCGGTGATGGTCCATACTCCGTTGCCATCGCAGGTGAATTCCGCGTGGCTGCGGCTGGCGTTGATGTCGTCGACTACGATGCCACAGCCGCTGCTGCGGCCCATGACCATGCGCGATACGGTGAGCGCATAGGCGCGGCCGGTTGCCGTGTTCACCAGGCGTGCGGGGTAGACCGCCGCCGCGGGCGAGGCGTCGTTGAACGTGCGCGTTGCGGGAGCCTGCATGGGCTGCGGACGCGCAGGTGCGGGAGCGGGCGTGGGGCGTGCTGGGGCGCCGAAGCCTGCGAACTGGTCTTCCTCGGGGAAGCCTCCTGCGTAAGCGGGATCGAGCGGCTGGGAGGTGCGGCGCCCGTATCCTTCGCGGCCCTGGGCGGAAGGCGTGTAGGCTGCGCCGTTTTCCTCGTAGTTTTCGAAATCCTGGCTATTGAAGGTGTACTCGCCGTAGTCGATGGAACGGTCGATTTCCTCTTCCGGCACGTAGGGAAGCGGTTCCTTGTGCGGGGGCTGTGCCATGGGCGCTTCTGCCGCATAGCCGCCACCGGCGGGAGCGTATGCTTGCTGCTGCTGGTAGGGAGCATCGTAGCCCATTTGCGGCCCGCGCTGGGGAGCGTATGCCTGCTGCGGTGCAAAGCCACCCATCTGGGGGCCACCTGCTAGGCCGTAACGCGCCATTTCCTCTTGGCGAAGCTGCGAGATGATGGGGGCCGAGACCATTTCGGCGATGACGTCGAACTTGCCGTGGCGCAGCTCCTCGTCAACGATGAAGCGCACGAGTGGCTGGCCGTCCATGACCAGGCCGTTCTCATTCGCCTTGGCGGCCAGGTACGTTTCGGTTTCGCCTGCCAGCGTGGGGTAGTACCCGAACAGGCGCTGGTCGTCGTCGGGGTTCACCAGGATGGTGTACAGCGTGGGGGCGTATTGGCGGCCCGCGCCGACCATCTTTTCGCGGCGCATTGCCTTTTCGGCCTTTTTCGCTATCTGAACAGGAGAGATCGGGGCGTCGAACATCTTGTTCGCGGCGCCTTCCAGGCCGTCTTCCACATGGCCTTCGAATCGCGAGAATATGCCCATGAGTGCTCCTTGTATGCTTCGTTACTGGGTACTTAGTATACGGAGTCTATATTGCCACAAAAGGGTATCAGCGGGGCATTTTCAATGCAACTTACATGGGCGCGCGGCTGGCGAGACGAGACGGCCCCCGCTCGTCTCGCCAGCGTTGGCCCATTACGCGCCGTACCAGCCTATGCCCTCGTAGTTCCACCCGAGTTCGACGAGGTTGTTGGCTTCTGCCGCGCTCGTCGTGTAGTGGTGCGATCCGGTTTTGGCATTAGGGTTGTACAGGCGGTATAGGGGCGTCGTCTTATTTTCGTCGGAATACCAGCCTATGCCTTCGTAATTCCAGCCAAGGCTTACGAGCCAGTCCCGCTCCGATGCGCTTGCGGTGTAGTGGTGGTCTCCTCCGTTGGGGTTGTACAGGCGATAGACGGCGTTTCCGCTTTGGGGTGCTTGCCAGCCTATTCCCTCGGCTTTCCATCCGAGCTTGACGAGGTTGGCGCGCTCCGTTGTGCTTGCGGTGTAGAAATGCTCGCCGGAATTGGGATTGTACAGGCGGTACATGGCAACGGTGCTCGTTGCGGAGCTCTGGTCGGAGTTCGTTTCCTCCGTGGTGCCGCCGGAATTGCTTTCCCCGTCCGTTGCGCCCTGGCCCTGGGAGTCATTTCCGGTGCTTCCGGAGGACGTACCTTGGCTGGTGACGCTTGCGAGCGTGTAGTTCGTGCCGCTCGCTAGCTCGGGTGACGAATAGATGAGGTAGCTTGCCGAGGCCTTTGTCGTGTAGGTGCTCAACGGCGAAGACGCGTTGCTCGAGGAATAGATGCCAATGGTGTCACCGGACGAAATGCTTATGCTTCCCGAACCCGTTCCGGTTGTGCCGCTCGAAGGCGTCCTCGCAGTCGCGGTTGCGCTAAGCGTGTTCGATTGCGCATCGAGCGAGGAGCTGTCTTCCGAGGAGAAGGGCCTGAAGCCTCCGCCTGGAGTTCCCCCAGGGGTGCCGTCGGGAGTTCCGCCGCCGTTTCCGCCTCCGAACACCACGTAGGCCTGCGATCCGGATGTGGGCGCAACGGACATGCTGCTTCCGAATGCGGCGATGGTGCCGCCCGTTTGCGTCCAGCCATCGCTGTTCAGGTCGCCGTAATCGACTGCGCCGTTATCGTTCGAACCTGCGTATACCTCGACGGTTCCTCCGCTCATGATGATGCTTCCGTTGGAATCGAGCCCGTCGCCGCCAGACGCCCGGCTTCCCTCGTCATCGGTTCCCGTAGCCGTGGCGTTAACGAGGATGCTTCCTCCCTCTATGGTGAGCAGGAAGGGGTATGCGTTGGAATTGCTTCCCAGCGTGGAATTGGCGGCGTTAATGCCATCGTCACTGGTATATAGGTCGATGGTGCCCGAATAGACGGACACGGTGGCCCCTTCGAGCCCCTCAAGCGCATAGCCTATTGCGACGGTGGGCTCTTCCGTTGCCTGGTTGGTTGACCCAATGGTGAGGTCAACGTCGGCGTGAATGCCGTCATCATCGGAGGATGCGTTTATGGAGCCGCCCGAAATGGTTACCATGCCACTTCCGTCGGACGTATCGATGGTGGTGGAGGTTCCGCTGGTGATCTCGGTGGCATTCGCATGTATGGCGTCATCTGCGCAATTGAGTGTGATGTCGCCATCGCTTACGGTAATCGCATGGTCGCTC
>JAILNP010000133.1:0-6822 GCA_024691475.1 Eggerthellaceae bacterium
TACCCGCGGTAACATTCCCGAAACCACGCTCCGCGACAAGGTCGCGCAACGCATAGAAAATGGCGCGCTTCGTCATGAGCACGCGCGCACTGTCGGTATTGGTATCGCTCAATTGCGCGGCTTCGTTGGCTTGCATGCCGCCATCGGCCATAGTTCCCTCCCAAGATACTCCGCAACACGCCTTGGGTTCATTGTACGACCTGTTGGGGGTTGGAAGCCCGAACTCAAGCATACAAATCAATTCATTTGTTCCACTTCAAAACGGACGCACGTTCTGTCTCTGTACCCAAGGACGACCAGTCAATATGCTCATTCCATCGTATCCAGACGAGGCGATACATGCGGAAATGTCAGGAGGAGGCATAATGGCGCACATCAACGACCTGGAACTGACGAGAAGGTCTTTCGTCGCCGCAAGCGCAGCAGCAACTGCAGCACTGGCCCTTACCGGATGCCAAGCCGAAACCCAGGTCGCGAAGACCACGAGCAAGGCAAGCATCGAGGGCATAACGGTAGATCCCGAATTCGACCCCGAATCGGGAGCCGAGTGGATTCCCATCGTTTGCAATGCCAATTGCGGTGGCTTCTGCGAGAACAAGGTACTGGTAAATGACGGTGTCGTAATTCGCCAGAAAACCGACGACACCACGGAGGACAAGTGGACGAGCCCCCAGCTCCGATCGTGCCCTCGAGGTCGATCCAAGCAACAGGATACGTTTGGCGTCGATCGCCTGAAGTATCCCATGAAGCGAAAGGGCTGGAGCCCCGACGCCCCCAATGGCGACTTGCGTGGCACCGATGAATGGGAACGCATCAGCTGGGACGAAGCGTTTCAGATCATTTCCGAGCAAGTGAAGAAGTCCATTGACGCCTACGGCAATCGCTCCATCCTGTACGCGGGAACGTCGACATCGTTCGGGCAAATCGCCAACTGCATTAACGCGCTTGGCGGAGGCCTCGCATCGAGCAGCACCGAATCGTTCGGCAGCTGCCAATACTATTCCGAACCCGTCATCGGAACGCCGCTCAACGGCATTGGCGAGAGCAACGATCGCATGGACTTCGTAAACGCAGATTACATCGTGCTGTACGGCTGCAACCAGGCTTGGGCTAGCCCGGGAACGTACACCTATATGTTCGACGAGGCCAAGCAGGCAGGCTCGAAGTTCGTATACGTGGGACCGGAGTTCAATACGACCGCCGCTCACTTCCATGCAAAGTGGATCCGCGTGCGTCCTGGCACCGACACCGCGCTCCTCCTGGCCGTTGCGTACGAGATGTTCAAACTCGACGAAAAAGAGGGCAAGGGCAAGGTCATCGACTGGAACTTCCTGGACACCTATACCGTGGGCATCAACGGCGACGCCATGCCGCAGGACGCCAAGGTCAACGAAAACTTCTACGACTACCTCATGGGCACCTACGATGGAACGCCCAAGAGCGCCGAATGGGCAAGCCCCATCACCGGAACCCCCGTCGAGGACATTCGCTGGTATGCGGACATGATGCGCAAGGACAACAACGTCATGCACCTACGCAGCAATGCCGCATTCCGCTGCAACGACTCCGACAACCTCCTGCAGCTCTACATGACCATTAGCCTCATGGGAGGTCACATCGGAAAATCCGGAAACTGCGCCGACTGCGCTTACCACGGATCCGTTGGATCGCCGAAAAGCGACCCAATCTTCCTCGCAGGAGACTGGGCCGCTGGTGGCACGGTTTACCCCAACCCCATCCAATCGGTCGTCAACGATGACGAGCTGTGGTCGGCAGTGCTCGAAGGCACGTTCAACAACACCGGAAACATCGTTTTTGGCGTGCTCCTTCCCGAAAGCAGGGAGGAAGCCGACATCCACGTTATCGTCATGGACACCGTAGCTTCCATGAACACGAAGCTCAACGCAATGAAGGCTGTCGAGGCCATGAGCAAGGTCGACTTCGTCGTCTCGACCGCACGCCAGTTCACCGTACAGGCGCAGTATTCCGATATCGTGCTCCCCACCGTGAGCGAATGGGAAATGAACGGCATGCGCAACCAGGCAACCTGGTATGCAAACCGCGAAGCGCTCGTCATAGGCCGCAAGGTGTGCGAGCCCATGTTCGAGGCGAAGACCGAGCAGCAAATTGGCTACGGGCTCGCCAAGGCGATGGGTCTTCCAGCTGACGAAATGTACCCCACAAGCGAAGAGCAACAATGGTACAACCTCCTGTCCACCACCACCATGCGTGACGAAAAAACCGGTCAATGGGGAAACATGTTCAGCTTCACTGCCGAGGATATCGAAGCGCTCGGCGCCAAGGGAGCGCCCCAAGACGGACACATGCCCGTAAGCGAGATCCTCGAAAAGGGCGTCTACAAAGTAGAGCGCAAGCCGGGCGATGGATACACCTATTACGGATACCAGAATTTCATCAAGGACCCGCAGAACAACCCGCTCGGCACGGTCAGTGGCAAATTCGAAATCTACAGCCAGACCAAGGCCGACATGCTCAATGCAGCTGGACGCACCAAAGACTTCACTTGGAAGCCGTACCCCTCTTACAAGGTACCGGTGAACGGTTACGAGGAATCGTTCGTAAACGGCGACATCAACGGTGAGAAGGGCGAGTACCCCTACCAGATTTTCACGCCCCACTACCTGCGCAGGTCGCATACGCAATTCGACAATCTGCCATGGCTGCGACACGCATTCGCCAATCCGGTATTCATTTCCGCTGCAGACGCCGATGAAAAGGGCGTGAAAAGCGGCGATTGGGTGCGCGTATACAACCAATACGGCTCCATCCTTCGCCCAGCATCGGTAAGCCAGCGCCTCATGCCCGGCGTCATGGGCGTGCCGCACGGCCCCTGGCTCGACGTCGACCCGCAATCCGGCTACGATCGCGCAGGCTGCGACAACGTTCTTACCGCACCCGTGGGAAGTGGCTGCGGCACGGCAGGCTACAACACCAACCTGGTTAACTTCGAGAAATACTCTGGCGAACTGCCGGCGGACTACGAGCTCGATCCGCGCGTACCCGTCATCAGCGGCGAATAGGAGGCATCATGACGCAATTCGGCCTTTACTTCAATCAGAGCGAGTGCATCGGCTGCCGCTCTTGCCAGATCGCCTGTAATGACCGCAACAATCTGGAAGCGGGAACCACGCTACGCACCGTTCGCACCTTCGAAACCGGAGTGTATCCCGAAGCGACGATGTATCATTTCGCCGCTACCTGCAACCATTGCGAGCACCCTGCATGCGTGGAAGCATGCCCGACTGGCGCAACCCAAAAAGCGGAAGATGACGGCACCGTATTCCGCGATGCCAATCGCTGCATCGGATGTGGCGCCTGCACATTTGCCTGCCCATACGGACACCCCGTACTACTGCCCGAGGGAATATCAGGACGTTGCGATGGTTGTCGCTCGTTCCGCGACAACGGCAAAAACCCCGTATGCGTCGACGCTTGCGTCATGCGCGCCCTAGAATGGGGAGATATCGACGAACTTCGCGCCAAGCACCCCGAGGGAGTGTCCGACCTGCCCATCCTCCCGAGTTCGACGACGACCGGACCTTCGCTCGTCGTCACCCCCGAAGAGGCGGCGCTCAATGAGGACTACACGCCCTTCACCATATAGCTTACGCTTAGCCACAAGCCCAGCGGTAGAACCCGCATAGCGATTTCTACCGCTGCACGCGGATAGCGGGCATTAAGCCACACCCCGTAAGGAGACCATCGTGCGCACGGAAAACATCGAAAAAATCAAAGAGCTGGCAAGCGCTCGCCGGTACGCCTACATCGCCTTTCAGCGTCTCGTGGGAAACGAGCCCTCATGCGAACTCATCGAAACGCTCGACTGCGACGTGCTGCGCATGGCCTTCGCTATTGCGGGAGCCCTGCCGAATGCCAGCGACGAAGTGGAAGCGCTTGTCAGGGAGCTTTCTGCGGCATGCGCCCGCATCGAAAGCGTTAAGAGCGACTATGCGCGCATCTTCGTGGGACCCGCGGCCCTACCCGCCCCGCCGTGGGAGTCGGTCTATCGAGGGAAAAAGCGACTGCTCATGACGACCTCGACGCTATCGGTACGCGAGTACTATCGTGCATGCGGCTACGAAGCCCAATGCTTGCGACACGTCCCCGACGATCACCTGGCCCTAGAACTCGACTTCCTCTCGGCATTAGCGCAAGAGGCGCTTGACGCATGCGATGTAGGCGACGAACAATCCGCTCGCAACGCCCTCCAATCTGGCCAAACCTTCCTCAAGGCGCACCTTGCGCTCTGGGTGGGCGAATTTGCATCCGACTTGCGCGAACATGACGGTTCGTCGTTCTACTGCGCAATCGCCGATGCCCTCGCTGCATTCGTCGAAGCCGATTGCGAAGCATAGTCAGAAGGAGGACCTATCATGCACTTCACCGAACCGGTATACCGTAACCCCTATTGGCCAACGTGGCCCCTACTGGAAGTCACGAGAGGTTGCACCCACAATACGTGCAAGTTCTGCACGATGTACAAAGACGTGAAATTCGGGCTATCGCCCATGAAGCAGATCGAGGAAGACCTTCGCGAACTCGCCGCCACGGAACCGCAGGCACGCACCATCCAGCTGCTCTCGGCGAACCCGCTTGCGCTCCCCTACCATAAGCTGGCCCCCATCCTGGAGAAGGTAAACGAGCACCTTCCCGAAATCGAGCACATCTACACGGTAGGCCGCATAACCGACCTTCGCAACAAAAGCATCGATCAGTTGCGTGCGCTCAAGGACCTTGGCATGGACGAAATCTCCCTCGGCACAGAATCGGGAGACGACTGGACACTTGAGCGCATACGCAAGGGGTACGGTGCGGCAGACATAATCGAACAATGCGCCAAGCTAGATGCGGCAGGAATACGCTACTGGCATACCTTTCTCAACGGCGTAGCTGGACGCTCCCATACGCGCGAGCACGCCATCAACTCGGCAAAGATATTCAGCCAAACGAACCCCATGGTCGTTGGCACGGGTGGCCTCACGCTGTTTCCAGGCACAGAGCTGCTCGACGAAGCAAACGCTGGCGCATTCGACCCGCTCAACGAGCGCGAGATGCTCGAAGAGGTGCTGCTATTCGTCGAAAACCTGGAATGCGATTGCTCGTTCATCACGCATCACACCATCGGCGGGGCAAATCTTACCGGCCCTGGCTTTCTTGGCCGCAAGGAGGCGATCATCGCGGCATTGCGCGATGAAATCGAACACGGAAATCTCGATCGCATGGCTCGCATACGCTCGATGAAAACCTCGCTCTAGCTTTCCAAACGACTAGCGCGGTCAAGGCGATATGCCACTCTAGCAACGCTACGGACGCCCCACCGGGGCGTCCGCTATACGCGTTTCCGGGTTATAGGCAGAAATGTGTGTCTGAATAAGCATCTAATCCCCAGGTCAGCTTGGGAAAAATCCCCTCTTAAAATCATCTACCCATTTTAAGAGGGCGGCAGGAATGTGTGTCCGATTCCGACTTGACGTCGCAGGTCAATTACGGAAAACAAGCTTCTTAAAATCCCGTAGTTCAATGGCGGGATGAAGAAGATGAAGTGCCCTGCGTGCGGGGGCGATACGAAGCGCAACGGACGTACCAGTTCGGGGCGGACGAGATGGCGCTGCAAGGCCTGCGGCGCATCCACCACGCAATCCTACGACACCACACCCCAGGACCTGTCGCTCTTCCTGGACTGGCTGCTCGGGAAGCGATCGCAGTCGGAGATGGGCATGCCGGCCAGGACGTTCCGGGCGAGGACCTCGCGATTCTGGTCCATCTGGCCGGTGCTGCCCGTATGCGACGAGATACACCACGTCGTCTACGCGGACGGCATCTGGCTCGGCAGGAGCGCGGTGCTGCTCATCGCGCGGACAGACGACCACGTCATCGGCTGCCATCTCGCCAGGTCGGAGAACTCCCTGGACTGGGGCTTCCTCATGCGGAGGATCGCGCCGCCCGACGTGCTCGTCTGCGATGGCATGGGAGGGATAGAGAAGGCGCGGCGCGCCTGGTGGCCCGACACGCGCGTGCAGAGGTGCGTGTTCCACGCGTTCTGCCAGGTCAAGCGCTGCACGACCTCTCGGCCGAAGCTCCAGGCGGGCGCCGAGCTCTACGGCATAGCCAGGGACCTGCTGGCGGTGTCCGAAGCCAACGGGGCGGCGGAGTGGCTCGCGTCGTTCTCGAGCTGGTGCGCCAGGTGGGAGCGCTTCCTGGGCGAGAGGACCATCGTGGACGGCCGGCCCCAGTACAAGCACGAGCGCCTGCGAAAGGCGCGGCGGGGCCTCGAGCGCCTGTGCAGGGCGGGAACCCTGTTCACCTTCCTCGACGAGGGGCTCGCGGCGGGCGGGGCCATAAGCCCGACCTCGAACGCGATAGAGTCGGGAAACGCGCGGATAAGGGAGGTCCTGAGGTCGCATCGCGGCCTCGCCCTGGACAGGCGGGTCAAGGCGGGGTTCTGGTGGTGCTACATGCACTCCGAGGCCCCGCTGCCGCCGAGGCGGATGCTCGAGGAGCTGCCAACAGACGAGCAGATCATGGAGTGGAGGCGGCTGGCGGCCAGCCCCGCCGGGGAGAGCGCCAGATGGGGCGCCGCCGTGCTCTGGCCCGAGTTCCACATGTGCGGATCGAAGGGAACGGGATGGTTCTAGTCAGACACACATTTCTGCCTATAACCCGAGGCTTAAGGTTTCGCGTGGGCGAGCAGATTGCCCCGAACCGCGAGGGAGTTGGCTTAGGCCAACGACCGGAGCGGTGAGCGACCGGCGCTAGCAGCGAAAACAAAAGGACCCCGGCAGATGCCGAGGTCCCGATTCT
>JAILNP010000101.1:0-8573 GCA_024691475.1 Eggerthellaceae bacterium
GGGCGCTGCAGGCATGATGGCTGCTCACGTGGCCGCTCAGGGTGGTGCGAAGGTCGTCATCCTGGAAAAGGGCGCCGACTATTCCGCGCCTAATGGCATGTACGTTTCGGGTCCGTTCGCCGTGGGCACCGACGTGCTTCAGAATAAGGAAGGCGGCACGACGCTCACCGTTGACGACGCGTTCTACCATGTTATGGAATACTCTCACTGGACGCCCAATCCGGCTCTGCTGCGCCGTTGCCTGGAAGAGTCGAAGAACGCCGTGGCCGAGCTCGAGGGCATCGGCTACACCTTCGAGGAGAAGAACTTCCGCTTTGAGACTCCGTTCGTGGGCGAAAAGGGCGGCTTCCATCTGATCACCATTCCTTCCGATGAGCGCGTGAAGCTGTGGGAGAGCTCCGTCGAGGCCGATGGCATCGACGTTCAGTTCGATACCGAGTTCGTGTCGCTCGTGGTTGACGACAAAGGCAAGGTCACGGGTGCGAACTGCACGAAGAGCAAGAAGAACATCACGTACAACTGCAAGGCCGTGATCATGTGCGCAGGTGGCTATCTGGGCAATCGCGACCTGCAGGAGCGTTTCCTCCATACGCGCAAGCTCAACGTGGCGCGCGGTGGCGACAGCATCTGCACGGGCGACACCATCCTGGCCGCCGAGGCCGCAGGCGCCGCTCTCGACAAGACGTTTGGCTACTGTCCCTGCGAGTACGGCGGAACCAACAGCCTGGCCTCCCGCCCCGCCAAGCAGGACAAGTTCGACCAGAACTACGCGTTCAAGTTCGGCTTGTATGGCTGCCTGCTGGTAGACGCCGAGGGCAAGCGTTTCATCAACGAGGGCCTGCTGTGCGACTATCCCATGAGCTATGGCAGCGAGCAGATTATCCTGAATGCTCCGTGGTATGCCGTGGTCGACCAGGCCTACGTGGACGCTATGAAGACCCAGGGCCTCTACGAGTACACCACCGCCAAAGGCGCTACGAGCGAGAACTGGTTCATTGGCAACTACTTTAAGGGCCGCGTCCTCGACAAGCTCGACGATGACATCGAAGAGGGCATCAAGGAAGGTTGGTGCTACAAGGCGAATACGCTCAAGGAGCTGGGCGAATTCTTCGGTCTCACCGACCTGGAGGAAACGGTTGCGCAGTACAACAAGTACTGCGATGCCGGCGTGGATGCCCAGTTCGGCGCCAACCCCTGGTATCTCTCGAAGGTGGCAACGCCTCCGTTCTACGTTACGCAGAACGAGCCTAGCGCCTGGAGCACCTTCGGCGGCGTGCGCACCGACGATAACTGCAACGTGCTGAAAGCCGAGGACAACACGCCCATGCCCGGCCTGTACGCTGCGGGCACCGACTCGGGCAGCCTGTACTATTCGCCGTACTATGACATCCCCGGCTTCTGCTATGGCCTGTGCATCGATTCCGGCTATATCTCGGCCACGGAGGCTCTCGAGTACATCAAGAAAGCCTAGGAATAGCGCATAACATCGCTCCCTGTCAGCACATCCCTCCCAGTGTTGGCATGGTATGGGCCCGCCTTCTACCTCAGGAAGGCGGGCCTGCGTTGCATCTGGCGCATTGCCGGCAAGCGGAACGCGGCTGGTTTGGTGAAACATGGTGCCAAGGCCCGTTACGTCGGCTACAATAAAGCGGTTTCGAAAGGAGGGGCATGAATCCGCTAATCATCGTCCCGACATACATTTCCGCCCGCGAGAAGGCGCGCCCCACGGGGCATCATACGGTGTACGACCACGTTACCCCGCTTTCCCGTCCCGGCGAGCTGGGCCGCATGCTGAAATCGCTCCAGCGCGTGCGTGGCGTGGGCCAGGTCGTCATTCCCGTGGCAGCAGAACGCGACGCCGCCGTTCCGGCTATGCAGAAGGTGCAGGCCATCTGCGCCCAGTTTCCGTCGCTGAACATCATCGCCGTTGGTCAGGCCGAACTCGCGCTCATTCGTCAGCGCTTCGAGCAGCTGAACATGGGCCGTATGGAATACGAAATCGGCCTGGAAGGCTATAGCGCCGTTCGTAATCTGGGCCTGGTGCTGGCCAATATCTTCGGCTACGACTCCGTGGTGTTCCTTGACGACGACGTCGTCATTCAGGATCCGGAGTTCCTGGCGAAGGGCGTCTACGGCCTGGGCAAGCTTACGCGCCGTGGCATTCCCATCCTGGCCAAGACGGGCTACTACCTGAATTCCGAAGGCACCTACCATTCGAAGAGCCAGGACAAGTGGTACAACCGCTACTGGGAGCAGGGCTCCGCGTTCAATTCCTGGATTGATTCGGCCATGCGTGGCCCGCGTCTTTCGCGCAGCAACCACGTGTGCGGCGGTTGCCTGGTGCTCCATCGCGAAGCGTATCGTCGCGTTTGCTTCGACCCCTGGGTCGTGCGTGGCGAAGACCTCGACTACATGCTTAACCTGCGCATGTACGGTTCCGACATTTGGTTCGATAACAAATGGGTCATGCTGCACCTTCCGCCCGACACGAAGAGCGAGGGCACGCGTTTCCGTCAGGACATCTTCCGTTGGCTCTACGAGTACCGCAAGATGGAATACGCGCGTACGCAGATCGACTTGAACCAGGTGAAGCCCGAATCGCTCATGCCGTATCCTGGGCCGTTCTTGGAGCCGGGCATTCGCCATCGCATCATGCGCACGGCGTTGTTGCGCAGCTTCGGGCGTCCCGACAAGAAGCAGTATCGCAATGCCGCGAAAGTGGCGTATACCGATGCCACGGAATACGCGGAATCGAACTGCTCGAAGTATTTCGAGTTCCAGTACATATGGCCCGAGCTTATGGCTCGCACGGAAAACGATCACATTCTGCGTACGGCGCTGCTGGAATCGGCGGCTTTGCGCCATGGCGAAATGCGCCAGCAGGAAAGCCTCGACCCGGGCGCTACCAGCGAGATTCGCTTGAATCTGCCCGATTCCGAATAGCATAGGTGCCCCTTTTGGCGACGTTTGCCATATCCGTTTTCGTTGGGGTCATCGTAGGCGTCCTTTCGGGGATGCTTGGCATAGGCGGGGGAACGATTATCGTTCCCCTGCTTCGTTTGGGCTATGGCCTGCAGGCCATTCAAGCTACTGCCACCTCGCTTTTCACCATCATCCCCACGTCAATTGCCGGGGTGATTACGCACATCCGCAACCGCACGTGCCTGGTGCCCGTGGGGTTGGCGGCTGGCTTGGGCGGTGCCTGCACGAGCCCTGTGGGCGTGTGGCTTGCAAGCGTATCGCCGTCGTGGCTTATCATGCTGGTGGCGGCTGGCGTTATCGTCTACAGTGCATCTCGCATGCTCGCGAAGGGTCTGCGCAAGCCCAAGGCGTCCGTGCGCAAGGTCGATGCGGTATCGCAGGATGCTCGCGGCCCTGAATCGAGCGATGATGCCGTATCCCCTCGTCGTCGCATCCTGGTGGGAGCTAGTGTTGGTCTTGCCGCCGGCGTGCTGAGCGGCTACGTGGGCGTGGGCGGCGGCTTTATCATGGTGCCGCTGTTTCTGGCCTATGCGGGTGTTTCCATGCGCCAGGCGTCGGGCACGTCGCTTCTGGCCGTGGCTATCCTGTCCGTTCCCGGTGCGGCTACGCAATACCTGCTGGGAAACGTGCAAGTGCTTGCGGGCCTCGCCCTGGCCGTGGGGTCTATTCCCGGTGCCGTATTGGGTGCTCAGCTTGCGCGTCGCATCCCCGACCGCGTGCTGCGTCTTATCTTTGGCGGCATGTTGATGCTTATGGCCATCATGCTCGCCGTGAACGAGATCGTCTCTTTGGGCAATTAGGAAGGTCTGCCTATGCTCTCGCATGTTTCCCGTCATACCCAATACTTGCTGGCGGAAGCCGCATTCGCCTTTGTCGCGGTTATTGCGGCAGTGTGTATGATCGTGATGGTCATCGACCCCATGCGCAACATGCAGCTCATGGTTGCCGTGGGCACCATTTTCACCATCAGCCTCATCATTCTTATTCGCCTCTGGCTCGACCCCGATCGCATTCGCGCCGTGCAGAGCAACGCCGTGCTGAAGCTTGCCAGCAAGATGGCGGCCAGCATGTCGGGTGGCTTGAACCAGACAAGCGCTCAGGAGATTTGCGAGGCTCTGCTGCCTGCCACGAGTGCCATTGCCGTGGCCATTACCGACGAGCGCGTGATTATCGGCTACGCAGGCAGCGGCAAGGAATACAACAAGCAGGGATCGCCCATTCGAACGGTTGCCACGCATGCCACCATCGACGATGGAAAGATGCGCGTGCTTCATTCCTCGAGCGAAATTGGCTTTCCCGAAGACCATCACATCATCAACGCTGGTATTGTTGCCCCGCTCATCGTGAGCGGCAAGGCCGTGGGCACGCTGAAGTTCTACTACCCGCGCCCGCGCAATATCAACGAGACGCAGCAGTCCATCGCCGCGGGCTTTGCCGAACTGCTTTCCACGCAGGTGGCGGCGTCGGCGTTGGAGGAGCAGAAGAAGCTCGCCACGTCGATGGAGCTAAAGGCCCTGCAGAGCCAGATCAACCCACATTTCCTGTTCAACACCATTAATACCATCGCGTCGTTCGTGCGCACCGATCCCGACAAGGCGCGCGTGCTGCTGCGCGAATTTGCCACATTCTACCGTCGCACGCTCGAAGATGCGTCCGACCTTATCCCCCTGTCGCGCGAAATCGATCAGACGCAGCGTTACCTGACGTTCGAGATTGCGCGTTTCGGCGAGGAGCGCCTGCAGATGGAATCCGACATCCCCGCTTCGCTGTCCGGCAAGCTCGTTCCTGCGTTCATGGTGCAGCCCCTGGTGGAGAACTCGGTTAAGCACGCCATGCCCGCACGTGGCACGCTGCATATTTCCGTGAAGGCATGGAGCGAGGGCGATGATTTGCTCATATCGATTGTGGATGACGGCGTGGGCATGAGCGAGGACAAGCGCCGCAACATTGCCGCCCCCGGTTCTTCCACGGGTCTGGGCATTGCCGTGCGCAATATCAACGAACGCATCTTGGGCTACTTCGGCCCCGATTCCTACATGGACGTGCAGAGCGAAGAAGGCAAGGGAACCACGGTGACCCTGTTCTTGAAGGATTGCTGCAAGGGATTGAATAACCCCAGTTAGAGCGCGTCTTTCGGTGAAATTGCGCCCATGGTCGCATATATGCGGACGCATGCCATATATTGTGGCTTGACGCATATGGTTCCAGACGCATACCGTATTCAGATGTAACACGTTTACGTCGTTACGGCGAACATGCGAAATTCTCGGATAAACGGCATGCATTGTCATATACTTGGAACGGTAAATCGATGCGTACCACCACAATATGTGGGGTAGACCGATTGAAAGGAGCACCACGTGGTGCTGAAAGCTATTATCGTTGATGACGAAGCTCCTGCTCGTTCAGAGCTTAAGTTCCTGCTCGATGAGCTCGGCCAGACGGAAGTCGTTGCCGAGGCTGCCAGCGTGCGCGAAGCTATCGAGAAACTGAAGGACTATCCCTGCGATGTCATGTTCCTCGACATCAGCATGCCGGAGGCAAGCGGCCTGCAGCTGGCCGACGCCCTGCAGCATCTGAAGTTCCCGCCGGCCGTGGTATTCGTTACCGCGTACAGCGAGTTCGCCATCGATGCCTTCAAGGTCAATGCCATCGATTATCTGGTAAAACCCGTGGAAACCGAGCGCCTGTCTCAGGCGATCGCCCGCGTGAAGGAACACGTGGCGCTGCATGCCAAGGTTCAGAAGCTCGAGCGCATCCCCGTGGAAAAGGGCGGCAAGAAGATCCTTATCGGCATCGACAGCATCCGCTATGTCATGGCGCGCGACGATTACGCGTACCTGCAGACCGATACCGACAAGTACTTCAGCACCGTAAGCCTGGCCCAGCTGGAAAAGCGCCTCGATGGCCATGGCTTCTTCCGCGTGCATCGCGGCTATCTGGTCAACCTTTCCCAGGTTGCGGAAGTGGAGTCCGTTTCCGGCGGCACGCTGCTGCTCACGCTCGATGGCTGCGAGGAAAAGGTTCCCGTTTCCCGCCGTCGCGTGTCTTCCCTGAAGAAGGCTCTGGGCCTGTAGGTCGGCCTGGTCACAACACTGCAACGCCCGGTTCGCTTATGCGGCCGGGCGTTTTTCGTGCGTGATGAACGTGGCGTGCGGCGGAAACGCTTTGGGCGTTGAGTGCGCACCTCGGAATTTGGGCCGCTTTGGGCATTCGGGTGTGCTGCATGCAAATGCCAGAAGCCCGCGGGCACGTGCATTCTCGCGGGCTTTTCGTGCTTGGCTTATGCGTGGGGTGCCGCCAAGCTGTTAGCCGATGATTTCCTCTCCAAAGCGGTATAGCTCTTCGTTCGTCTTCTGCAGGCTGCAACCGCGGTCGATGCAGAAGATGATGATGGCGTCGCGCCTATTCTTCGAGTATAGAAGGCTTGCGCCAGCCGCTTCGAGTGCGCGGTTGGTCTCGGTGAGGTTCAGCGCCATGGCAAGGGCGATTTGGAGGACTTTGTTACGGCTGGGTCGGCGTTGCCCCTTGAAGATCATGTAGCCGTAGGTGGGGATGATGTTGGCCATGCGCGTAACCTGGGCCTCTTCAAGACCCTTTTCCTTTAGCAGGGTCTGCAGGTATTCCGAAAGCGAACGCTCGGTGAATTCGTGCCCATCGATGAACTCGTCAACGCTGGGAGCGTTGAGCAGCTCGTCGAGCATCTTGTCAGTTAGCGGTTCTTGCATGGGTTTCCTTTCTGTTTCAAGGGTACCCTACCCGAACTTTTTTGGCGCTTCATTAACTCGCAGTTAATGAAATCGTTTTTCGCCTCAACCAAACTGGGTGGTGTCGTAACGGAGTGTTTCATGTGTTTGAGAGGGGTAGATTATGAACGCAGGGATAAGAATTCGCAGCGTGTTTGCCGCGTGCGTGGTGGTTGCTGCGCTCGTGGTTGGAGCGTGCATGACGGGTTGCTCGGGGTCCGGCTCGCAGCAGTCGAATTCGTCTTCGACCACTCAGGAGCAGAAGAGCGAGTTTGTGGGCTATTGGCAGATAGAGTCGGGGAAAATTAGTGGTACGTCGTATACGTCCGATCAAATTGATAAGGCGCGATCCGGTGGCCTTAATATCTTGGTTGTAATGAAAGAGGATGGTTCTGGTTTGCTAGCCGCGCCTGGTTCGGATGGTCTTAGTGAACAATCTTTTACGTGGACGGATGCTGGTGATGGAAATGCGACGGTGCGAATGTCTGGCTCTGAAACTGATAGTTCCGGCAAGTGGCGGCTGTCGAACGGCAAGCTTCTTCTAACGCAGGGTAGCGATTCGATGACCTTTTCCATGATTAGCGAATCGGCATACAATGAGGCGTACGAAAGCCTTAAGGCTGCTTCTTCTTCATCTTCCAGCTCTTCCAATTCTTCCAGCTCTTCTAGCTCTTCGAGCGATAGCGAGGTAACGCCTGAACTCAAGTCCTTCCTGGACGAGTATGAGGCGTTCATTGACGAGTACGTCGACTTCATGAAGGAGTACAAGAGCTCGGGCAATGTCTCGTCGCTGCTGAGCAAGTATTCCAGCATCATGTCGAAGTACAGTTCGTTCATGGAGAAGTACAACGCTATCGATAAGGATTCGCTTTCCACTGCCGATGCGGCGTATTACGCCGAAGTGAGCGCACGAGTTACGCAGAAGCTTGCCGAAGTCATGTAGCGTTTGGCGAATTCCGTTGGGTGAGGGGTCGCGGGATGCGGCCCCTCTTTTGGTACGATAGCCTGTATGAACGAAGACTCTCTACATCAGGACCTAAGCAGCTACCTGCAGGCGCGCGAAGAGCGCGATCGGTATCGCGTCGATGCCGTGCTGAAGGAGTCTCCCTTCGAGATAACGCAGCGTGTATATCGTTGTAACCCCGACGGTTCCGAAGATGGCCCATATGTGCGGAAGATCTTTTCTGGTGAAGCAGATAAGCGCCAGGTGGGCGGCACGTATGGTTTGCTCTGGCGGGAGCAGCAGGCAGGTGGGGAGATGCTTAACCTCCCTCGCTTGTACGGCGTGTATGACGCTATTGATTCCCTTGAAGTGCTTATGGAATACGTGGGTGGCACGTCGTTGCGCTCGCGCATCCTTGCGCATCCCGAGCGACGGATGGCCCTTACGGCAACGGTGTTTCCGCAGGTGTGCGATGCCGTAGCGTCCTTGCATGATGCTTTGGCGGGCCCTATCATCCATCGTGATATCACGCCTTCGAATGTCATGTGCGATGGGGCTGATGATGGTCGCGTTCGCGCCGTTCTCGTCGATTTCGGCGTCGCGCGCGTTCATAAGCGGGAAGCTACTGCCGACACTGCCCACTTTGGCACGGCGGCGTATGCGGCGCCCGAGCAATATGGCTTTCGACAGACTGATGTGCGCACCGATGTGTATGGCCTGGGCGCGTTGTTGAGCTTCTGCCTGATGGCGCGCGACCCCGTTCAGTCTGGCGGGGAAGGGGAATGCTGCCTTTCGGGTGCGCCGGAAGCGTTGGCTGCGGTGGCAAGAAAGGCGATGGCCTTCGACCCTGATGATCGCTATCAGACGGCGCGCGAGCTCAAGGAGGCGTTTCTCTGCGCGCT
>JAILNP010000175.1:0-7185 GCA_024691475.1 Eggerthellaceae bacterium
CATGCCATACGCGAGCATGGCCATAACGGCAGCCGCCTCGTCGTCGAACAGCTCCCGCGAAAGGCGATAGAGAAAGAAAAGCGTAAGGCCAAAGAAGGCCAGGTTTATGGCCAAGCCTATCCATTTCGAAAACACACCAGGGAGAAAAGACGACACCAGATGCACGACGCAGTAGTACAGCGGCGGATGCACGTCCTTCGACTGGTTGTAGAAAACGGAGTCGAACGTGAACTGCCGGCCTTCGTCGACCTGCACGTATTCCAGAAGAGCGTCACGCTCGATTACCTTGCCGGTAATGTCGTCATCGTAGGCGCTCTTCAGAAATGGAGAATAATAGCTGTTGGAAAGGCCGTACGAATAGATTTCGTCGACGAAGTAGCCCGATTTCGCAATGCAGAACGCCAGGCCCACCGCCAGCGCGGCAGCGAACGCAAGGACAAAGAGAAGCGAGGGCCGTGAAGCGTTCTTCCCTTGCACAGCCGTGGTAATCACTCCCCCGTTACAGCCCTTCGATAACGGGGATATTCTACACTATCCCCGTTATCCCAGGTGTTATGGACGGTAATTGTGGATGGTAGTACCCAGTGGGACGTTGTCGTACACCCACTGCGCGTTCTTCCACTCCAGGCGAATGCAGCCATGAGACAAATGCTGACCCAACTCGCTCTTCGATGCCAAAATGCTATGGATGGCATACGGGCCGGTGTACTTCGTGGCCCACTGCGACGTCATCGCGGGCTCGCCCGCCCACATAAGGTAGCGTTCGTGCGTCTGCGTAGCCCACGTTCCCGTAGGCGTGCGATAGTCGCTGGCACCGCATACGCAACGCCAGAAGTACTTGAACTGCCAGAAGCCCTTGTACCCCACCATCACGCCGAACCAGCATTCCGAGGTATCGGTCATGAGCAGGTAGCCCGTGGAGCTGCTCTTGCTCTGCGCGCGCAGGAACATTTCCAGCTGAGCACCCGAATAGTCGTACGAACGCGTGATCTTGCCATCGTTATCGGCGCGGTAGAGCTCGTTGTTGCGCGCCACGTAGCCATTGCGCAGCACGTAGTACACGTCGTTAATGCCGTAGTACAGCGAGCCATCCACGGTGAAGTAGCCCTTGCGAGCGCCATAATAGCCCCCGCTAAACACGCTCTTCATGTAGTAGCGCTGGTAGACACCGCCGTCGTAATCCTTGGAAACGACCCAGCCGGCATTGGAGGGCATCTTGCCATCGTTGTCGGCCAGCAGCATATAGTTGCCGTACAGCTGCTTGCCACGCAACACGTAGCCCTGATTGCCCAGGCCAAAATACGGCGTGCCATCGACCTTGAAGAAGCCCGAGTGCATGGCGTGCTTCACGCCGTCGTAGTAATAGCGCTGGTAGGAGCCATCGTAGGCCTTGGTCACGAGCCAACCAGTGTTGCCATCGGACGTAGATGCCAACTTGCCGTCGTTGTTGGCCACGTACACGTAACCAGCGCCGTTGTCCCACTTGCCACGCACGACCGCGCCATTCGATTTCGCATACGCCGTGAAGCCAGCGCCCTCCGAAGTAGTGACCAGGCGAGACTTGGCAATGGAACCATCGGAGGCAATCCAGTAGCGCTCCAGGGAACCCGTCCATGCGGTGGTCACGAGCCAGCGCGCCGCAAACGGCAGGTTCGCGCCATTCGTGGCGTACCAGGCAACGCCCTCGGCCGTCCAGCCTCTTTTCACGAGCGATGCGTTTTCCGAGGCGGATGTCGTGTAGTTATGCGAGCCCGTCTTGGCGTTCTTGTTGTACTGGCGATACACGACGAGCCCCGTGTCTTCTGAATCGGAGTACCAGCCGATGCCCTCGTACTTCCAGCCCTTCTTCACCAGGCCGTCGCGCTCGCTCTTCGACGTCGTGTAGAAGTGGTCGCCGCCATTGGGGTTGTACAGACGATACACAGGCGTGCTCGACGTGGTGGGAGCCACCCAGCCGATGCCCTCCCACTGCCAACCGGCACTGGCAACGTTCGTTGCCTCAGATTCGCTGGAAGTATAGAAGTGTTCGCCCGAATTCGGGTTGTATAGGCGATACATGTTCACATGGGATTCTTCGTACGAGGGCGCTTCGCCATCGGAAGCAACGACAAGCCCCGGCTCGGCGGCATCACCCTGCGAGGAGGCATCGGACGCCGGGGCAAGCTGGCTGGAGGAATCGGCGGCACTTTGGCTAGCGCCTTCGTCTACGGAGTCGGCCGGCGTCTCGGCAGCAGTTGCAGCGGGGACATCGCTCTCGCCTGCGACGGGCGCGGAGCCTTCCTGGGCCGCCGGAGCGGATTCGTTCGTTTGAGCAGCGGACGCCTTCTGGTCATCAGCCGAAGAGGCGCCGCTGGCCGCTTCGTCCTGCGAAGAAACCTGAGCTGCGGGAGACCGGCCAGACGAACTATCCAGAACGGCATCCACCTGCGTATCGACGGGGTCGTCGAGCGCATAGGCGGGGCCCGCCACGCAAAAAAGGGAAACAGCCAGAAGACAAGCGGCAATGGCAAGGCCAATGCGGAGCGTGCGCGCATGCGGTTGAGTGTATGCGTTCGCCATAATAACCCCCACCCAGGACAAATTAGCGTAACTCGCTCAGTATACCGAGCAACCAGCCGAAACGCCACTATCGCAGACGGGGTTTTGCGCGCGTGCGCCACCCTATAATCGATGGGACAATCAGGCGCGAACGGGACCTACGCCCTACGTGCGCGCACAAGGGTGTGCTTCGCGTACCAATACAGCGGAAAATAGATATGACACCGCAGGAGGGCTATTTCGATACGCGTCTTCGTATCAAGCGGCTTGTCGTCGATGTCGCGGATGGCCGTAGCAAACGGTTCGGTCTGACACAGGCCAACGAACGAACGCTTACTCTCGTCGCCCATCTGCCGCCAAATGGGCGGAATACAATCGACGCAGGCCATGTAGAACGTATTGCGCAGGAACCCGGCGTCATGCTCTTCCATGAACCGCTGCACGGCGGCATAGTACACGAGCGTCTTCTTCAGAGATTCGGGGTCATGACGTCTGGTAGCCGAAGCGGAGTTGATGCGATATTCATACACGGGCTCGTGACAGCTGGCAACGCACGTTGCCAGATCGAAGCAATGCAAGTTGAACGCGATGTCCTGCGAACGCCGCAGCGCAACATCGCTCATGAGCTCATGCTCCACCAGAAAGGCCCTGCGATAGATGCGCGCCCATACGGCACCAGCCAGGCCACTGCCCCTGCTGCCGTCGGGCTCAATATTAGAAAGCACCATGTTCAGCAAGTACGCACGATCTTCGCGGCCGAAATACGTGCGCTCGCTGGAAAAGTTCACGCGCAGACGGCGCGAAGAACCATCAACCTCAACGAAGTCACCCACCACGATATCGGGCACGCAACCCCGCGGATCGGGAGCCGCACAAGCCAACAGCGTGCGCAATGCGCCTGGCAGCAGGCGGTCATCGGCATCGACGAAGCAAATCCATTCGCCACGCGCCTGCAGTACACCCGCATTGCGCGCAGCGGCGGCGCCAGCATTTTCCTGATGAAGGACCGTTACGCGCGTATCTTGCGCGGCAAGGCGGCGGGCAACCTCCAGCGTGCCGTCGGTACTGCCATCATCCACAATGAGCACCTGGATATCGGAAACGCCCTGCTCGAAAATGGACTCCACGCCCTCGCGCAGGCTATCTTCCACGTTGTACGCGGGAATGAGAACCGTTACCCGCACATCGTTCTCGCACGGCACATCGCTGTTCGCTGCCACTTCACGTCCTTCCAAACGGTGAGCGCACACGGCCCACCCATACCTTCGCTGCCCGATTATATCCCAAGCAAAAACGCCTGCTGTATAATCGGATGCCGTCAGGCCAGCTAGAAGGAAGAACCTCGCCTTGAATCGCCTATTTCGCCTTGTCCGCTATTGGATCCACCGTCATCTCCACCCGGTGAACGAACGCACGCTCTGCAGCCAGAGCCTGCTGGAACGCGAACTCGATTGGGCCTACTACGCACGCTATGGCGAGCACCCCAACCTGCAAAACCCGGCCACGTTCAACGAGAAGATGCAGTGGCTAAAGATTCACGATGCGATTCCGCTGAAGACCATCTGCGCCGACAAGCTTGCCGTACGCCCCTACGTAGCGCAGCGCGTGGGCAAGGAGGTGCTTCCCCGGGTATTTCGCGAGTGGGAACGTGCCGAAGACGTGGACTTCCAGGGGCTTCCCGCCTCGTTCGTGCTGAAGGCGAACCATGGTTCGGGCATGATGAGCATGGTCAACAATATGGCAGCCGCAGACATGCAGGCCACGCGCGAAGCATGCGCGCAATGGCTGGACACCGATTTCGCGCTGACCATGTTGGAGCGCTGGTACAGCGACATCCCGCGCAAGGTATTCGCGGAAGAACTGCTCGACGACATCGAATGGGAATACCAAGTGTGGTGCTTCAACGGCAAGGCCCGCTACGTCGGCACCATGCACGACCCACACGGCAGCAACGAAAAGCAGTTCTTCACGCCCGACTGGAAGCGCCAACCGTTCGTTTCCTCGCTGCCCATATTGGAGGGCGATGTCGAACGACCTGACGACCTGGAAACCCTTTTGGACTACTCCGAGCGCCTGGCCGCCGATTTCGCGTTCGTACGTGTGGATTGGTATAGCTGCACGCAGGGCCTGCGCTTTAGCGAGCTCACGTTCACGCCCGCCGGAGGATTCGTGCAGTGGACGCCGCACGAGTACGACGCCAAACTGGGCGCCCTGTTGGAATTGCCCGCAGAAGGCTAGCGTTTAGCGCGCCTGGCACCCAAGCACGATGTCGCAGATGCGGTCGACCTGGTTCAGGGGAAGCGACGCATACATGGGAAGGGTAAGCACCCGCTGCGCCACATCACGCGCCACGGGCGTTTCCGCACTGGAATACGTGTCGCGATAGCATGCATAATCGCTGATGAGCGGGAAGAAATACTTGCGCGCGCCAATGCCTTCCGCTGCCAGAGCGTCCTTCACCTCATCGCGGCTCGCGCCAAATTCGTCTTGGAAGATCACGGGGAAGTACGCGTAATTGTGCGTCACGTTCGCCGGAACGTCGAAGAGCTTCAAGCCAGGCGTACCGGCCAGGCGCTCCATATAGCGCTCGTGCACGACCTTGCGCAAGGCGATTTCGCTATCCAGATGGCGCAGATTGCAAATGCCCATGGCGGCGCAGAACTCGTTCATCTTCGCGTTGCCACCCACGTATTCCACGTCTTCCGGTCCGATGATGCCGAAGTTCTTCCACTGGTTCAACACGTCGTAAAGCGACGAATCGCGGAAGCACACCGCACCACCCTCTATAGTGTTGAACACCTTGGTGGCGTGGAAGCTGAACATGGAGGCATCGCCAAATGCAGCCGCCGAAACGCCGTCGCGTTCCACGCCGAACGCATGCGCCGCATCGTAGATGACCTTCAGCCCATGTTTATCGGCGATGTCCTGAATGGCCTGCGTATCGCAGAGATTGCCATACACGTGCACAGGCAGGATGGCGCAGGCACGAGGCGTGATGGCGCGCTCAATGGATGCCGGGTCCAGCGTGCAATCGCTACGACGGATGTCGGCGAACACGGGCGTAAGGCCCTTGCGTACGATGGCGTGCGTGGTAGACGCAAACGAGAACGGCGTGGTGATGACCTCGCCCTCTAGCTGAAGCGCTTCCAAGATGCATTCGAGCGCATTGTGCCCGTTCGTGAACAGGGCGATGTTCTGCACGCCCAGGCGATCCTTCAGCTGAGCTTCGAGCTCTGCATGCTTTTCGCCCATGTTGGTGAGCCAATGGGACTCCCACAGCGGCGCAATCTCGTTCGCGAACTCCTGAAACGGAGGCAACGAAGAGCGAGTTACCAAAATGGGGTCTGCGGCCATAAGATTCCTTCCGTGCAAAACGTATTTGCCAGTATACGACTTACCGGCCACGCCGTGCGGAAATGGCCTCGCGCGCCATTCCCGCCAAGTATTCGAATTCCTCCACGTGGAACAGCCTCGCAAGCAGCGCGTATGCTCCCACGAACACGACGACCTGAACGGCGATTTGCCCCAAGGCGGGAAGCCCCAGCAACGCAAGAGGCGCCGCCAGCGCCATTGCCACGATCGTAAGTGCAATACCGGGCGCAATGTCGCGCAGCTGCTCCCCGTACGAATAGCCAATGACGCGCTTGTTGGGATGCGCGTTCACGAACGTGGAGATAACGCCCGACAGGATGTACGCCCCCACCATGAGGTAGATATCCTTCAGAACCAGGCCAAAGAACAGGATGAACGCGATTCCATAGCACTTCTTGATGATCTCGAGCTTCAGGAACAGGTCGCTGCGGCCCATGCCGTTGAGCGTCTGCAGGTTCGTGGTGTGGATGGGCAGCATTGCGTACACGACGCAGTACATCTGCATGAACGGCACGCAAGACAGCCACTGCTCGCCCAGCAGGAGCAACACGATGGGCTGAGCAGTCACGGCAAACAGGCCCATGGCGGGCAGAATGAGGAACGTGCTCGTCTTGATGGCGCGACGCACCAGGCCCTTCACGTTCGCCAGGTCGTCCTTGGCACGCGCCACCGCCGACATCATGACGGGCTGGATGGCTCCATCGAGCGTGGTGCCCAACGCAGCCGGGTATTTCTTGCCTTGAGAAACCAAACCCAGCTGAGCTTGCGAGAACTGCTTGCCAATAATCAGGTCGGAAAGGCTTTCATAGCCCGTCTGCAGAAGACCCGACGCCAGCAGCTTCCAACCGAAGGAGAAATGCACGCGCGCACGTTCGGCGCTGAACGTGAACTGGGGCAGCCAACGGTTTTGAATGAAGAGAACAAAGCTGTATATAACCTGGTAGGCAAGCTGTTGAACGACAAGCGCCCAGAGCCCCGCCCCCAGCGCCGCTGACGCAATGCCCAAGGCGCCCGACGCAACCACCGAGACGACGCCTGCCCAGAAGATCTTGCGGAACTGCAGTTCGCGCTGCACGCTCGCCACCTGCACGGAATTGAACGCGTTGATGAACAGGATGATGGTGAGCACACGCAAGGGCGCCACGAGGGCATCGTACTGGTAGAAGGTAGCAACCGCGGGTGCGGCCAGGAATACAACCACGTACAGCACCGTAGCCATGGCAAAGCACATCCAGAACACCGTGCTGAAGTCGCGACGGTCCACATTGGACGCCT
>JAILNP010000104.1:0-6178 GCA_024691475.1 Eggerthellaceae bacterium
TTGTGCTTACAACATACCCGCTTTTCTTGTCTCGGTACGGTGGCTCCAGTTCGATTCGTACAACGCTCAGACGAGAGACGAGGAGCAAGGCATGGATAACCAGATGTTCTGTTTTCAGTGCGAGCAGACGGCCGGATGCGAGGCATGCACGGGGCATGCGGGCGTGTGTGGCAAGCCGGTAGAGGTGGCAGTTGCCCAGGACGAGCTGACGGGCGCGCTCATTGGCCTTGCCGGCACCTGCAAGGCGGCGGGCGCGGCGAGCGAGAATGCGCTGCAGCTGATCGTGGATGGCCTGTTCGCGTGCGTGACCAACGTGAACTTCGACGAGGAATCGTTGAAGCGGCAGACCGCGCACGTGCGCGCCGAGAAGGCGGCGGTTGCCCAGAGTGCTGGCGTAGCCGAGCGCCCCGATTACGCAATGGGCCAGATGTGGAATGCCGACGAGGACATTCGTTCGCTGAAATCGCTCGTGCTGTTCGGCGTGCGTGGCACTGCGGCGTACGCGTACCATGCGCGTGCGTTGGGCAAGCGCGATGGCGCAATCGATTCGTTCTTCGTGGATGCCCTGGCCCAGCTGGCCGAGCCCGGTTCCGTAGACGCGCTGCTTCCGCTGGCGCTGAAGGTGGGCGAGGTAAACCTGAGCTGCATGGCGCTGCTCGATGAGGCGAATACCGGCACGTTCGGCGTTCCCGCGCCTGCGAGCGTCACGATGGACGTGGAGCCTGGCCCGTTTATCGTGGTGACCGGCCATGATTTGCTTGACCTGAAGCTGCTGCTCGAGCAGACGGAGGGTCGTGGCGTGAACGTGTACACGCATGGCGAGATGCTGCCTGCCCATGCGTACCCTGAGCTGAGCAAGTACGAGCACCTGAAGGGCAACTTCGGCACGGCGTGGCAGAACCAGAAGCGGGAATTCGATGACATTCCGGGCGCATTGCTGTATACCACGAACTGTCTGATGCCGCCGAAGGGCAGCTATTCCGACCGCGTATTCACCACGGGCACCGTGGCGTATCCCGATTGTCCCGTTATCGGCGAGGATAAGGACTTCACGCCCGTTATCGAGCGCGCCATTGAGCTGGGCGGATATGCCGAGACTCAGCACTTCACGGGCATCAATGGCGGTTCCGTGCTTACCACGGGTTTCGCCCAGGGCACCGTGCTTTCGGTGGCCGATAAGGTGATCGATGCCGTGAAGCAGGGCGCTATCAAGCATTTCTTCCTGGTCGCGGGCTGTGATGGCGCGCGTTCGGGCCGTAGCTACTACACCGACTTCGTAAAAGCCACGCCCAGCGACACGGTGGTGCTTACGCTTGCGTGCGGCAAGTATCGCTTCAATGACCTGGACCTGGGCACGATTGGCGGCCTGCCGCGCCTGATGGACATGGGTCAATGCAACGATGCGTACAGCGCCATTCAGGTTGCTGTGGCGCTGGCCGAAGCGTTCGAATGCGGCGTAAACGACTTGCCGCTTTCCATGGTGCTTTCCTGGTACGAGCAGAAGGCCGTGTGCATCTTGCTCACCCTGCTGCACCTGGGCATCAAGAACATCAAGCTTGGGCCCACGCTGCCGGCATTCATCAGCCCGAACGTTCTGCATGTGCTGGTGGAGAACTACGGCATTGCCCCCATTACCACGCCTGAGGCCGACTTGGCCGAGCTGCTGGGGAGATAGTCGCTGCCATATTTCCCGCGATCTACGATCAGGGCTGAAGCGCTTTCGCGACGTGCGCTTTGGCCCTAGGTTGTCGTTGCGGGTGACAGGGGACGGTCCTTCTGTCACCTTGGGGCTACGGCAGGACCGCCCCCTTGTCGCGTGTTTCGTCATGTGTCTTCTGGCCCGGAAACGAAGGTTTCCGGGCCTTCGTTTTTTGGCTCATGCCCTTCTTGTGATGGGTCCCATTGAAGGGGCGGTCCCATGCGCACCTTAAAAAGTTAGGCTATACTAACTGCTTGTGAACAATACATCTGCGAAACGATATCGATTCGTAACGAGATGCGCACGGGGACATCGAATCCCTGTGAAAGCGCAGGTAGCGAAGGGAAAGCGTATGGCGAAATCAGTGCGCGGCGGCGCAAGTTGGCTTTTGGTCTTCTGCATGGCATGCGTGATGCTGTGCGAAGGATTCGACATCATCGTGTATAGCAGCCTCATTCCCACGCTCATTGCCGATGGTGGCATGGGCATGGAAAGTGCCGCGGCTGGCCTGGTGGGGAGCATGACGTTCTTGGGCATGTTCGCTGGCGGGCTGCTTGCGGGCGTGGTCCAGCGAAAGCTGGGGTACGTGCGCGCGATTGCCCTTGGCGTCATGTGGTTCAGCGTGGCGATAGCACTGTCGTCGTTTTCAGCGAATGCGTACATGCTGGGGGCCTTCCGCGCGCTTGCGGGTCTGGGCCTAGGGTGCGTGCTGCCCATCGCCATGTCCCTTGCGCGCGATCATTCGTCTAAGCGCATGGCTCCGCTCGTCATCAGCTTGGTCATGACGGGCATCCCCTTTGGCGGGCTCATGGCGGCCTTTGCCTGCTCGTCGTTGCTTTCCCTGGTGGGGTGGCGTGTTCTCATGTTTCTAGCGGGGCTGATCGGCGTGCTGCCCATATCGATCGTCGTCCCTGTTGCGTCGCGCGTGGTCGCGAAACTGGAGGGGACGCGGCCTGGTGCCGCGGCTCGTTCCGCGCAGCAAACACTACGTCAGTTGAGTGCGAGGTCGAAGGCCCTTTTGGGCATGCTCTGTGCCATGACATTTCTGTTCCTCATGGCGTATTACGGCATGAGCACCTGGCTTGCGCAGCTCATGCGCGTGTTCAACTTGCCGTTGGAGAATTCGCTGCAGATGATGGTGGTGTTGAATTTTGGCTGCGTTATGGGGTCGCTGCTCACGGCATGGCTTGCTACGCGCATGAGCGTGAAGGTAGTTGCCATGGGTAGCGGGTTGCTTGCCTCGTTGTGCCTTATCGGCATAGCCATGCGTCCGAGTAGCGGAGCGCTGTTGATGGCGTTCGTATTCTTCGCGGGCGTGGGTGCCATCAGCGCGCAGAACCTTACGAATGCGTTGGTGTCGAATGCGTTCCCCGAGGAGTTGCGTCCTACGGCCCTGGGTATGTCGCTGGGCATTGGGCGCTTGGGTGCGGTGGTGTCGCCTGCGGTGGGTGGCCTGATCTTGCAATCGGGTTTCGATGCCGGCTGGGTGCTGGTGATGCTGGCGACCGCGGAAGTGGTTGGCGTGGGGCTGCTTCTGCCGTATGCGCCGTACCGTCGCGCCGAAGCTGCGGAGGCATAAAGCGGGTGACAAGGGGACGGTTCTCTTGTCACCCCATTTGGCAGCTGGTGACGCTTTGCCGCCGACGGCCAGAGTGAGGTGACAGCAGAACCGTCCCTCTGTCACCTGGAACCGTCCCTCTGTCACCTGCGGGGAAATAAAAAAGCCGCCCGAAGGCGGCTTTGCATGCAATGGAGCGGACAACGGGGTTCGAACCCGCGACCCCCACCTTGGCAAGGTGGTGCTCTACCAACTGAGCCATGTCCGCGTAGGAATTAGTATTCTATCCAGATTCCCCGCGAGCGCAAGGGAAAATGGCAAATGAGGACGTGAATCCACATTTCCTCTTGAAGTGCACGTGTAGGACGTGTTTGCTAGCCTCGCACCTCGTCGTGTGTGCCGATGAATTTCTCCATCCAGATCATGTTGTACCAGCGGTCGAATTTTCGGCCGCACTTGTGAAACGTGCCAACCTTTTCAAATCCCAGATGCGCATGGAAATGCTCGCTGTTGCGCGTGAGGTATTCGTCCTCCTCGATGGGGTCGCCGATGCAGGCGTACAGGTTCAGGATGCCCATCGCTTCCAGGCGCTGCTCGAGCGCTTCGTAGAGCGCGCGGCCATAGCCCCGCTTGCGTGCGTCGTGATGCAGGTAGATGGAAAGCTCGCAGGAATGACGGTAGGCTTCGCGCCCCACGAAGGGCCCCGCATAGGCGTAGCCCTGAATCGTACCCTCGTCTTCGACCGCTAGATAGGGGTATCCGCTGGTCAGCGTAGTTTGAATGCGCCTGCCGAAATCGCCCACGGAGGGCGTCTCGCATTCGAAGGTGATTGCGGTGTTCTCGACGTAGTACGCGTAAATCTCTAGAAGTCGCTCTACGTCGTCGACGGTGGCGGTTCGGATAATCATGTGCGCCCTCCTCGCTCGCTCTTTGGTTAGTGGGCATTATAGGTGAGTTGCGCGTGGCCTGGGCGGATATGGCGCATGTTCAATGGCTGTTAACATTCGGAAAGCGCCGCCCGGGGTGCAAAGGGCGGCGCTTTCCGAGGAGAGGAGGCGACTATTTGGCGAGGGAAGTCCTCAGGACGTGCTTGGGATCCTTCGCTACCAGGTAGATTGCCCATGCCGCCAGGCCTACGGCCACGACGACCAGGCCAAGAATGGCATCGTCGATCATTGCGGCGGTGTCGGTGATTTCGATGAAGCCTTCGCCTTCGATAAGGCCGTTAATGCCGTCGACGCACCACATAAGGGCGGCGCCCCAGTACATAAGGGCAAGCGTACCGAAGCGCATGCTCGAGTTCGGCGTGGTGGCATACCAAATGGCCGTGGCAATGGCTGCAGCCAGGAACGTGATGACGAGCGTCATGTTATGCCCCCTCTACAACGGTAGACGGGCTGCGCTTCACGGCGGCGTCGGCCGCGAAGGTAACAACCAGCCAGGTAACGGTAACGAGTATCGCCATGCCAACGCCAACGGTTCCCATTTCGCCGAGCATTACGGGGATTTCAGTGGGGTCTTCCATGGCCGTGAGGAATGGCGGGAACGGAACGACCTCGCCATGCCACATGTGCTCGATGCAGAGCAGGATTACGCCGCCCCAGAGCATATTCATGAGCCAGCTGAGCTTGCGCGTCCAGCAAATGCCGTGCGTTGCGGGGTCGGTGAGCTGATTGCCCTGCTCGTCGACGATTCCCTTCTCAACTTCGCTCTTCTTGACGGCTGCGCGGACTGCCGTTACGACAATCGCTTCGCCACCACTTACCAGAAAACAGGCCATGGTATTCCTTTCTTGTCGATAACACCGTTTCGAGAATAGTAACACCATTTGACTATGTACGGGTGAAGAATTTGGTAATCGTAACACTCGCAGACGATACTTTTAGTTGCGCGGTCCGATGGGATGGTTTCGCAGCCGCGTGGCAGGCGAGTCGCGCGGCTTCTAGCGCGAAATGAGGTAGTCGTCGGCGTCGTACCCCAGCATGAAATCGCGCACGCGTTTCCCCTGTTCGTCTGCCGGTATGCGGAAGAGCGGGAAGCAGGCAGCGCCTTCGGTGTCGGGGTTCATGGGCCGTAGCTCGCAGAGGTTGTCGAGCGCGCCATTGAGCGTGACGCCTTGCTCGATCTTGTCGTAGTCGATGCGGCAGCCCTGCTTCCAGTTCGGCGGCGTTTCGAGTACGCCCATGCCCGTTGCGGCGCTGGCCGACCGTTCGGCAAGGACGTTTTCCCAGTCGGGCTTCTGGTTGGCAAGGTAGTACGCATACGTGCGAATGCCGAAGGCGTAATAGCCCACATCGGTACCGCACAGCCCTGCAAATCGTAGCGGGTTCAACTCGATGACGTGCACGTTTGCGGGGTCTGCAAACGCTTCGATAGGGTCTTGCTGTGCCGCGTGCCTAACGCGGATCTCGGCATGCAGGCAGTAATTCCGAAAGCGGAAGGTCTCGTTCGCGTGTTGAAACCAGCGGCGCAGCGCGGGCGCTGCGGAGCGGATGATGTGCGGGCTGGTGAAGTACAGATGGTCCGACGTGTCGGCGGCATCGCGGAAGTCGTGCTGCAACACGTTGAGGATCACGGGTTCGCCTTCGCCGTTGAAATACAGATCGACGGCGTATTCCTGGCCGCTCAGATACCCCTCGATGATGAATCGGTTTGCGGTGACTACGCTGCTGGGGTGTACGTTGCGGCTGGTCATTTCCTCGCGCAGCAGGTCAATGGTGGCGTCCCAATCGCTTGCCTTGCGCACCACGTGCACGCCGAAGCTGATGAAGCCAGCGGCAGGCTTCACGACAAGGGGAAATGGAAGCTCGCCCGGGTTGATTGCCAGGAGCTCTTCCATGGTGCATTCGCGGAAGAAGAACGTGGGGTCTACCGTTGCGAGGGCGCGTCGCGTCTCGGCCTTGTCCTTGCAGAGTCGAATG
>JAILNP010000118.1:0-4340 GCA_024691475.1 Eggerthellaceae bacterium
CGCCACCGATGCCGCCATTACCTATCTGGAACAGGTTGGCATGGATCAGGTGGAAGAACGCGAACGCGCTCTGGCCGAATACCTGTGCCGTCGTTTGCAAGAGCTCGAGTACGTAACGGTTATCGGGTCCGCCGATGGCGCGAAGCATGTGGGTTCGGTTGCGTTCGACGTGCGTGGCATTCATCCGCATGACGTGGCTTCCATCCTGGATGCGCAGGGCGTTTGCATTCGCGCGGGCCATCATTGCGCTCAGCCGCTTCTTTCCTATTTGGGCTGGTCGAGCACGTGCCGCGCAAGCGTTGGCTTTTACAATGACGCAGCTGATATCGATCGGCTTATCGAGGGTCTCCAAAAAGTCTGGGTGGTTTTCAATGGACGTAACTAATCTGTACAATGCGCAATTCATCGACCATGTGAACCATCCCGATTATAATTACGAACTTGAGGATGCTACTTGCGAGCACGATGGCATCAATCCTTCGTGCGGCGATGAACTGCATATTGCCGTGCGCCTTGATGACCAGGGCCGCATTGAAGAGGCTTCCTACACCGGCCATGGGTGCGCGGTTTCGATGGCTTCGGCCGATATCATGAGCGACCTCATGATTGGCAAGACGAAGGAAGAGGCCATTGCGTTGTGCGACCTGTTCGGGGGTATGCTCACGGGGGCCGAGCAAGACGAGTCCAAGCTTGCCAGCCAGCTCGACGAGGCTATGCTTCTAAGCGATATTCGCCATATGCCCGCGCGCGTGAAATGCGCCGAGTTATCGTGGCGTACGTTGGCCGAAATGCTTCGGGCGTCTGGCCTGGAGTAACTGCTGAAAACGAATGCGTGCGCGGGGTTCGCCCCGCGCGCATGCAAAAGGGGAGAACATGTCTGGCATGTATTCGACAAAAGGACGTTATGCGCTGCGCGCCATGGCCGATTTGGCCATGCACGAGGGCTGGGTCTCGCTGGGCGATGTCTCCAAGCGCCAGAATATTTCGCGTAAGTACCTGGAACAGGTCATTGCGCTCATGGGCAAGGCTGGCTACGTGAAGAGCACGCGTGGCAAAGGCGGCGGCTATCAGCTTGCCGTGAAGCCCGAGGAACTTTCCGTGGGGCAGATCCTGCGAGCGGCCGAAGGGTCGCTGGCTCCCGTGGAGTGTCTCGACTGCACCAATGGCGAAGTGTGTCCCATCATGGACACGTGCCCGACCATCTCTATGTGGCGCGATCTGGGCAAGATTACCTCCGAGTATCTGAATGACAAGACGCTCGCCGACATTATTTCCGCCGTCGAATAAAAAGGTCTTTGCGGGTCCTCTAGCTTGTGCGTTGTTTTCGTCAAGCGGCGTTTACCTACCCGTGCACTAGCCTTTTCCCCTGTACATGTGCGAGAATAGGGACATTGTTGATATCAAACGTACCGCTGGCATCGCAAGGGTTATTGGGGCCGTTGGGGTTGGAACGAAAGGCTTAGGTCGTGTTCTCATTTGTCGCGGAATATCTCGCCTTGGTCATCCTGGGCGTCATTATTGCCGTGGTGGGACGTCGTGAGTACCTGAACACGCACGACCAATACCGCTTCTTTACGAGCGTTATCCTGGCCATCGTTTCCATCGTCATCGACTCGCTCTGCGTGTTCACGCTCGAGCATTCCCACGAGCTGCCGCTTTGGGTCAACTACATAGACAACGCGGCGTATTACATCGTTTGCTTCGTCATGGTCTCCAGCTTCACCGACTACGTGTTCAGCTTCATGCTGCGTCGCTCGGGTCGCAAGCGCTTTCTAGCTATTGCGGGCCATTTGAACCACTACATGTGCCTGCTATGCGTGGTGCTTACGCTGTTCAATCCCATCACCCAATGGATGTTCTACATTGCGGCCGATTTCACCTACATCCACGGGCCATTGTGGGTTATTGGGTATGCCCAGGTAGCGCTTATGCTTCTTCTTTCGGGGCTGTGCACGGCGCTGTATCGCCGCGAGGTGAGCCGTGCCATGATGCGCGTCGTGAGCATCTCCATTCCGGCGCTTGCCGCGCTCATTGGCTTTCAGTTGGCATATCCGGGCACCATGATGAACGGCATCATGGCTGCCATTTTCTCGCTCATTTTGCTGCTCGTGCTGCAATCCAGCAGTATCGAGACCGATGCCCTTACGGGGCTGGGAAATCGCTTCGCGTTTGTTGCCGCCGCCGGTGCGTGGACGGAGGCGCGTCACCCAAAGCGCATTTTGGTGCTGCTCGTGCATGGGCTCGAGGATATCAACTCCACGTATGGCATGGATGCGGGCGATCGCGTGATCATCGACATTGCCGAACATGCCCGTGAGATATGCGCAGGTGGCGATGTGTTCCGCATCAACGCTACGTCAATTGCGCTTGTGTTCAGCCATAGGGAGAATCGCACGGGCGAGGAAATCGCTGCGTTCGTGAACGCGAACCTGCCGAACGAAATCATCGTGGAAGGCGATAAGCTGCACATTCAGATGAGCGTTATCGACTATGCCGCCAATATGGTGGGCGGCGCTCCCAAGGTCGTTGAGCGCATCGAGTACGCGCGCGACGAAGCGCGCCGTAATCGGCTTTCCTTCATTCGCGTCGACGACGCTCTCATCTCCGAAGTGGAAAGCAAGAAGCGCCTGACGCGCTACCTGGAAGAATCGGTGGACCTGAATCGCTTCGAGGTGTGGCTGCAGCCGGTATACAACGTGAAGGATAGCTGCCTCTGCTCTGCCGAGGCGCTTGTGCGCCTTAAGGGGCCCAAGGGCGATTTTATTCCGCCAGCGCAGTTCGTGGGCATTGCGGAAGACAGCGCGCTCATTATGGCCATTGGTGAGCAGGTCATTCGCAAGCTGTGTGCCTTCGTGCAATCGCATCCTGCGTTGCCCCTGAAGATGATTTCGATAAACCTCTCGCTGCGTCAGCTTTCCGATAACGGGTTCCCCGATTTGCTTGATGGGGCCATCGAATCAGCGGGTATTTCGCGCAACCTCATTGCCCTCGAGATCACCGAGCGCATGTTTGCGGCCGACGATCGAGTCGCTGCCACGCTTGCCGAGCTGGTGAATCGCGGATACCGCTTCCTCATGGACGACTTTGGCACGGGGTTCTCGAACTTCGCGTCCATGCTCGACTTTCCGTTTAGCTTCATCAAGCTCGACCGCATCCTGCTGGCTGCGGCCCAAGAAGACGGGTATGACACCATTCGCACGCTTACGCGTCTGTTTCACCACGGTGGCTACGAGGTGATTATCGAGGGCGTGGAGACCGCCGAGCAGGCGCGACAGGTTATCGATTGCGGCGTCGATTACATTCAGGGCTTCTACTACGCACGGCCCATGCCGCTCTACCAGGTGCCGGAATTCCTCAACGAGACCGATTTTAGCTGTCACGTTTCCGTCGTGAAGCATTATGGTATGAAGGCGCTCCGGTAAAACGCAGGGGCTATTCGTTAGAAGGGAAACGTGGTGGCTAGTTCTCAGAAGCTGAAGTTGCTGTACCTCATGGATATCCTCCGCACCGAAACCGATCCCGACCACGGCGTTTCCATGGCGGATATCCTCCAGAAGCTGGAGGAGCGCGGCATTTCGGCCGAGCGTAAGGGCATTTACTCCGATATCGAGACGCTGCGGGAATTCGGGCTCGACATCCGCAAATACCAGCGTCAGCCCGTGGAATACGCCCTGGCAGAACGCGATTTCGAGCTTTCCGAGCTCATGCTGCTCGTGGATGCGGTGCAGTCGAGTCGCTTTCTTTCCGAAGGTAGCTGCAAGGCTCTGGTGAAGAGCATTCGCGGCTTGGCTTCCACTCCCGTGCGCGACGCCTTGCACAAGCAGGTGCACGTACATGGCCGCCCGCGCGTGCAAACGCAGTCCGATTTCATCGTGGTCGACAAGTTGCAGGAGGCCATGGCAGCACGCAGGAAGATTTCGTTTGGCTATTTTCGCTACGACATCCATAAGAACAAGGTCGCCACCAGGGATGGCGCTACGCACGTGGTTACGCCCGTCAACCTCACGTATTCCGATGGCAATTACTATTTGGTGGCGTTTAGCGATGCCGACCAGGAGATTCGCAATTATCGCGTCGATCGCATGGAACGCATCGAGCAGCTTGAGGAGCGTGCGGAACGCAACGATGCCATCTCCTCGTACGACCCCGAAGAAGTGGGCAAGTGCGTGTTCGGCATGTATCACGGGGAGCGCGTTACTGCGACGCTGAGGGCCACCGAAAACGTGATGAACGTCATCGTCGATCGCTTCGGTCGCGACGTGCATGCCGTGCCCATCGAGGGCGAGAACGCCGCGCGCGTTACCGTCACGGTGAAGGAAAGCCCCGTGTTCTACGGCTGG
>JAILNP010000017.1:0-6533 GCA_024691475.1 Eggerthellaceae bacterium
TAGCCGCCTTGGAAAAACGAGAGGCCCAATAGGGCCTCTCGTTGCGGTAAAAGCAGGGCGGATTGCTAGCGGAAGAAACGCGGGATGGTTACGTCGAGCGCGAGCTCCTCCTGGGCTCCTACGAGCGTTGCACGCGTGAGCTGGGCAAGGCCCTGGTAGAAGGGGTGTTTTGCCTCTTGCTGCATGAGCTCCAGGAAATGCGGCGCCCACGTGAGCAGGTGCAGCTCCAGATACTCGCGGGTGAGCTCGGGTCTGTTCGTTGCGATCCATGCAGCCAGCATGAGCATGAGCCCGATGTGGTCTTCGGGTTCATGCTTTTCCTTCACGACCGACTCGATGCCGTGCTCGCCCATCCAGTCGCGCAGGTCCAGACAGGTCTTGCCGAAGATGACGCTCTCGCGGTCGGTGTAGACCGAGCCCCAGGGTGCGGCAGCCTTGCGCGCCGGTCCCACGAAGAGGCGGCGAAACTCTTCGGCCAGCGCCGTCTTGTCGTCCTGCGCTTTGTTGAGGGCCCCAACGATGAGCTCAAGCGCCTCCGCGCTCTCGGTTTCCTGCGCAAAAGGCCAAGCGGCTGCGGTCTCGCTAACGTCGATGCCACCAAGCGCCTCGAAGAGCGCGTCGGTGGTGCCGCTTGCGGGGTCGTGATAGAACAGCGGGCCCAGCGTATTGCCCACGAAGGCGATGGCCTCAAGTTGCTCTTGCGTGATTTCGGGTTGGCTTTGCGTCATGGCATGCCCCTTCCTCGTCTGATTTCACGCGTATTGTACGGTAGCCGTGGCCCCTCGCCCATCGTATACACGGCAACAACGTATGAAGCGGCATCGTCCGTTGCATGCGTTTTGGCTCGACTCGGTGTCGGTTGCGTGCGCCGCTCGCACGACGTCCCTTCGACATGCGCTTTATTCGTCCTGAAGGTAGAGCCGCTCTCGCTTCGTAACGGCTTGCTTTCCTTATGTGACTAATCTCATGCCATTTAGCCCAATCTTGCTATACTCGAGAGACGCGGAATGGGGTACCGCGAGTTAGTTGGTCGCGCATGAAGAAGCAAAATGCAAAGGGCATGTTCTATGCCCGTCGTGCACGAATGGGGCGAACGCTTGGCGTTGCTTCTGTTTTTTTGTGTCTGATAATTTGGGGCGTAGTCTCCTTTGTCCCAGCTCAGCAGCCTGCCCTTATTCAGGAACCACTCAAGAGTGCGGCAGTTCCAGAGGCCGATGACGCTTCTCAGCCCGATACTCCCTTGACTGCCTCCTCCGAGCCCAGCGATTCGACTAGCGACTCGGATGACTCCGACGGCGAATCGCCCGAATCCGCCGTCGCCCCGACCCTTTCCCTGGAAGAAGCCGCTCGTGCGAACATCATCGTGAGTACTCCGGGCGAATTGCTGCTCTCCGTTAGCGAGGGCGCTACCGCGGAAAGCGTCAACGCGTTTCTCCGCTCGGTCGATTTCATCGTTACGGAAGACGTGTCCGACCAGGATCTATCGTTGGGCTTTGTGCAGGTTGCCCTATCGGATGACGTAACGCCCGAGCAGGCGAGCGAACGCCTGCGCGAAACGGGTGCGCAGGCGCAGCCCAACTACGTCTATTACCTCATGGATGACGTCGTTGCGACGCAGGCAATCGAGGCGACGGCCGAACAAGGTGAGCAGGAGAATTTGGGAACCTCAAGCGGCGATGCCGCGCGCGATAGGGCTGCCGAAGAAGCAGCGGACACGCCGGAATCCCAGATCGAGAGCGCAGACGATGCGGCTTCGGCAGCGCATTCCGAATCCTCCTTGACCGCAGCCGACGTCGATGTCGCGCAGCTCGATGCCCTGCCGGCGCAGTCGGCGGAAGAAGCGGCATCGGACTTGGACGCGCAGTCGCTCGTTATCGACGACCCCGACCAGTCTTGGATGCTCGATTCCGTGAAGGCGCGTGCGGCGTGGGAACTCGCTGGCGTCGATGACGCGGAAAGCGGCTTCTCGCCCGTTATCGTTGCCGTCGTGGATTCGGGTTGCAACGTGAACCACCCCGACCTGGCGGGGAACGTTGTGGGTGCGTATAACGTGGTAACGGGCGAATCGGGCCTTTCCGCTATGACCGACACCAATGGGCACGGTACGCATGTGGCCGGCATCATTGCGGCCACGGCGAACAACGCCGAAGGCGTGGCAGGCGTTTCGTATAACGCGCAGCTGTACCCCGTGAAGGTCATGACGGGTCGTTCCACCGACTCCGCCAAGCTGGCGAAGGCGTACAGCCATCTCATTTCCCAGAAGCAGCGCGGAGCCAACATCCGCGTAATCAACCTGAGCATCGGCGGGTACCAAACCTCGACCGACGTTGACGACCTCCAGCTGATGAGCTACATGAATCGTGCGTATCAGAATGGCATTCTCACCGTGTGCGCCGCGGGCAATTCTACGTCGCACAAGGTGCCCTATAGCTGCTTCCCGTGCGACTTCGTGGAAAGCACGGTGGGTGTTATCAATCTGGATCGCGCGGGCGATTCCGTGCGCCGTGCCACGGGCTCGAACTACAATGAGGCGTCCCAGGCCACCAAGGACATTTCGGCGCCTGGCACGGATATCACGAGTACCTGGTGCGATGGCTCGTACGCGACGGAATCTGGCACGTCTATGGCGTCCCCGTGCGTGGCGGGCGTCGCGGCCCTCATGTTCGGCGTAAATGGCAGCCTTACCCCGTATGGCGCAACGTATCTGCTTGCCCAGTCGGCGAACGACCTGGTGTACACCAACGGCGAGGAAGTCGCCGGGGAAGGCTGGGATGTCTACACCGGTTATGGCGAAGTGAACGCCTATGAAGCCGTGAAGCAAGAAATGCAATACATTGCAAGTGGGAATTCCCTGTTCGTGGGCGGCACGTTGCGCGTGTCCGCGAATAATACGGGCGGCTCTTCGTACGAATGGAGCTGCGAATCGCAGGGAATCATTTCATTGGAAGGAGAGGGCTCGTCGTGCGTGGTGACGGGGCTTTCGTCGGGTGAGGCGAAGGTTTCCGTAACGTATACGGCATATGTGTGGCCGTACGGAATGAGGACGGTTACCGAGAGCGCGACCGTGACCGTATACGACGCCTCCATCTGCGATGCCCAATCCATAGAGTTCGGCGGCTCCACAGCGTATTCCGTTGCATGTGACCCCAACGCAACGTGGCTGTGGAGCTCGTCGGACGAAAGCGTGGCCACAGTGGACGAAACCGACGGCACGGTGACGGGCGCGGGTGTGGGAACCGCCACGATCAGGGCGACCATGCTTTCGAATCCCTCGCTCACGCTCGAGCAGACGGTAACGGTGGGGCCCACGAGCATATCCAAGGCCTCCATTCAGGCCATCTCCTCGCAGGAATACACGGGTTCTGCCGTGACGCCCAAGCCTGTGGTTACCGCCAATGGCGTAACGCTGGAAGAGGGTGTGGACTATACGCTTACCTATGAGAACAACGTGGCGCCGGGCAAGGGGTCCGTCATTGTTTCCGGCAAGGGCAATTACACTGGTTCGATACGTGCTGCGTTCAATATCGTTCAGGGCTCGAAGAATATGTATCGCCTGTACAACCCGAATTCGGGGGAGCACTTCTACACGGCGAGCACCTCCGAGCGCGATGGCCTGCGCAAGCTGGGCTGGCGCTACGAGGGGGTTGGATGGCTGGCCCCGAAGACGGGCAATGCGGTGTATCGCCTGTATAACCCTAATGGCGGCGATCACCATTACACCATGAGCGTGGAAGAGCGCGATGGTCTGCGCAAGCTGGGCTGGCGCTATGAGGGCATCGGCTGGTATTCCGATACGTACAAGGCAACGCCGCTCTATCGACAGTACAACCCGAACGCCAAATCGGGTTCGCATAATTACACCGTGAGCAAGTCGGAAAACGACAAGCTGGTGCGGCTCGGCTGGCGTGCCGAGGGCATCGGCTGGTATGGGTTGTGATGCTCATGGCTCTGCGTGCGAAAACGAACGGACGCGTGAAGCGTGGCGCTATTGCGGGGGTCGTCCTGGCCGCTTGTGCAGGTGTGGCGCTTGCGTTTGTGCTGGGCGTTCCGGGTTCGCAGAGACCCAGCGAGGTGCTGGTCGGGCCCGTGAACGACGTTTCGCAGGCGTATGTCAATCCGTCCGGGGGCTACGAGCTGCAAGACCCCGCGCCTGGTGATGCCGGCGATGCCGGTGAGGTTGGCACGGAGGCGGTTGCTTCCCCTGCCGCGGCTACGGTAGGCCCCGATGATATCTATGTTCCCAACCAGCTGCTCTTGCTGCTCGAGGAATCCGACACCATCCAGAGCGCCGAGGCATTTCTAGCGGACTTGGATGTGTCCGCAACCAAGCGCGTGACCAACGAGGACGTCGCGCTAGGCTTTGTGGTGCTCGAGCTGGCCGAAGGCGTGGACGTGCTCACGGCGCAGACTGCCGTGGAAGAAGCGGGCAGGTCGTGCCAGCCCAACTACGTGTATCACCTTATGGACGATGGGCTGGCAGCTCAAGATGTGAGCGCCCAGATTGCGGCTGGGGCCGCAAGCTCGGAAGGGGCGTCGGGCGATGGTGGCCTAGTGCCGCTTTCGGCATCTTCCCCCTTGGCCGATGCGTACGTGATCAATGACAACTATTACACCAAGACGAACGACATCGAGCGAGGCTACTTGTGGGGCGTCGATTCGGTGAATGCCCGCGAGGCGTGGAACATCGTGCGGTGCTTGGATGCCGACCAGGAGCCCAGCTCAAACACGGTAACCATCGCGACGCTTGATACGGGCTGCGATGTCAATCACGAGGACCTGAAGGACCGCGTGGTCTTCGCCTATGATGCGGTGCACCAGACGTCGACGAATGTTACTTCCGTGTCGGGTCATGGCACGCACGTTGCGGGCATTGCTGCGGCGACGGCAAACAACGCCAAGGGCGTAGCGGGCTATTCGTACAATGCCAACTTGCTTCCTATTACCGTGTTTAAGCAGGTGGGCAGTGGGGTAACGGCTTATTCGAATGAGATTGCCCGCGCGTATAGCTTCGTCATAAACAACAAGGACGCCTACGGCTCCGTCCGCGTGATCAATTTGAGCGTGGGCATGGTGTACACGCAGGAACAGATCGACCGCCTCGATTCGGGCGTAATGAGTTCCGACAAGATGCTCGTTGCCCGTATCAAGGAAGCTCATGATGCGGGCATTCTCACTGTGAGCGCGGCGGGGAATAGCACGGAGGCGACGGTGCCCTATGTGTGCTACCCCGGCGATCTTTCCGAAACGCTCAATGTGATGAACCTGCAGTATGACCAGGCATTGGGCCAGGTTGCACGTTCGGAAACTTCGAATTACAACACGGCCTCGCAGGTGCAGGGGACTACGAACAAGAAGATTAGCGCCCCCGGCACGCGCATTGCGAGCACGTGGGATGCGAGTTTTCCGATTTCGGGGACGACCACATCGTATGCTCTGATGGATGGCACGTCCATGGCTGCTCCGTGCGTGTCGGGCATTGCGGCGCTGCTGTTTGCCTACGACCCGTCGCTCACGCCCGACGAGGTGGAGGGCATCCTGTGTGCATCGGCGACTGACGTGGTGTACACGACGTATGACGATGAAGGCGCGGTAGTGGAAGAGGCCGCGGAGGGCTGGGACCCGTATACGGGCTACGGCGAGGTGAATGCGTATCATGCGCTGCAGCTGCTGAAGATACAACGTGGCGAAGCCGACTTCCAAGAGCGCAGCGATGCGACGTTCAAGCAGATGACGACAGTTGACGGTTCGACGCATACGTACGTTACGGCCGAGGTGGGCGATTCCTTCACGCTCGCGTTGCCGTTCGATGGCTCGTATCCGTTCTCATGGGAAACGAGCGACGCGTCCATAGCCACGGTGGATGCGAACGGCGTGGTGACGGCGCATGCTTCGGGTTCGGTAACCATTACGGCCCGCATGGGCGAGCCCTTGGCGGAAGACATCACCTGCTCCATCGAGCTGAAGGTAACGCCGCTCAATATCAACAGGGCAGTCATTGGCTATATCGAGAATCAGGTGTATGCGGGAAGCCCCATTTGCCCAGGTATCGTTGCCACGGCCGAACAGGGCGGGCGCTCGTTGGTGGAGGGCGTGGACTACGTGCTCACGTACGCAAACAACGAGAACGTGGGTCTTGCCACGGTGTCGATTCAGGGCAAGGGCGAATGCTATGGAACCACCAGCCGGACGTTCAACATCATGCATGCCGACATTGCGCAGGCCGACATATCCATTTCCAGTGTTGCCTATACCGGCAAGGAGCTCACGCCCAAGGTGACGGTGACATATGGCGCCAAGACGCTGCAGGAAGGAACCGATTACACGTTGCAGTATTCGAACAATGTGAATCCGGGTACGGGCTCGGTGCGCGTGAAGGCGGTGTCGGGCGGGAACTTCACGGGGGTGACCACGGGTACGTTTTCCATCACGCAGGGCAGCCAGTCGATGCATCGCCTGTATAACCCCAATTCAGGCGAGCACTTCTATACGGCAAGCACCTCTGAGCGCGACAATTTGAAGCGCCTGGGCTGGCG
>JAILNP010000018.1:0-3969 GCA_024691475.1 Eggerthellaceae bacterium
ATCGCGCTTGCCTGGGCGAAGATCATCTATGAAAACGGCCTGATGGATGACTTGTACATGAAGCGCTGGTCGAACGCGCCCTTCATCGTCGTCGATGATATGGAGCCTAGTGGCGGCATCATGTACGACAACACGGGAGCGTGTGACATGAAGACCACGCTTCTGAAGGAATGCGACCTTGTAGAGGGCGGATCGTATCAGAAGTTCTACGTGCACGATGCTACGAAGGCCAAGGAAGGCAAGACGGGCATGGATGCCCTATCCTTCTTCGACGTCGAAGTGACGCAGTGGGAAGGCGAGCACAAGACCGCCGACGATTGCTACAAGAATGGCCGCAAGGTAAAGGTGGGCACGCCATGGGAAGGCTGGTTGCCCGATCCGTCCACGTTCGACTCCATCGACCCCGATTTGGTATGGGAAGGCGAGGTCACGCTCAAGGATGGCACGGTGCACAAGGCCCGTACCGTCTGGGCGTATTACGTGGACATGCTGGCCGATAAGACGCCCGAGTGGGCCGAAGAGGTAACGGGCGTGGATGCGAAGAAAATTCGCGATGCGTGTCTTGCCTGGGCGACTAATTTGGATCCTGAGTCGGGGTATGGCAACGGCGGCATCCACATCAGCCTTGCCATGGACCAAAACGGCAATAACTACCAGACGATTCGCGCCATCATGCTGCTTTCGCACATGACGGGCAACCTGGACGGCCCCGCGGGCAATCGCGGTCCCACGAAGGCACGCTTTCGCGATGGCATTTGGCTGCCGTGGTATGCGTTCGACTACAACCCCGAGCAGCCGTATCTGAAGCCCGATGCTATCAACTTCTACAAGAACGAGATGATGGCCGGTGGTGACGACCATCCGCTTATGAAGTGGTACAACCAGTGGGCCGAGCCGTATCACCTGTGGAAATGCGTCCTGGAGAGCGACCCGTATCCCATTGTGGGTGGCGCGAACGACTCCGGTTCGTTCATGAACCAGAACAATTCTGGTATTGCCTGGGAAGCCATGAACAAGCTCGATTTCTGGATGGAAGTCAATCTATGGCATCATCCTACGGCCGATTGCGCCGACATCCTGCTGCCCCCGTATCACTGGCTTGAGATGCGCTTCCCTCGCATTTCGCAGGGACCGCATTGCGGTTTGGGCATGAACGTTCAGTGCGTAGAGGCGCCCGGCGACTGCAAGAACGACTGCGTGATCATGGAAGAGCTGTTCAAGGCCATGGGCATCCCCTGGACGATGGACCCGACCAATCCGTATCCCACGTGGGATGAGACGCTAGAGCATATGTTCGAGAGCTCGGATATGCCGTACGACTCGTACAAGGAGTTCGAGGCCGACTATCAGAAGAACGGCTGGCAAAATGCCAAGAAGTGCTATCCGAAGGAGATGGGCACGTATCGTCGTTACGAGACGGGCTACATGCACCTTACGCCGGGCGTAGGCGATGGTCAGGTCTGCTTTGGCCTGAATGTGCCGGGTTGCGATCCGGGAACGCGCTTCGGATACCTTACGCCCACGTCGAAGTACGAGGTGTGGCCCACAGTCCTGGAAAGCTATGCCATGGGCTATGGCCCCATCGATCGTTCGTGGCTCGTACCCGATTATCGCGAGCCGAAGGACTCTCCCATTTCCCAGCCAGAACGTCATAAGGAGTATCCGTTCCTGGCCACGACGGGCCGTCGTATCCCCGTGTATTTCCATAGCGAGCATCGCCAGCTGCCGTGGTGTCGTGAGCAGTGGCCCGTGCCGCGCATCGAGATCAATCCCCTCGATGCCGAGGAGCTGGGCATCGATCAGGGCGATTGGGTGTGGATCGAGACGGAGTGGGGCAAGATTCGCGAATGTGCCGACTTGTACCATGGCATTGGTAGGGGCGTGGTGAACCTGGAGCATGCCTGGTGGTTCCCCGAGCTGTCGGCGCCGCGTCATGGCGAGCACCTATGCAATTGCAACGAGCTGCTCGATCCCGACAATCGCGACCCCGTCATGGGTTCGTCATGCATGCGTGGCTTCCAGGTGAAGATCTACAAGGCTACGCCCGAGAACAGCCCGTTTGGCAATCCTGTCCCGTGTGACGACGATGGTACTGAAATCATCCACGACAGTAGCGATCCGCGCCTGAAGGAATGGCTGCCCGATTACTCGCTGAATGGGAGTGATTACTGATGCATTACGCGATAGTTACCGACCTTAATCGTTGTGTTGGCTGTTTGAGCTGCAGTGTTGCGTGCAAATCCGCTAACGGTGTGCCGGTTGGATCATTTTGGAACAAGGTGCTGCGAATTGGCCCCAATCCGAAATACGAAGGAGCCACTTCCCCCGATGTGGAAATGTACTTCCTTCCGGTGGGGTGCCAGCATTGCGAGAATCCGGAATGCGTGAACGTATGTCCCACGCAGGCGAGCCATATTACCGAGAATGGCACGGTGCAAATTGATAAGGCAAAGTGCATCGGCTGCCAGTTCTGCGTAATGGCTTGTCCCTATGGGGTTCGTTATTTGAACGAGAGCGAAAAGGTTGTCGAGAAGTGCACGCTGTGTGCCCAGAAGACCTCGCAGGGCGAGCTGCCCCAATGCGTCGCTCAGTGCTGTGCTCGAGCGCGTTATTTCGGCGATATCGACAAGGGCATCGAGAACATGGAAGCTCCCGCTGATCCGTCGAAGTTCGATGGCGACCGTTCGTATGAGGCCGTTACGAACGAGCGCGTGAAATTTGGCGATATGTGCAAGCCGTTTTCCGATGGCGACGTGCATCATCTGACGAATGTTGGCAACAATCCCTCGTTTGCCTATGTGCTGCGAGATCGAGTTTGGAGAGGGGAGGAATAACCATGGAATTGCAGTGGCCCTTGATTCTATTCACTACGTTTCTTTCTGCAAGTGCCGGTTTGTTTGGCGCGCAAGGCGTGTATGCCATTGTGGGTCGCGGGCGTTTGGTTCAGATGAGGGCGCTTGTCGCGTCGTTCGTGATGTTGGCTTTGGGCGGCATTGCCGTATTCTTCCACCTTACGCACCCCGATAGGCTTTTTAACGGATTCGGGCACATTACGAGCGGCATTACGCAGGAGCTTATCGCAATTGTCGTCATGGCCATAGTGATGGTGCTGTTCTTCGTGCTGCTTCGTAGAAGCGAGGAGCAGCTGCCTGCGTGGCTTGGCGTGCTGGCTGTTGTTTCGGCCGTTGCCCTTGTTGTGGTGATGGGTCATAGCTACATGATGCCATCGCGTCCTGCTTGGAATTCGTTTGTGCAGGTAGCCTCTCTTATCGGTGCCGCATGCGCCATCGGTGCTGGCGTTATGGCGTATTTGGACGCATCCGATACGGGCGATGGGGATGTGCACGGCGTGACTACGTTGGTTGGCTCGGCGATAAACGCGCTTGCGTCCATTGGGTTTGTCGCAATCGCTGCGGGTTCCGTTGGGTCGTTTATCCAGGTTGGGTTCTATTTCGATCCGAATCATCCGACGTCAGGCATTACCGAGGCTCAAGCGTATTCCCCCCTGGCGGCAGATGCCATGGCATATACCGCGCTCGCAATTGTGCTCGCCCTCTGCTCCCTGGCGTTTGCGCTGTACGGTAAAAAGACCTCTAAATGGCAGATCGCTGGTGCTGGTTGTGCGATATGCGGTTTTGTGGGGGCCATGTTCCTGCGCGTGGTGCTGTACTGCGTTGGCGGTTCGGTCTTCATGTTCTACTAGCTAACTCTTTTTCTCCCCTAGGAAGCCGCTGTCGCCGTCCCCTCCCGTGTGCGACAGCGGCTTTCACTCTGGACAAACGAGGGGCGTGATAGCGAGCCCCTCGTTTGTCCACTTCGTGTTTGTTTAGCCGCCTTGGCAAAACGAGAGGCCCAATAGGGCCTCTCGTTGCGGTAAAAGCGGGGCGGATTACTAGCGGAAGAAGCGCGGGATGGTTACGTCGAGCGCGAGCTCTTCCTGGGCTCCTACGAGCGTTGCGCGCGTGAGCT
>JAILNP010000030.1:0-2117 GCA_024691475.1 Eggerthellaceae bacterium
GACGATTGGCTGCTTGCCATCCATGCTGCCAGGCAGGTTCCTACGGCAAGGATAAGACTGGCGATGATGGTGCCCGCCATGTACCAGGCGCGCGTCCCGCGCAGCGAGAACCCCGAAGCGGCAAGCGCCGCCGTAAGCCAGGTTGCGCCGATAATCCAGGTGGCGGGGTTGGAGAGCATGAGCCCAAGCCTTCCCGAGTAGCCGCCGTCGATGCCCATCCAGAACGCAACGGGGTTCCAGAATGCCAGGCTCGAGCTTCCCAGCGCGCTAAGGAAGAGGGCGCATGCAAAGGAGAAGATGGTCGTGGAGATGGCGTCGCGTATGCGCAGGTTCAACCCGCACATAAGGGGCGCGAGGGAGGCGCAGCCCACGGCCCCGCCGGCGGGAACGCTCGCCGCGGAGGCACCTGCCTCCAGGATGTGAGAGCGTTGACCCTCTTCGCGGTGCTCGCTCAAACGAGCGTGCCCGCTGATGGCCCACCACGCGATGGAGATACCAATGAGGAGCATGCCCGCCCCCGTGGCGTTGCCCGCGATGAGCGCGCAGCCGAATAGGATGGCGGCAACGGCAATGCCCACGCTGGGCAATGCGGCTCCCAGAGCGATGGTGAGTGCGATGAGGCCCCAGAAAAGCGGGGAGCTTATGCCGCCAATGGCTGGCATATTAGCGAATGCGGCAAAGCCGAGAAGTCCAGACCCCATGCCCGACCAGGCGCGATATGCGATGCGGCGCGTGCGTTCCTGCAGGCGCTCGGCGATGGGCAGGCTGGGTGTGACGGGTTGCTTCGCCTCGCCCGTGTCTTCGCAGGCGGCGTCTACGATGCTTGCGAGTTGCTTGTGGCCCGCACGGGGCGAACCCAGGTGGGGGAGGAATTCCTCGGCGAATTCCTCCACGGAGTCGTAACGTTCGTCGCGGTCGGGGTCGAGCGCGTAGAAGAGCACGTCGTCTGCTTCAGACGACAGTCCGTCGAGGCAGAGCGACGGGAGTACCAGCTCCGCTTCCTCGATGGCGGTCTGCGCGCGTTTCAAGTCGGGTGCGAAGAAGGGATTTTCGCCCGCGATCATTTCGTACGTGAGCGCGGCAAGCGCCCATTCGTCGCAGCGCTCGTCGAGGGGTTCCAGCCTCATTTGCTCGAGCGGCATGTAGCCGATGGTGCCACCGCCTGCCTTCGAGAAGCCTTCCGCATCGGAGAGCTTTGCAAGGCCGAAGTCAGCTACCTTTACCTGCCCCTGGTGGTTGATGAGCACGTTGTCGGGCTTGATGTCCAGGTGAAGCACCTGGTTTTCATGGGCCGTTTGCAGCGCGTGCGAAACGTCTTGGAAGATGGCGGCCATCACGTCGGGTGTGAGGTCCTGCGGGAACTCGTCAAGGAGGCGCGTGAGCGTGATGCCGTCTACGTACTCCATGATGAGGTAAGCGGTGCCATTTTCGGCTTCGAAGTCGATGATGCCCACGATGTTGGGGTCTTGCAGCATGGCAGCGGTGCGGGCTTCGTCGAGTCCGGGAATATCGCTGGCGGAGATGGGCGATCCATCTGGGTCGAGCAGGGAGGAGGCATCGCCGTTTTCCGTGGCCGCCAGGATGCGCTCGTCAATCTGCATGCTCTTTACGGCAACGCGGCGCTTGATGCGCGTATCGAAAGCAACTTGCACGGTACCGAACCCGCCTCGGCCAGCTTCGCCCAGGGGTTTGTATCGGTTGAGTATGAGTTCGCCTTCGGCCACGTGGTTCCTTAGTTTGCGGTGCGTTTTAGTGGTGCATGCCAAGGCATGCGGGCATTTCTTCGTGATGTGGTTCACGATTTCGCCCGATAAACGCCATGCTGGCGGCGAATCGTGCGAAAAATGTGTACCAGGCCATAATAACTTGTTTTTATCGCTTGCCAAGGGCGACGGCGTACGCTAGTATTCTTTCCTGCCTGTTCGCGGCAAGCGAACGAAGCACCATGCGGGTGTGGCGGAATTGGCAGACGCGTACGGTTCAGGTCCGTATGGGGGCAACCCCATGAAGGTTCAAGTCCTTTCACCCGCACCAAAATGATCGGCGGCCTTCGGGTCGCCGTTTTTTTGTTTATTCGCGTGGATGCGGGGCGGGCATGTTCGCGTTCGCAGGCCTTG
>JAILNP010000074.1:0-3380 GCA_024691475.1 Eggerthellaceae bacterium
AGATCGTGAAGCTGATGGTTGCCGACCTGCGCGAGCGCTTGATCGCCCAGAACATGACCATCAACATCACCGACGACGCCTGCCGCTACATTGCCGAGCAGGGCACCGACACTACGTATGGTGCGCGCCCGCTGCGTCGCGCCATTCAGCGCCTGCTGGAAGACCCCATTTCCGACCAGGTTCTGGAAGGAAAGTGGCGTTCGGGTTCGGTTATCGACGTCAGCCTGAAGGATGGCGAGCTCGTATTCGAGCCTGGAACCGGCGACATTCCCGCGCCGCGTAAGCGCGATAGCATCGCGCACGACGCCGAGTTGCTCATGCGCGGCTACGACCTCTCCGATACCGGCCGCGCCCTGCGTTCGGGCGGCTCGGGTTCGGGTGGCGTTCCCGCAGCCGACGGGGCAGCGAACTAGCTGATGACGAAGGCGCATGATTCGCTCATGCGCCTTCTCTTTTGCCCTGTCATTCCGTATGTCGTGGGTTTTGTCGTATCATGGGGTAACGTGCGCGGGGGTTCCCGCGCTTTGAATTGCAAAGGAGGCGCACCATGCGCAACGTAGATGCGCAGTACAACCTTGCGGGCACGATGGATCCCATTTACGCTCCCTCGGCGCTGCGCTCGCCCGAGGCTCTTATCAGTGCCATCGATTTCGATGCGCTTACTCAGAACCTCGTGGGGTTGGAAGGCAAGGTCGACAAGGACCCGAAAACCGCAGCGATTATCCTGGCTGGTGGCCAGGGCGAGCGCTTTGGCCGCGATGGTGGCAAGCAGCTCGTTGAAATCGCTGGCAAGCCCGTGCTCACGTGGTCGGCTGAAGCGTTCGATGCTGTGGGCGATGTGGGTCTTATCGTGGTCGTGTGCCCGAAGGAGCGCCAGGCGGAATACCTGGCCCGTGCCATCGACCCGTTCCCCTTCGTGACGCCCGTTGTCATGGCTCCGGCTGGCGACATTCGCCAGGAAAGCGCCTTTTCCGGCTTGGAATACGTCGACGATCGCTTCGAGTTCGTGGTGCTGCACGATGGCGCCCGTCCGCTCATCAGCCCCGAGCTCATCGCGCACACCATTAGCGTGCTGAAGGGCAACGTCGATGCCGATGGCGCCGTGGTGGCCCATCCTTCGGTCGATACGCTCAAGGTCGTGGAAAACGGCGTGATCATGGGTACGCCCGATCGCACGGTGTTCTGGAATGCGCAGACGCCGCAGGTGTTCCGTACGGGCATCTATCGTCGCGCCCACGCTTCGGCGCTATCCGATGGCTTCGTGGGCACCGACGACGCCTCGCTCATCGAGCGCTTGGGCGGCAAGGTGCTCGTGGTGGAAGGCAAGCGCGACAACATCAAGCTCACCGTGCCGGAAGACTATCTCATGCTGGCCGCAGCCGTGCATACCATGCTGCGCGAAAGGGCGGGTGAGCAGGAATAATGTCTATTCCCAACCTGCGCATCGGCCTGGGCGCCGATACGCATCAGCTGGTGGAAGGCCGCGATCTCATCATCGGCGGCGTGAACATTCCCTACGAAAAGGGCCTGCTGGGGCATTCCGATGCCGACGTGCTGGCTCATGCCGTTGCCGACGCCGTGTTGGGCGCTGCCCGCGCGGGCGACATTGGCAAGCTCTTCCCCGATACCGACGCTGCGTATGCCGGGGTCGATAGCATGGTGCTGTTGGCGAAGGCCGCCGAGCACGTGCGCGAGCTTGGCTTCGAGATCGTCGATGTCGATAGCGTCATTTCCGCGCAGGCTCCCAAGATGTCGCCGCATCGCGACGCCATGCGCGCCAACTTGGCCAAGGCCATGGGAATCTCCGTGGAAAACGTGGGCGTGAAGGCCACCACAACCGAGCATCTGGGCTACGAGGGTCGCGGCGAGGGCATTTCCGCCCAGGCCACCGCTCTGCTCGCGCGATGTAACTAGGTACCGTCCATAACGCATGCTGCTACGCTCGCCCCGTTATGCGGGGCGCTGCCATTTCGTGTGCGTTCTTCCGATTGGGTATTCGCTATGATGTTCAATCGGCTATCATGCTTTCCACAGGAACACGAAGGATAGGCTCGTAGATGATCCGCATTTACAATACGAAGACGCGCGAGAAGGAAGATTTCCAGAGCGCTCAGCTGGGCAAAGTACACATGTACGTGTGCGGCCCCACGGTTTACAACTACATTCACATCGGCAATGCCCGCACGTTCATCAGCTTCGACGTCATTCGTCGCTACCTTTCGTGGCGTGGTTTCGATGTCACGTTCGTGCAGAACATCACCGATGTCGATGACAAGATCATCAACAAGGCAAACGAAGAGGGCCGCAGTGCCGCCGAGGTCGCCCAGGAATATACCGAGGCGTTCATCGCCGACATGCATGCTATGGGCGTGCTCGATCCCGACGTGCGCCCGAAGGCCACCGAGGAAATTCCCGCGATGATCGAGCTCGTGCAGAAGCTCATCGATGCTGGCTGCGCATACGAGGCCGAAGGCGACGTGTACTTCAGCGTTCGCAGCTGGGAAAAGTACGGCGCCCTTTCTGGCCGCGACGTGAACGAGCTAGAAAGCGGCCATCGCGACCTGCGCACCGAGGGCATCGGCGATCGCAAGCGCGATTCGCTCGACTTCGCCGTCTGGAAGGCTGCCAAGCCCGGCGAGCCCGCGTGGGAATCCCCCTGGGGCATGGGCCGTCCCGGCTGGCACATCGAGTGCTCGGCTATGGCCAAGAAATACCTGGGCCTTCCGCTCGACATCCATGGTGGCGGCGCCGACCTGGTGTTCCCTCATCACGAAAACGAGACGGCGCAGAGCGAAGCCGGCTATGGCGAGACGTTCTGCAACTATTGGATGCACAGTGGCATGCTGCGCATCAATTCCGAGAAGATGAGCAAGTCGCTGGGCAACTTCCTGTTGCTGCGCGACGTGCTTGCCACCACGAAGCCCGATGTTCTGCGCATGCTCATGCTGCAGACGCACTACCGCAGCCCGCTCGATTTCTCCCAGGATCGCCTGGATGAAGCCGAAGCTGCCCTCGAGCGCATTTCGGGCCTGGTAGCGCGCTTGGATTGGGCTATGAAGAACGCCCAGGACATCCCCAGCCCGCTCGATACGCGCACCATCATGAAGCGCACCAAGGAAATGCGCAACGAGTTCATCGTCACCATGGACGATGACTTCAATACTGCTGGCGCTCTGGGCGTGCTGTTCGCCTTCGTGGGCGAGCTCAACACCCAGCTGGGCGACAAGACCTGCTCGCTTACCGACGTGCCCATCCTGCGTGGCGCCCATACGGTAATCATCGAGCTCATGAGCGTGTTCGGCATCATGCTGGGCCAGGAGGAAGAAGGCTCCGACTTCCCGCAGGAAGTCGTCGACCTTTCCCGCGAGCTTACAGGCTAC
>JAILNP010000129.1:0-2859 GCA_024691475.1 Eggerthellaceae bacterium
GGTCGACCGCCGTGTGCTTGAGGATGAAGCGGCAGGCCACCCACGTCGAGAGCAGAATGAGCACCAGCTCGACCATGCCAAACGCAAGGGCTTGCGGAATAGACCACCACGGCACGCCGTCCACGTAGAAGCTGGCGGCTAGCGTGGGCAGGATGATGCGTTCCACCACGAGGATGGCCGAGGCCACGCCCAGAAGCGCTCCCAGCGCCACCGCACAGGCGGCATACATCAAGAACAGGGCGGAAACCTCGCTTGGACGCATGCCCAGGGCCTTCTTCGCGCCAATCTGGCGGGCGCGCTCGAGCACGAGGCGCGAAATGGCCGAATAGCACACGAACAGGCCAACGAACACGAAAAGCGAGGCCATGCTCACGCGCAGCTGACCAACCACGTCGATGAACGTGCCCACGGAAATCTGCCCGCCATTCGAGGCACGCGTCATGACGGTCCAAGGATATTCCGCGTTTCGCAGGTCCTCGAGCTTTTCGAGCGCCGCATCGAACTCTGCTTGCTTCTCGGCAAGCTGGCTCTTGCCTTCTTCCAGCCCGCTACGCTTCTGGCCGAGAGTGGCGCGACCCTCCTCGAGCTCGGAACGACCCGATGCCAGCTGGCTTTCCGCCGAGGCTATCTCGCGTCGGCCTTCGGAAACCTTTTCCGCATACTCAGCTTCGCCCGCCTCATACTCCTGCTCGCTGGATTCAAGCTTCTGCCTTCCCGCCTCCGTTTCGGTGGCTGCCGCGTCCAGCTGAGATTTCGTATCGGCAAGGACTTCGCGTGCTATGGCGACCTCCAGAAGCTTCTCCTCGTATTCGGGATCCGCTGGGTCAAGCGCCGCTTCCTCGGCATCGAGCGCAGCGACCGCCTCGGCATACGTGGCAAGACCCTCGTCGAGCTCGGCCTTCTTCGCGTTGTACTCATCCCATCCGGCATCGAGCTCGGCGCGCGCGGCGTCGAGCTTCTCACGGCCCGATTGCTTTTCGGAGGCATACGTGGACTTTGCGGCGGAAAGCTGCTGCTCTCCGCTGGCAAGCTTCTGTTCGCCCTCGGCTATCTGGGCATCGCCATCGGAAATGGCCTGCTCCCCTTCGGCTATCTGGGCGTTCGCATCGTCAATCGCCCGCTGCGCCTCGTCTATCTTGGCCTGCGCCTCGTCGACGAGCTGCTGATGGCGTGCCGGGGCGAGTTCGGCCCCCAACGCCTCTACGCAAGCACCCGCGATACCGGCGGCAGCCTCATAGTCATCGCTCAGCTCCTCGTTCATGCGCAGCGAGTCGAAGCGCATGGTGACGATCGTGCTGCCGTCCTTGTATGCCTCGGACGAAAAGCCCGACAGGGGAATCCACGCAAGCAGGTCCAGGCCTCCGCTAATGGGCGACGCACCCCAGGTCGATGACGTGTTCGAAAGATACGCCGGGCACTCCACGAGAGCCGTGACAACAAAATCGCTCTTGATCAGGCGGCCATCTTCGGTTTCGCGAATGTGCACGGTATCGCCTACCGAAAGCTTCTCGCGCTTCGCCCAACGCGCCTCGATGGCGATCTCGTTATTTGCTGCGGGAAGCGTGCCACTCATCACCCGCAGCATATCGATGCGCGTGCCGATGGAGCCAATGCGAGCCGCATACGACGTATCGTTGAACGTCATGGTCTTGTACGCAACCTGACCAGCCTCGACATCGCTCACGCCATCGAGCGCTCGCAGGGTATCGAGGTCGCTTTCGGTTAGGCCATAGGGAAATTGGATTTCCACGTCGTGCATGCTGTTCGCGTCGAATTCGTTCTCGACGCACTCGCGAAGCGCATCACCCGACCATCCAATGCCCAGGTAGACCGCAACCGCCAGCGTCACGAACATGACGACCGAGAAGAACGACACCCACGTGACGCGGATGGTCGAGAGCAGGTCTATGATCTGGGTGCGCTTCATGGGACCTACCAAACGAGGTCGCTCGCCTGGGCGCGATAGCGGTTGATGGTGGTCTCATGCGTCTTGCCGCCGCGCAGACGCACGACGCGGTCGGCCATGCGCGTGATTTCTTCGTTGTGAGTCACCATCACCAGGGTGGTTCCCGCCTCGATGATTCCCTCGAGCACCTGGAGCACTTCGATGCTCGTCGCGTAGTCGAGAGCCGCCGTGGGCTCGTCGGCAAGGATCATGCGCGGGCGCTTCACGAGCGCGCGGGCGATGGAAACGCGTTGCTGCTGACCGCCCGAAAGCTGCGAGGGATAGTTGTTCATGCGCTCGGAGAGCCCGACGATGCGCAGGGCCTCTTCGGGATCCATCGGCTCGTCCACGAGTTCGGCGATGAGCCGGACGTTCTGCAGCGCCGTGAGGTTGGGCATGAGGTTGTAGGCCTGGAAGATGAAGCCAATGTTGGTGCGGCGGTACTCCGTCAGGTCGGCGTTCGAGGCATGGGACAGGTCGTTGCCCAGATACAGCACCTCCCCCGACGTGGCCGAATCGAGGCCGCCGATGATGTTAAGCAGGGTGGTCTTGCCGCAACCGCTCTCGCCCAGCAGGGCCAGGAATTCGCCCTCGTACACTTCGAGGTTGATGCCCTTCAGCACCTGCGTGACCGTGTCGCCGTTCTGGAATTCGCGCGTGATGCCACGGATGGAGAGCACGGTTTCGCCCGGAACCCACGTCTCGTGCAGCTTGTCGTTCTCGCCCACGGCGATGGCGGCGAGCATGGCGGCAATCTCGAAGGTATCCGCGTTGTCCTCGGTGAAGAGGTCGGCCTCTGCCGGGTTGATGAACTGGATGCAGCCGAGGCCTTCCTGCATGGTGGAAAACGGCACGACCACCATCGAGCGGACGTCGAGCCCGAGCGTATCGTTATCGGTGATTGCGGGCGCCGA
>JAILNP010000152.1:0-12669 GCA_024691475.1 Eggerthellaceae bacterium
CGAATGGTAAGGTCGTTCTTCCCCAGCTGGATGCTGGAATCGGTAAGGCTCTTGAAGTAGAGCTTATCTTCCGCGTCGGACGCATTGCTGATGAGCTCACGCAGGAAGATTTCCCGGTTGGTGTAGATCGAATTAATCATCAAGTCGAGAAGCTTCTTGCTCTCTGTTTTGAATTTGCGCATGTAGTCGACCTCTTTTCCATTTGCATATGACGTACCGGCTGCCATTGCGCACAAATTAGCAGTCGGACCCTTTGAGTGCCAAAACATGATTATAGTAAGAGCAGAAAAGCGTGCAAGTGAAGGAGATTCGACTTCACGGCCGTGTCATCAATTGGTAACCCAGCGCGATAGCAAAGGTTGAGGCAATTGGGCGCCCACGCGATAGCGAAGTCATGCCGCGACCGCCCACGCAGCAGCAGGGCCAGCCTATCGCAGGCCGTTGCAGCAGCAGACGCAAGCTCCACGCCCGTCCACCGAGGCGGCAAAAATCGACCTAGGAAAGCTCGATTTGAATGCTCATGTCGCAGACCGTGGGCACGCCCGACACGCTTGCCCCGTCGGTGTACTGCCACAGCATGAAGCTGGTCGCGCCATACGGCAGTTCATTGTAGCTGGCATACCAGAATGGATACGCGCTCAGCTCCTGCACGTTGTACCGCGCGAAATCGTTTGCATTGCCATAGATGATGGCCTTATAGCCTGCCGCTTCGATGACCTCGCAAAACGCTTTGGCATTCGCCGTCATCTGGTCCACGGAAAGGCCTTCGATGCGCGAATCGAGGCCATCGACCTCTTCGCAGTCGTAGGCAATGGGATATTCCAGCGAACGACCGCCCAGCGCGTCGAGCACGAACTGCGCCTCCTCGCGCGCTTCGTCTTCGCTTACGGCCTGGGAAAAGTAGTACACACCACACGGCAAACCAGCCGCATGAGCGCCTGAAAGGTTGTCCTCGAACAGATCGTCGGCATACAACGTGCCCGTTTCGGCACCGCGATTCCCCACGCGCACGTACGCAAACGAAATGCCGTCCTGCGCCACGGCATCCCAGTCGATGGACCCCTGAAATTCCGAAACGTCGATGCCCAGCTTCGATTTCACCTGGCCATCTACTACGTAGCTATAGCGATCGCCTTCCGTCTTCAAGCACGACCAGTCGTACGAGACGACTTCCGCCTGCGCATCTTCCTGGGGCTCTACCGCAGCATTGCACGCACGAAACGCGAAGACGGCGGCAATGGCAGCAAGCGCGATGAGGGCAAACCCCACGAAGCGAAAGCGCAACACGAACGTATCGCGATGCGGGGAAATCGCATGCGACCCACGCGGACTATTGTTTTGGTACGCCATATGATCCTCCCCAACATATGGTATATCCAGCACTCCGAATACCCATCTGCGGTACTTATGGAGCCGCAAAACAGGTTAGGCTCATGTATTCGTCATCTTCGAATGCTATCATTGCCAAGCGACAGAAGGAGATGTAAATGAGTAAATGTTGGGAAATTAGAGGCTGCGAAGGAGACGCAAACAACTACGATCACTGTCCTCACGCTATGCTCGGCGGGCGATGCCCGGTCGATTGCGCATTCGCCGAATGCTCACGACCGCAACGGAAGCAGGCCGACGTGCTCGAATTGCTGGAGCCTACGGTAGACCGTAGCGCGGCCGTGAAAGAGTACTGCTGCACCTGTTCATTCTTCCTGCAACACGGACCCCGCATCGAGAAAGCTGAGGCATAACCACTTGAAGGCATCCGAAATCGTCTATCGTTATTTCATCCTGTTTCTTGGAATCTTCTGCATTTCGTTCGGCGTAGCGCTGTTTACGAAATCAGGCCTGGGAACGTCCGCAATATCCGCGCTCCCCTATACCCTCTCGCTGGTCATCAGCCAGTTTTCCTACGGCACCTGGGTTGCAGCGTTCAACATCTTCCTGGTAGTGCTGCAGGCGGCACTTACCATCCACGAGATTAGCGTGCGCGAAATCGTGCAGGAAGTCATCTTTGCCCTGGCATTCGGCAGCATCGTGGACTTTTCCATGTTCCTGCTTGGTGCCTTCAACCCGGAAATGTACGCAGTGCGCCTGGTGGGCGTGCTTCTGAGCTCGGCCATCATCGCATTCGGCGCGTACCTTACGCTCATTTCGCGCGTAGGTGTCATGGCGGGTGACGGATTCACGAACGCCCTGGTAAAGCGCACGGGAAAGAGCTTTGCGCTCATGCGCGTCATTTCCGATACCACCATGGCGATCCTCGCGCTCGTGCTATGCCTCATCTTCGTACAGGGCGAGCTTACGGTGCGCGAGGGCACGGTCATTGCCGCCCTGCTCACCGGTACGATCGTGGGCTTCTACAGCAAGTACTTTGGCGCCTTCGAGCGCTTCATCCTGCCCACCCCAAAGCCCGAGCAGGCGGCCAAATAGCCCGACTACCCCGCCCTAGCGGCGCAGCGAGCAGCTCGCCCTAGGGCCCAATCAGGCGGCCAAATAGGCTACTCCCCCGCTTCGAGCAGGGCAATGATTTCGGCTCGGCTATGCACATCGCACTTTTCGTAGATGTGACGCACATGCGTTTTCACCGTAGCCGGGCTGATGACGAGGTTCTCCTGGATGTACTTCGAGCCATGACCCGTGGCCCACAGCTTGAAGATTTCCGTTTCACGCGCCGTGAGCTGGGCGTTTTTCGCCACTTCGTCGAGTCGCGCATCGAACGACGTGCCCGTGCGCTCCTCCATGGCCTCGCGCTCTTCGGGGCTGGGCGCCTCGAAGACCAGCTCGGTATCTTCGCTTTCGAACAGGAAGCCCGCGGCAATCATGAGCACGAAGATGGACACGATGGCAAAGGGCGCACGCTCGTCTAGGCAGGCGATCGCGAACAGCTGCCCCAAGAGCATGCCCAGTTGAACGGCACCGCGGCCCATGGCAAACACGATGAATGCCGGAACGCGCTTCGTGCGCGCGAGGTCGGCCATGAGAATCCACGAGAGAATCTCAATGGTGACGTTGCATGCCGTGGCAAGCGAGCCAATCACAATGGGGCTTTCGCGCCCGAAGATCACGAGGACGAGCAACGTCGTAGCCAAGAACGGCAAAGCCATCTTGTAGATGTTCCCCAGGGAAGCAGACCCCTTGGTGAAGAACGCGCCCCACGCAACGGCCAGGATGGAAATGCCCAGGCTCATGAGAAGCGTAGGCGCAAGCACGGCCGCATCCTGGCTGTCGACGGAGCCAACGTACACGCGAACGCCGCCGTACACGAACATGACCACCAAAATGCCGAGCATAATGCGCCAGGGCAGGCGCTTGGCGGGAACAATCATGCGCGCAGACGCGTCATCAGGACGCACTTCGCCCAAGACGTTCATGGCCTGTTCGTTGGGCATAACCGCAGGTTCCTGCTGAGCAGCGAGCATGGAAGAAACGTTAGCGGGCTGAGGTAGAAGAAGCGTGGCCGCAAGGGGCAATAGCACCTGCACGGCAAACACCACGTACTCGGGCAATTGCAGGACGCCGTAGTACACCAGGAAGGCGAAGAAAAACGACGCACCTGTGGCTAGGACCATATTCCGAGGCTCCAGGCTGCTGAACAGCGAGCCCCAGTACACGATGACCCAGCATGACGAAACGCCCGTAAGCGCGCCGCCCACGTAGCGCACGATATCGGGAATATCGCTTCCCGGCAGCACAGCCATGGCCGTACCAGCCGCCATGACCGCACCCGCAATGACGAGCGCGCGCCTGGTGGCAAACTGCCTAACGGTACGTCGGGAAAACGCAACGATGCCCGCATAGGTGACCACGCCCACTACCGACGAGATGACGTGCACCCAAAGAAGCGTATGACCGCTTCGAAGATCTACGTTGATGGAAAGCGTTCCGTTGAAAACCAGGTACATCCATGCCAAGTAGAAACAGAGGCCGAACACCTGCGTCGTACGGAACGACATAGTCGTGCGATTCGTGATTCTCTCCTCCCAAGGAAAGCATGTTCGTATGCGAAACGTACGAGCAAGCACCCCCCCACGCCCACTCGATATGCACGCACTCATTATACGACACGGCCATTTGAACGCCCATGCGCACGGTGCGCACATGAAAAAGCCCGAGGCGCTGCAGACGCGCTCGGGCAAGGAAAAGAGAAAGCGGGAACTCGTGGGAGGGGGATGTGAGAACCCGCTTTCTATCGAGATATTCGCTTAAGCCTGGTTGGCGGCGTTTTCACCGGCAATCTTGCCGAACATCATGCACATGCCGCAGCTCATGCCCTTCAGGTCGATGGGATACTGCACGTTGAAGCGGCCACCCTGGGGAGCGCCAGCAACGTACACGCCCTTGATGATCTCACCATCAGTGTTGTACACGTGGCAGTCGGCGTCAGACACAACGCCACCCAGGGAACCCAGGTTCAGGGCAACGCCGCACTCAGCTGCGTAGAACGGAGGCGTGGACAGCGGGAACAGGCGGCTGGAGACCTTGCCGAAGTCGGTGTCTACGCCAGCGTTCGCCAGTTCGTTGTAGTGTTCGATGGAAGCCTTGGCGGTTTCCACATCGATGCCCTCGAGCTGTGCGAGCAGGCCTTCGATGGTGTCGGAGGTGACGCAGCGACCATCGGCGACGGCGTCCTCGATGTCCTTCTTGGTACGGCAGTTGATCTTCAGGCCGGAAGCCGTGTACTCGGGCAGGTCCTCTTCCAGGTAGTAGCAGGCAATGCCGTGAGCCGCCGGGAAGTACTTCAGCTGATCGGGCCAAGCGGCATCGAAGAACTGGTAGGCAACCTTGCCGGGCTGGTTCTCGACCTGGTTCTCAACCTGCTGGCCGGGAACGTCCTCGTTCATGAAGCGCTTACCGCGCTTGTTCAGCCACAGGTAGCCGTTGTTGCCGATGACGCCACGGCCATCGGCGCCAGCACCGGCACCCATGTGGTGGATGATGGAGGCATGGCTGCGCTCGATTTCGGCGCCGTGCCAAGCTAGCATCTTCAGCGCGTCGCCCTGCAGGGCGTACTCGCCGTCGGCGTCCATGGCAACGCAGAGAATGGGAATCTCGTTCTCGATGTTGTTGGGCTGGAAGAACTTGGTCATTTCCTCGTTGGCCAGGTAGTCGCCCGTAGCGATGACGACGCCCTTCTTGGCGTTGCACTTGATGTACTTCTTGGAGCCATGAGCCTGGGCATATACGCCGGTCACGGCGCCCGAATCGTCAACGATCAGGTCGACGACGGGCGTGGTGTAGCGGATGTCAGCGCCGGCGTCGATGGCTACCTGCAGGTTTTCCTTCATGCAGGTAGCGAGGCTGCTGAATCCCACCGACGTGGGATAGCAGGGCATGGATTCCTTCGTGTAGTCATAGGTTTCCAGCATGGGCACGAAGTAGGGGAACAGGTAGTTGCTCTGGCCCTCGGCGGGAACTTCGCCGTAGCTGGTGCTGGAGATGTACAGGTCGGAACAGGGCTTGATGAACCAGTCCAGGGCAGCGCCGGACTCGTCGGCCCAGCGGCGGACGATGCCGTAGTCGCTGCGGTGGCTACCGCCAATCATGTGCTCCTCGCAGAGCATGTCCTTGTCGAGCAGTTCGTCGCCATCGCCGCGGCCCCAAGCCTTCTGGGTTTCGCCACCGTAGATGGCCATGTCGCTCGCAACGCTGTTGAAAGAAGCGGACTTCTCGAAGCACACGACGCTCGCGCCGGATTCGGCGGCGGCACGCGCAGCGGGAACGCCAGCAGCGCCCAGACCGCAGATGACGACGTCGCAGTCGATCTCTTCTTCGATGTCCGAATCGGTGATGCTGGGCTCTTCCGGCAGCCAGGGCATGGTGCCCGTGCCGTCATAGCCTACCGTGGTGCCGTTGGAAGACGTGGTGGTCTCCGTGGTCTTGGAGCTTGCGCTCTTCGGGCTTGCGCAACCCGCAAGACCCATGGCGGCAGCACCTGCAGCGGCAATGCCCGCGCCGGTTAGAAAGTTGCGACGACTGATTTCCATGATGTTGATCCTCTCGATCGTGCGCGCCCTGTTAGCGCGCTTCCCTCCCGCTGGGCCCAATCGTTGAGCCCTGCGTTCTATGGGACCATCATGGCAACTTTTTCGGCCGCGCAAACCGCCTCGAAGGGTTGAAAAACGAGAAATCCCCTGTCAACCCTTAGGGTTGACAGGGGATGTTTAGCCTGGTGAGAGGTAGGTTGAGGCGTTTTGCGCACGCTACGCCCGCGAGTCCAAGAACTTCGTGAGAGCGAAGAGCCCGGCGGCAATGAGCACGCCCACAATCACGAGCGCCGCAACATGGGCCACCACACGAACGAGCTGCAGGACAATACCAACGACAACAAGCAGGACAAGCACGCCCAGGATGACACGCAGCCAGTATTCCGTCATTCGATCCTCTTCCCTTGAATTGTTTCACGCCATTATAGGCACTTTTTTTCTCGCGCCCATTCCGCTCATCCGGAAATCCGACGGCAGCACAAAAACGAAGCGGCGGCCCACTCGTTTGGCCGCACTTCTAGCCCCTCCCTATGGGATTTCCGGAAATCCTATTATCTCGAGGAGAGGATAATGGCATAACCCCAGTTCGCTACGCCACCAAACAAGAAATCCGACGGATCTGCCCCCAAATCGTGGGATTTCCGGAAATCCCAAGAGAGAACGAGGGTGCCTTTTCCGGAAAAAGTACAACGCAAGCGCCTCTCACAGGCGTCATGACCCGCCAATCCAGCATATCCCCAGGTCGCTGAACACGCTCCACCGCTCGTGCTGCATTTTTCCGGAAAAAGACAGGTTCATTTGGAGGTTCGATTTCGAACCACCTACCCGGGGAAACCCCAGGTCGCATGAAGCAAGGATTCAGGCCATGCTGTCCTTTTCCGGAAAAAGCAAAAGCGCAGGCAAGGGCAGACGCGAGGAGTAAAGGGCCGCAAGGGCGAAAACGCGCACGAAAAAGCGGCTCGGGAGAATCCCGAGCCGCTTAACAAGCACATATCGCGTGCTGCACATAGCCGATGCGTGTCGTCTGCGCACGTTGCGCGCCCTCGCGCTACGCTGCAGCCAAGTCGCTCGACGCAACCCCTACCAGGAATAACCCTTCGGGCCGCCGCGCATCCACTACGCCGCTAGGCGCAAGCCCTACACGTAGAACAGGATATCGTTGTACGTGGGAACGGGCCAGTAACCGTGGTCGGTAATGCATTCCAGTGCGTCGACCTCGGCACGCAGGGCCTCCATAGCCGGCACGACCTTCGCAGCATACGCATTGGCCTGCTCCTGACTATCTTCGATAGCCTCGGCAGCTGCATGCTCTTCCTTCAGAGCGTTGTACGCAACGTTGACGGCCTTCAGACCATCGAGGAAACGCTGCAGCAGCTCTTCCTGGTCGGCCAGGTCGGCAGAGGGCAGCGCACCCTTCACAGCCGTGATGCCCTTGGCGATCTTCGTGGCGTAGGCGTTGATGGCCGGAATGTAGTTGCGGCGCACCATGCGCTCCATGACGTTCGCCTCGATATTGAGCGTCTTGGTGTACTTGTCCAGCTTGACCTCGTAGCGGCTGCGAACTTCGTCTTCGCTCAGGATGCCAAACTCGGCGAACAGGTCGATGGACTTCTGGTCGACGAAGCAAGGCAGCGCCTCGGCGGTGTTCTTGTGGTTCGCCAGACCGCGACGCTCGGCCTCGATGGGCCATTCGTCGCCATAGCCGTTGCCGTTGAACACGATGCGCTGGTGGTCGGTGAGCACCTGCTTGATGTACTTCAGGGCGGCAGCCTCGAAGTCGGCGCCTTCCAGACCCTGCATAGCATCGGCGAACGACTTCAGGCTCTTGGCCATGGCAGTGTTCAGAATCATGTTGCAGTCGGACAGGTTCACCTGGCTACCCGGCATACGGAATTCGAACTTGTTGCCGGTAAAGGCAAACGGGCTGGTGCGGTTGCGGTCGGTGTTGTCCTTCAGGAAGTTCGGCAGCACGTCGACGCCCAGGTCCATGGCCACGCGCTCGGCCGACTTGTACGGACGATCGTTGATCAGAGCTTCCACAATGGCGCCGAGTTCATCGCCCAGGAAGATGCTGATGATGGCCGGAGGCGCTTCGTTGGCGCCCAGGCGGTGGTCGTTACCAGCGCTGGCCACGCTCATACGCAGCAGCTCCTGATATTCGTCGACCGATTCGATAACGCAGGTGAGGAACACCAGGAAGCGCAGGTTGTCGGCGGGAGAATCGCCCGGCTCGAGCAGGTTCGTCTTGCCGTAGCTGATGGACCAGTTGTTGTGCTTGCCGCTGCCGTTGATGCCCTCGAACGGCTTTTCGTGCTGCAGGCACACCAGGCCGTGGTGGCTGGCGAGCAGCTTCATCTTTTCCATCGTGAGCAGGTTCTCGTCGATGGCGCGATTGGCGTTCGTGAAGATGGGGGCAAGTTCATGCTGGCAAGGAGCAACTTCGTTGTGCTTCGTCTTGGCGGCAACGCCCAGCTTCCACAGCTCGTCGTCGAGCTCCTTCATGTATTCGTTCACCGTGGGGCGGATGGCGCCGAAGTAATGCTCTTCAAGTTCCTGGCCCTTGCAGGGGGCAGCGCCGAACAGCGTGCGGCCCGTGAGCATGAGGTCCTGGCGACGCGCGTAGTCCTTTTCGGAGATGAGGAAGTATTCCTGCTCGCTACCCACGGTAGTGACGATGTGATGACCACCTTCGCCGAAGAATTCGAGAACGCGATTGGCCTGATCGGAAATGGCCTTCATGGAACGCAGGAGCGGCGTCTTCTTGTCGAGGGCCTCACCCGTGTAGCTGCAGAATGCCGTGGGAATGCACAGCACTTCGTCCTTGATGAACGCGTAGCTAGTGGGATCCCAGGCGGTGTAGCCGCGAGCTTCGAACGTGGCACGCAGGCCGCCGTTGGGGAAGCTGGAGGCATCGGGTTCGCCCTGGATGAGTTCCTTGCCGCGGAACTTCGTGATGGCGCGGCCGTCGCCCACGGGCTCCATGAAGCTGTCGTGCTTCTCGCTGGTGATACCCGAAAGGGGCTGGAACCAATGAGTGTAGTGCGTAGCGCCGTTTTCGATGGCCCATTCCTTCATGGCATGGGCAACCGCATTCGCCAGCTCGATATTGAGCGGCTTGCCCTCCTTGATGGTATGCGAGAGCTCCGCATACGTATCGCTAGGCAGGCGATCCTCCATGACGGCGTCGTTGAACACCATCGAACCGTAGATTGCTTCGATATCCGACATCCTGTTGTGCTCCTCACTCATAGGCTTAACACGGTGCCGCCCCTACGGGCAACCAAATGCGCGAGCACTGCAGCCCGCTATAGTCATGGTTTCTGGCTACGATACCACGGAAATAAGTCTTTCCTCACCATGCTTAGGCAAACATACAAGAGCAATGTTTCATACTGGTTGCAAGTTCGTAAAATGCCGTATAACACAGGCCGTTTCATGCAGCACCACAACGAAAGCGCTGCCAGAGGCGACCCCCGGCAGCGCTTGCGCCATGTCCTTGAATGGATGAGCTTCTGCTTTGGCTAGCCTTCGTATGCGATGCGACCATCGGAGATGGTGAACAACACTCGAGCATCGCTCATTCGCTTGGGGTCGCACGAGACGATATCCGTATCGAGGCATACCAAGTCCGCTCGCTTGCCCACTTCGATGGTGCCCACCAAGTCCTCGGCGAAATTCTGGTACGCCACGTTCTTCGTGTACGCCTCGAGCATTTCGTACTGGGTCAAGGCCTGCTCGGGCCATCGATGCATGTCGGTATCCTCTTCACCGGGGAACGGGGAATTGCGCGTAACGCCCGCCTCCATTTCCTCGAGCGGATTGAATGACGTCACGGGGCCGTCGGACGCGCCCGAAACGCGAACGCCCGCATCCGCCATCTTGCGCGTCGGGTAAAACGCCATGGCACGCTCCTCGCCCACATAGGCAACCTCCAGCTCGGCAAGCGAATCGCGATACATCCACACGAACTGGAGCGCCGCAAGGATGTCGTTTTTCGCCATACGCTGGATATCGCCTTCGGTAATGGCGCACACGTGGGTGATCGTGTGGCGCAGCTTCGGATTCGCCACGTTCTCATACGCGGTAACCGCCTGATGCACCGCCGCATCACCAATTGCGTGAATATGCACCTGAATACCCGCGTCATTGAACAACCGCACGTTGGCATTCATGTCGTCGTCGCTCCATTGCGGAACCGCGCACCAGCCGTCGCCCATCTGGGCCGCCTCGGTATAGGGCTCCAGCATCCATGCAGTTCCGCTCTCGGTCACGCCATCCGCAAAGATCTTGACCGTCTTGCTCGTAAGCATTTCGGAAGCGTACTTCTGGTTATCGCGAATGAGGTCGAGCGTAGCTGCGGGGTCGGTGCCCACCGCGCAGGTCGGCACGCAGTTGGTGCGCAACGTGAGCTCGCCCGATTTCTCCAGCTCATGCAAAATGCGCATCGCATCCGCGCCGAGGGTGTCAATATCCGTAATAGCGGTCAGGCCATAGGCGTTGCACTTGGCGATGAAATCCTTGCAGCCGGCAACGAGCTGCTCCTCGGTGAACTCCTGGGAAACGGGAATGAGGGATACGGCGGTATCGGTAAGGCAGCCATGCGGCGAGCCATCGGCTTCGCGATAGATGAAGCCACCCTCGGGATCGGGCGTGTCCTTCGTCACGCCACCCAACGCGAGCGCCTTCGAATTAGCCCACGCGCTGTGATGGGAGACATCAAACACGAGCATGGGCTTATCGGGGCAAATGGCATCCAAGTCAGCCTTGTCGGGTCCCGGGTTCGAGCCATCGGGCTGCTGGTATACGTTCAACGCGAAATTCGTACCGAAGTACGCATCCCTATCGGGGTTCGCTTCAACATGCTTGCGCAGGGCAGTTACGTATTCCTCGTTCGTAGAGTACTCCGTCAGCACGCAATTGAACATCTCATCCAATGAGGCGGCAGGCATATGCAGATGCCCGTCGGCAAATCCCGGCGACACGAATCCACCTTCGAGATCAAGCACCTTCGTCTCGCTACCCACATAGGCTTCGACGCCCGCAGCATCGCCCACGTATACGATGGTATTGCCCGCAACGGCAATCGCCTCAGCCACGTCGCCTTCGTTGACCATCGTGCGAACGATGGCATTGGTGATTACCAAATCGGCTGCATCCACTTCCTGACCGGAAGCTCCCTCTCCCGCTTGAGAGGTGCCAGCGCCCTTCGCGCAACCTCCAGCGATTACTCCAGACAACGCAAGGCCCGACGCGACGACAAACGAACGGCGGGTACATGATTTCGGCATACGCCACTCCCTTCCTCGAGTTGCGCCCCATGGCGCTCTCCCAGACGAGCGCAGCATGGCATACCGCCGCCTAATCCCGCGAGATTATATCCCTCGCTGGGCAAATAGAATTTGGATTACATGGATGCGAACTGCGAATTCGCATGGAATAGCCGCTGAGCCCTACGCCCGCCAGAACGCCCCAACCAACTCGTCGCGACCGGAAACACCCGCCTTCTTGTATATGCGATGCAGATGCGACTTGACCGTACCCACGGATATGACGAGCTTGCTCGCTATGTTCTGAGCGTCGTTCCCCGTTAGAACGAGCCTTAGAACCTCCAGCTCGCGGGTGGAGAGACCGTTCGCATCCACGAATACCAGAAGCTTGCTTTCGAAATCTTCGCTCACAGCGCGGGACAGGCGCTCGTCTTCGGGAAGCGCGGGGCGAAGCGAGAAAACGCTCATCATACGGCGCGCATACGCAACAAACCCCACAGCGCAACAGACGACCATTGCGTTTTCGCTGACGTTGCGTTCGGTCAGATGCCACGCCATGCCGCTCATCAGGCCAAAGATGCCATCGGTACTCGTAAGCAATATGCTGCTCACATCCTCGGCGAACATGAGCACGGTAAGCAGAACGCATGCCCCAAACACTACGCGATGCCCCGCCATATCGGCGCGGATCGCATCATTCGCGCGATAGCGATACCACCAAAACGCATAGACCAGAGCGCCAAGAACGCCTAGATCGCGAAGCCCCCAATACAGCATCGAACGAACGCTGTTCGCAAACCCCTCAGCAGGCGCAACGAGGCACAGCACCACGAGAACGCCCACACTTGCGCCAATTGCGACCAGGTTCGAAACCCGCACATGGCAACGGGCAAGCACCCAATACCACGCGCACAGTACCAGCAACGCACTCAAGGGAACCTGCAGCAGAGGATGCATGAGCACGCCGACAACGAACTCGTCGCCCACGGGCTTCACGTGAATGTACTCGTCGAAGAAGATAATCGCCGTATCAAGGGCGTACGCGAAGAAGCCCACCGCCGCGACAAGGCAATCACGTCGTCGCGTGAGCGTCCAAACCGAAACCGCGTCAACGCACGCAGCGCCCGTAACGCCCAAAAGCAAAATCGAATATATGTACCAGGCGATTTCCATGAGGCAACAGTATACTCGCCCCAGCCCGCCTCGAAGAGCGACCCCGGCAAGCGGGTTAAGCGAGGAGCCCGAAGGACGACGACCCCAGCAACAAAAAAGCCCCGGCGAGGCCGAGGCTTAAGGTTTCGCGTGGGCGAGCAGATTGCCCCGAACCGCGAGGGAGTTGGCTTAGGCCAACGACCGGAGCGGTGAGCGACCGGCGCTAGCAGCGAAAACAAAAGGACCCCGGCAGATGCCGAGGTCCCGATTCT
>JAILNP010000155.1:0-2527 GCA_024691475.1 Eggerthellaceae bacterium
GCGGCGATGTACCACAGTAAAGTGCGATAGTGCTCCGCTAGCTTCGCTCGGCCAGATCGATGAGCTCCTGATGCGAATGCACACCCAGCTTGCTGTAAACGTGCTTGATATGGCTCTTCGCGGTGTTGCGCGAAATGGTGAAGTGGTCCATGATGAAGCGCCCGTTGCGTCCACGCGCCATCATGATGAAGATCTCGGTCTCGCGAGGAGTAAGCCCCGCCTTGCGAGCGATCGTTTCGCAGCGCTCTTGCCATGGGTCGACGCCCTCCCCGGCCTCTTCCCCATCGCTCAAAGGCGCCTCGGGATGCACGGACACGGCTTTACGCGGCAGCTCCATCACGCCATTGATGGTGTCGGTGAAACTGAACGAGCGAAATGCAACCCATAGGAACGCGAAGAATGAAAAGGCCACGACCAGCGCAAACGTCGCCGCCGTAAACGGATCGCCCGGCAGAAACCCATTGGACGTATGGCCGAGCACGGCACCGACATCGGTGCCGACGCTGCTCGCCATGCGGGCGATGCAGACCACGGGCAGAAAGCTGAAGAAGCTTCGCCTGCCCATGCCCCAAAACACCATCCACAACAACACGGAGAACGTCTCGTAACCAAGATGAATAAGCGTGTTCGGAGCCGTAGAGCCGGCATGGAACCCAAATACAAGAGGCGCTACCATCAACCCCGCCATGATGAGCAGGGCCGAAAACGAAAACAGCATGTCTTCCTGCCGCTTGTCGCGAACGAGCAGCAAGTAGAGCACAACGAGCACGACTACGAAGCCCTCCATGCCTGCAAGCTGCGGGGCATTGTCAATCTCGTTGAGCGTGAGAGCATAGCCATTGCCCAAGCCGAACAGAAAGACGCAGAAGAATAGGGCATGACTGGGGGCAATGAACGAAGAGGGATCTGCCAAGGCCAAGTCGAGGGCGGACTCGCCCCTACGTATGCGTTCGCACGAACCCCGGCCGAACCGATAGGCCAGGCCAAGGCCCACCAAGCCACACCCCGCGATGGCAAGCGGCCCCGTAGAGGGATTCAAGAGCTCAACGACAAACGGACTGGCAGCGTAATCAACCAGCTGGGCAAACGCCACCACGGCCGCAACTTGCCTTACGTCCTCCAATTCCAACAGGGAAAGCGCGGCGAACATGGCAAGTACGCCGGACGCAATAGGACGCAGGTACATACCAAGCGAAGTGATCGCCCCATTGCCCCACGTCGCACCGCATGACATGAGAGCACCCGAAACGACGAACGAAACAAGTCCTACGACAAACAGCACCCGCGCGTTGAGAAAGCGAGGACGATAGAGCGCGCACAAGGCGATGAGCAGGAACACCAGACCGCCAAGGAACGTTGACAGCTCGCGGGCCGCCCCAAACGTGGGAGCGATGAACGAATAGACGTGGGCATTCACGATGGTGCCCGAAAGGGACATGCATGCGAACACGCCGATAAGTGCGAACACCCGCGGATTGAAAACGCCTATGGCGTCTACGACTTGTTTTCTCCCTATCATGTTTCCTCCCGCGGTCATTGTATGTGCGATTCCCTCACGCGGGCAATGCTCAATGCGCAACCACCCTACCACCACCTGGGATTATGCGAAAAATTCACCCCAGTGGGGTGTGAAGGCTCGATTCACATTTCGCCCACAAAATGCCCCCAATGGGGCGGTGACCACCCCACGCAAGGCGCCGTATGGTGGGGCCACGGACTGCGGGCAACCGTCCGCGGCATGGGAGGAATCAAAATCGAGGAGTTGAACATGAGCAAAGCAACGACCCATGGCATCAGTCGTCGCGGCTTCCTTACCGGGGCCGCAGGAGCAAGCGCGTTGGCTGCACTCGGCCTTGCGGGCTGCAGCACGCCGAAGGGAGCGAGCCAGAAGGAGGCGGACAAAGCTGCCGCAAGCGCCACCGAAACGACCGATTGGCTGGGCGAGGCACCCGAAATCGCCGCAAGCGACATCAAGGAGACCAAGGACGTTGACATCCTGGTCGTAGGCGCAGGCATGAGTGGCATCGTTGCTGGCGCCACCCTTGCCGACCTGGGCGCAAACTTCGCCATCATCGACAAGGGCGGCGAGCCCGCGGCCAGCCACTTCGACATTGGCGCCATTCACTCGCGCTGGCAGAAGGAGCAGGGCATCGACTTTTCCGAAGGCCGCTGGATCAACGAATGGGCACGCTACGCTTCGTTCAAGAACGACCAATCCGTCGCCCGCACTTGGATCGAGAACTCGGGCGCAACCGTCGAATGGCTCGTTGACACATATACCGAATTCCTGGGCGAGCCTGTAACCGCCGTCGTGGATATTGAAAACGGCAGCGATGGCCGTGCAGGCGGCACGAACTACTTCATCCCGCCCGAGTGCCATCACGTGGTAAAGGCCAATGCCGACCCCAACAGCAAGGACGCGCGCATCGATCACGTGGAAGAGCTCACCAAGTTCATCCAGTCCAAGGGCGCTGAAGTCACGTACAGCACCGAACTCGTGAAGCTCATTCGCGAGGAAAACGGCCCC
>JAILNP010000157.1:0-3612 GCA_024691475.1 Eggerthellaceae bacterium
GATGACAATCCGAACTACCAGATTGCCACGGAAGGCGGAACCTTCTCCATCACGCCGGCTGTCTTCCCCGATGTGAAGCCCGATCCGGATGACCCGAACGCTCGCTTCACGGTAAACGGTCCCGACGACGCTGTGTACAACGGCCTGGCGCAGGCCATGCCCGTGACCATCGTCGACACGACGACGGGCGCAACGCTCGTTGAGGGTACCGATTACACGCTGGAGTACAGCGAAGACGTCACGAACGTTGGCACGAAGGAAGTCCGCGTAATTGGCATGGGTGACTACGCTGGTGAGATGCACGCCACCTACGCCATCACTCCCGCGGCGCTCAACGTCACCACTGGCACCGCCACGAAGGTCTTCGACGGCACGGCTCTTACGGCTCCCGTTACCTACGAAGGTCTGGCTGTGGCCGACGAGGGCAAGGTGACCATCACCGCTACCGGTTCTCAGACGGCCGTTGGTTCTTCCCAGAACACCTACAAGATCGACTGGGGCGAGGTGAGCTCCGATAACTACGTGCTCACTGACACGCTTGGCACGCTCACGGTAACTGCGGCTGTCGCGCCCGGCGGTGTAACTCCCGCGGGCTTCACCCCGGTCCCCGCTCCTGGCGTCCCCGTGGCACCCACGCCGGCCGCTGCTGGTCCTGCGGCTACGATCATCCCCGATGATGCCACGCCTCTGGCTGGCCCCGAGGAGTCCATCCTGGACGACGAGACCCCGCTGGCCGCCGATGATGCCTTCGCGGCAGATTCCGAGCAGCCTACCTGCTGGGTGCATTGGGCGATGGCCTTCGGTATCCTGGTATCCGTTGCCATCTACGCTGTGGCCATTGCACGTCGTCGTTCGTTCACCAACGGGCTTGGCGCTGATGCCGATAGCATCCGCGGCCTCGAGCCCGAAAGCAAGCAACCGATGCAGGATGGCGCCAAGAACGCTCCTGCCTACAAGGAGGTGTAACCGTCATGCGTAAGCCCACTATCATCATCACGGTTATCCTGGTCGCCATTTCGATTGGCCTGCTGATCGCCTGGTACGCACTGGGGCTCTACCTCGTCGACAGTCCGCTCGACCTGATCGTTGACGTGGTTTGGTGGCTGGTCATCGCCGGGTGCTGCCTGTTGGTGGTACGCAGCGAGCAGGCACGTCGCCGTGCGATCCGCACCATCTACGTTTCGCCTACCGCGCTGTACAACAGCAGCACGGGCCTGGTGCCCTGCACCGACCCCGCTCAGCGTCCCGCGGCCATGCGCCGCATCCTGAGCGACGTGGACTACGGGTTCCATAAGCGCGAGCTTCCCGCGGAGGGCACGTTCGACTGCCTGTACGTGGTGAGCACCGACCATTACGAAGACGGCGACGCCGAGAACGAGGTGCGCACGTGGGACGGTACCGTGGACATGGTCACTCCCGGCGTTCGCAAGCCCGTTTCCTCCATCCAGTTCAACGGGGTGAAGCAGCTGTCGTCGCTCATGGCATAAGCAACCGGGGTTGAAGGGCGGTCGGCCCGAGCACTTCCATCTGGCAAGTCCAGTAGAAGTTGTTCGGTTTCCGGCCGCCCTTCGCTATGCCCATGTGCCTTCTTCCTATAATGGGGCGAAACGCGTGAAGGGATAGGCATATGGAAACCACGCCAGCGAATGGCCCAATCAAGCTGTATGAAGACGCCCAGGGGAGCTATGCCCTCTATCGTGTGGGCGCCGATATCGGTGGGGAGTCGGTCCTGTTGGTTTCTGACGGGGAAACGGCGCTCATCGACGCTGGCTACGCGTGGTGCGCCCCGCAGACGTATCGCAACATCCAGGCCGTTCTGGGCGATGAGCCGGTAGGGATGTTGCTCCTCACGCATTCTCATTACGATCACGCTGCGGGCGCGGGCTACCTGAAGAAGCGCATGCCCGAAATGGCCATTTGCGCGCATGCCCATGCGGCACGCGTGTTCGAGCGTCCGGGCGCTATCGCCACCATGCGCAAGCTGAACGACGCCGAGGCGCATGCGCAGGGCCTTTCTGAGTATGAGGACGTTTCCGACATCCGCGTCGACCGCGTGCTCGAATCGGGCGAAATCGTGCGTGTTGGCGCGCTTTCGCTGCAGGTCATCGAGGCGCCGGGCCACACGCGCGATTCCCTTGCATTCTGGGATAAAGAATCTTGCCTGCTTATCTCGTGCGAAAGCGCGGGCGTGTATGCGGGCCCGCTTCCCGAAGGCGTTGTGCCGGGTGGCAAGCTGGCGGACGATACCGCCGTTCCCGTAGACGTCAAGTTCTGCTGCCAGATTCCCGCGCTCACGGGTTACGCCGATTGCCTGGCGTACATCGAGCGCGCGCAGGCGTTGGATCCGGCGGTTATGTTAGTTCCCCATAGCGGTGTCATGGTGGGGCAGGAAGTGCGTGACTATCTAACTGCTGCGGCATTTTGGGGCGCGTATGAAGGCGACCTGATAGTGCGCCTGCATAATCACGGGCTTTCCCCCGATGCCATCTTGGAATGCTTCAAGCGCGTGTTCTACACCGAGGCCGTGCGTGCCGTTCAGCCCGAACCCGCATTCGACCTTAACGCCAGCTATACGGTGCCTCTCATTCTGCGCGAACGCGTGTAGTCCGTTTGGAGCGGCGTCGCGCGTGCCGCTGTGGAATACGGTAGGTAGCGTATGGCGTATCGCGTGCGCGTGCCATAGTATGGCAGTATGGAAAATATTCTGGTAAATAAGCGCTCTTTGAGCTCGCGGGATTGGCTGGTCGACGTGCTCGTCGCCTTTGCCGCCCTGCTGTTTGCGTACGTGCAGTTGTATTTGGCCACGTCGCCCATCGTATTTCACGACGATACGTTTCGCGACATGGTGGGCATCCTCACGCGCGCGCCCGACCCGTCAGCATACGTGCTGCTCGCGTTCACCGCGTTGCCGCTGGTGTTTCGCCGCATGTTCCCCTGGCCCGTGTACGTGTTCGTCATCGTGCTCTACTCCTTTGCGCAGGATTCCGCGCCGGGGTACGCCTTCTCCATCATCGGGCCCGTTATCGCGCTGTTCACCTTGGCGAACGAGCGACCGCGCGTGGAAGTGATCGTGGCAGCTGCGCTGGCTGCGTTTCTGCTGTGCGTGGCTACCATCCCCAGCGATAACGACAGCGTTGCCCTGGTTGTTCGCGTGCAGAACCTAAGCTACATGGCCCTCGCCGTGGCGGCGGGCGTTGCCTGGCGTGCGTACCGGCATTCGGTGCGGGAAACCGAGCAGCGCGCGCTCGAGGCGGAGCGTACGCGCGAGACGGAAGCCGCGCGCCGCGTGGAAGAGGAGCGCGTGCGCATCGCGCGCGAGATTCACGACATCACGGCCCATTCGCTTTCCGCGGTGGGAATTCAGGCGGCTGCCGCCGAAAAGCTCATCGATCGCAATCCCGAGGCGGCGCGCGAGGCCATCGTGCAGGTGCGCATGACCTCGAAGTCGGCGCTCGAGGAAATCCGCTCCATGATTGGCGTGCTGCGCAACGAAGATGCCGAAGCGGAAATGCGCCCCACGAACGGCACCGACCGTATGCCCGACCTGTGTGAATACGCGCGTAAGGCCGGTTTGGAAGTGCATTACGAGACGGGCAGCTATCAGCGTCAGAA
>JAILNP010000160.1:0-6540 GCA_024691475.1 Eggerthellaceae bacterium
CGCTATTCAAGACCAAACACGATGGGATACAGAGGCTGCTCGCCGCGGTGGGCGTCGACCTCAAGATCCTCGTAGGCCTCTTCGATACGCTCTACGAGCGCGTCGAGCTGCTCATCGGAGAAATCGCAACCAGCCAGAAGAGTGAGCGTATCGGCATCTTCCGCCTCGAGGGATTCCAGGAGGGCAAGCGTTACTTCTTCCGTGGAAGCACCAACCGCTTCAATGGAGCCATCGGCGATACCGATGGTGTCGCCATTCTTGATGGGGTTACCATGCGCATCCTTGGCATCTTTGATGGCCTGCGTGATTTCGCCCGTGCGAACCTCGCCAATGGCATCAGACATGGCTTCGACGTTCTCTTCCAAGCTGGCCTCTGCGTTGGCAGCGAACATAGCGGAAAACGCCTGCGGAACGCTCTTCGTGGGAACCACGCCACAGGGGGTTTCGGAAATGCCAGCACAGCTCTGAGCAGCCATGATAATGTTGCTGTTGTTCGGAAGAATGATGACGGCGTCGGCATTCACGCTGTTCACAGCGTCGAGCAGGTCCTTCGTGGAGGGGTTCATGGTCTGACCGCCAGAAACGACGCGGTCGACACCCAGGCTCTCGAGGATCTTGGCATTGCCCTCGCCCGCCGCCACGGCAACGAACCCAAGCGCCTTGTGCTCGGCTTCCTGCTCTTCGGCGAGCTTGGCGTTACGATCGGCCGCCTGAAGCTGCATGTTATGGATGAAGACCTCGGAGATCTGGCCACGCTCGAGGAAGTAGGCAAGCACCTTGTCGGGCGTGTTCGAATGCACATGCACCTTGAATTTCGGAATAGAGCCCACGCAGAGCTCGCAATCACCCATGGTGGAAAGGAAGTCGAGCGCCTCGTCCTTGTCGAGCGTCTCGGAATCTACCAGGAACTCGTTGCAATAGCGGAAGCGGGAACCTTCCCAGTCGTTAATCTGCTCGATTTCAACCTTGGGTTCGGAACCGCGCGAGAAGGCAAGCTCGTCGCCCAGGGGCGCTTCGCGGCCAGTGATGGCGGAAACGAAGCTGTCGAGCAGAATGGCAAGGCCATAGCCGCCAGCATCGACCACGTTATTTTCCGCAAGGACGGGAAGCAGCTCGGGCGTGCGCTGAACGGAGGCGTACGATTCGCTAACGATGTACGCGAGCGCTTCGTCGAGCTCCATCTTCTTCTTGTTGGCGCGACGAGCCGCTGCGGCGGTGTCCTTCAGAACGGTGAGGATCGTACCCTCGACGGGCTTGCGCACGGCCTGGAATGCCGTGGTTACGGCCTGGTCGAAGGCCTTGTCGATGGAAGCAACGGAAAACTCGGTAGCGTCGGCCGCACCCTCGCACAGACCGCGAAGGATCTGCGAAGTGATAACGCCCGAATTGCCACGCGCGCCCATGAGTGCACCCGTGGTGATGGCCTTGCGAACATCGGCATTGGAAGAGCCGATGGGAAGCTTGGCCAGGTTGTCTACGACCATCTTCACCGTAAGCGACATGTTCGTTCCGGTGTCGCCATCGGGCACGGGGAACACATTGAGGCGGTTGACCTCGTCTTTGCGCTCGCCCAGCGTGCGTGCAGCTACCGCGATGGCATTCAAGATATCGTTACTCGTATATGTTTCTGACATATCGGTCTAAACTCCTTGTTCGGATTCGCTTGCTTCGTGAACCCGCTTAGATATTGCGCACCTTTACACCCTGTACGTGAACGTCGACGCCGGTGATGGGCACCTGAGCGTAATTGGTGAGCGCAAACTCGACCGCCTCGACGAGGTTCTGGGAAATGACATTGATGTTCGTGCCGTATTCGATGATGACGTACAAATCGACATGCACGCCGTTTTCGCTGGTCTGCACGACCACGCCACGACGCAGACGCGACGCGGGGAGAATCTTGGCGATGCCGTCGGACGCGGAAGGCGCGGCCATGCCGACTACGCCATATACGTTCATTGCGGCATTGCCGACCAGGTCGGACAGCACATCATTGGCGACGTGAAGCTCACCGGAAATAATATCTGGCATTGGGTATCCTTTCACGGTACACGCAAATTCGGTTGATCTACGTCAATTTGTCAGCTTTTCAGTATACCCCATAGGCTAAACTGCTTCAGAAGCCCTGGGAAGTAAAGGCGAGTTCTCCATAAGCAACGAACGCCATATGGCGCGAAAGGGGCACCCTTTACGAAGAAACGATGGATGCGAGCGGCAAGCAACTCATAAAAGTGTTGGCGCTCCCGTATATCCATGTTATAGTACGAGAGCTTTTGGTAATCCACGCTTGCCTGGATATGTTTGGCAAGCATAGAACATAACCGTCTGGAGTGATACGAATGTCTAAGATCTGTGAAGTATGCGGCAAGGCACCTGTTGCTGGTCGTAACATAAGCCACTCGCACCGTGTTACGAACCGCATGTTCCGCCCGAACATCCAGCGCGTCACCATCAAGGACGCAAAGGGTCATGTGCGCAAGGCCAACGTCTGCACGAAGTGCCTGAAGGCCGGCAAGGTGGAACGCGCCTAACATTTCTTGGCATACGTTCTGAATGTAAACCCGCTCGTTCGAGCGGGTTTTTTATCGCCCTATAACAAAGCGGCCTCATGTATTCCCTGCATGAGGCCGCTTGCAATCGCCGGAACGAGTTCGGGATTACTTGAACATGCTCTTGAAGTCGAGCAGCGACTTGAAATCGTCGACCGTCTCCTTCAATTCCCTGCCCATCTGGATGCCCTCGCGGGCAATGGAGTTCAGATCGTCAGTTGCGCGCTGAACCTTGTCGTAGGCAAGCGGGTTATCGTCGCTGGAATCCTCCGAGACGATTTCATAGCCGTCCAATTCGTCTTCGCTGAGGACGACTTCGTTGCCATCCTCGTCGACGTAGACATATTCCTCCGCCTCGTCTTCCTCGACGATTTCAACGTCATCGAGCTCATCGACGGGAATCTCGTTTCCATCTTCGTCGACGTAGACGTACGTGACGTCCTCTTCGCCAAGCTCTTCAACGTCCTCGGACTCGAGGGGCTCCTCGTCGAAGTCGTCTACCTCGTCGGCGGGAATCTCGTTCCCGTCTTCATCGACGTAGACGTACTCGTATTCGACATCCTCTTCCTCGGCAAGCTCGGCCAAGGCGGCTTCGACTTCCTCGTCGTCTTCGTCTTCGAACAGTACATCCTCGAGATCGGCCATGGGGTCTCCTAATAACGAGAGCGGTCTTTCAATGCGCGTTCGACATCGCGCTTCGCATCGCGGGCGCGCATGTCCTGACGCTTGTCGTAGAGCTTCTTGCCACGGCAAACGGCCAGTTCGAGCTTGACCATATTGCTCGTGGAGAAATACATCTTCAGGGGAACGAGGGCCATGCCACGTTCGCGCGTTTGCTCGAGCAGCGAACGGATTTCCGTCTTATGCAGCAGGAGCTTACGATTCCGATCGGGGTCGGGATTGGCAATGTTCCCGTGGCTGTACGGGGCAATGTGCAGGTTCATGAGCCACACCTCGCCCTTGCGCACCAACGCAAAGCAATCGTTCAGCTGGCAGTTGTTTTCGCGCAGCGAACAGACTTCGGTGCCCGTGAGGACGATGCCACATTCGTACGTGCGCAGCACTTCGTATTCATGAAGCGCACGTCGATTCTTGGCAATGAGCTTTTCCTCGCGCTTGGCCATGTTACATACCCGGAACGAACGAAATATCGGAATCGAGGTCGCGGATGAAGCGCGTGAGGAGCTTGATGCAGCCCTCCACGTCGGCAAGCGAAATGACCTCGTTGGGCGTATGCATATAGCGCAGCGGCAAAGAAACCAGACCCGTGGCAATACCACCCTGCTGGACCTGCATGGGGCCGGCATCGGTGCCCGTGACGCCCGGTTCAGCTTCGAGCTGATAGGCAATTCCCTCTTCTTCGGCAGCCATGACCAGGCGTTCGAAAACGACGGGGTTGATGTTGGGACCACGTGCGATCACAGGGCCGCCACCGCACTCAACGCCGCCAAACTTGTTCTTGTCGATACCGGGATAATCGGTGGCATGCGTAACATCGAAGCCAATGGCTACGTCGGGATGGACGCTGAATGCGCTCGTGAGACCACCGCGGCAGCCAATTTCCTCTTGCACGGTTGCAGCGCACACGTAGTCGGCCTTGCTATCCCCTGCCTTGGCAAGCTCTTCCATGACGCGCGTGGCAATGAACACGCCCGCCTGATCGTCGAAGGCACGGGAGACGGCCATACCTTGTCCGAAGTGCTCGCACCCAACGCCATACGTGATGGTATCGCCAATGCGCACGCGCTTCTTCACCTCTTCGGCAGGCATGCCAAGGTCGATGCAGAGCTTGTCAATCGAGGCAACCTTCTTGCGCTCGTCGGCGGGAATGAGGTGAATGGGCATGCGGCCCACCACGCCGCGCAAATCGCCGTCCTTCGTGTGGACGTCAACGCGCAGGCCGGGGAGCAGGCCGGCATCCACGCCGCCCACCGCGGAAACGTACAGGAAGCCATCGTCGGAAATGTAATGGACCATCAGGCCAATTTCGTCCATATGCGCGGCGATGAGAACCGAAGGCACCTTCGCATCGGTGTCTTCGGGCTGCGCGGCATGCAGGACGGCATGCACGGAACCCATAACGTTGGTTTCCACCTCGTCGGCAATATCGGCAACGTACTCACGCACCAAACGAGCCACGTTGTATTCCGTACCGGTAACCGAGGGCGTCTCCACCAGGGACTTTAGATATTCAAACTGTTCGTCATTCACGATGAGACCTCTATTCTCCTTGAATTTCGCCCATCATTATACGCGAAGGAAGCACGTCGCATTAAGGCAGGGCACGTTTGATACAAGGGCTACGAAATGCTACGCCAAGCGCAGGTCGAGCTTACGCGCATGGGCGGGCGCGTCATGCACGATTACACGCAGGGGCTGACCCAGGCGATATGAGCGATTGGTATCCTGCCCCACCAGGCGATGGTGCTGGGCATCGAACGTGAAGTAATCGAATCCCAGGAAGCGAACGGGCAGAAAACCCTCGCAAGTAGTATCGAACCGTACGTAGAGCCCATACGAAGTAACGCCCGAAACGATGCCATGAAGCGTTTGCCCCACGTAACGAGCCATGTACTCCACGAGCTTGATTTCCTGCGTCTCCCGAGCGCATGCGTCAGCAATGCGCTCCATCTTCGAGGAATGCTCGGATATCCACGAAAGCGACTCGACCTGGGAAGCAGGCAGTGCGCCCTCGCCACGGATGAGGGCCTTGAGCGCACGGTGCACAACAAGGTCGGGGTAGCGTCGAATAGGGCTGGTGAAATGGCAATATGCCTCGCTTGCGAGGCCATAGTGCTCCTCGCAGTGCGGACGATACTCGGCACGCTTCATGCTACGAAGCACCAGCGAGGATACCAGCTCCTCTTCGGGGCGGCCCTTCGCAAGGGCGAGCATGCCCTGCAGCGCATGACGATTGCCTGCGACGACGCGCTCGGGCGCAACATCTCGGTCGTAGCCAAACTCATGGAGAACGCCAACCAAATCGGCAAGCGCATCGGATGAAGGAGCATCATGTACGCGAAAGACCGAGGGCGATTCCGCATCGCGAAGCATTTCCGCAACGCACTCGTTGCAGAGAATCATAGCCTCCTCGATGCAGCTCGTGGCATCCGTCTTCACGCGAATGCGCACGTCAACGGCAGACCCTTCCCCATCGAGTACGACCTTTGCCTCACGAGAGGAGAAATCCATGCCCCCTCGAGCCTGGCGCCTGGCCATGCGCGCATGAGCCATGGCATTCAGGGAACGCAAGGCGCCAAACAACAGTTCCGAAGAACGACCACTCAGGGGCATCGCGGCATGAGGCTCGTCTTCACGTCGGGCAAGAACCCTGGCATGTTGCGCATCCTCCGCGTCGATATAGCATTGCGCCTGCTCGTACGAGAGACGCGCCTGGGAAACGATGAGCGATTCATACGCCTCAACGCGCTCGACCTGCCAAGACGGGGTCATGCGAATATCAACCGTCATGGCACGACGCGTTGCGCCGGGAACAAGCGAGCAAATGTCATTGGATAGATGTTCGGGGACCATCGGTATTACGCGGTCGACGGCGTACACGCTGGTCGCACGCCTACGCGCATCAAGGTCGACGGAAGAATCCCACGGCACGTAATGGGCCACGTCGGCAATGTGCACCCCCAACAGGAAGCCACCTTCTGGCAGCTCCTGCAGGGATAGGGCATCATCGAAGTCGCGCGCATCAACGGGGTCGACCGTAAAGACGAATCGATCGCGAATGTCGCGATAGCCATGAGCAAGAGCATCGGACTCGCATACGCTCGCACGATTCGCCTGCTCAATCGCCCCTTCGGAAAAGGTAGTCTCGAGTCGGTAGCGTCCAATGACAGCCTCGACATCCATGCCGGGGTCATCGGCGCTCATGCCAAGCACCTCTTCCACAACACCCGTAGCAGCGCTCTTGCGCGAGGGAAATGCGTTGAGTCGCACGCGCACGATAGCCCCATCGGGAATGTCGGGATTATCCGCT
>JAILNP010000177.1:0-3019 GCA_024691475.1 Eggerthellaceae bacterium
CTGCAGGGGAACGTGGCCGTTGTGCAAAATCCGCAGAGGGGGTGCGGCGTGATGCCGTGTTTAGGCAAGCGCCTCGTTTGCGGCGTTGGCACCGGCGAAGCGACCCGAAGTGTAGCTGAAGTTCAGACCGCAGCCACCAGCCTGGTAATTCTGGTAGATGAAGGTGCCGCAGCACACTTCGCCCGCGGAATAGAGGCCCGGAATGACGCTGCCGTCGTTGTCGAGCACCTGGAAATCCGTGTTGGTCTGCAGACCACCGAAGGTGCCGTGCGTGCACACGCCCATGGTGAGCACGTAGTAGGGGGCCTTGGTGTGCGGCGTGAGCATTTCGGCCTTCTTGTGGAACAGGGTGTCTTCCCCTGCTTCCGCCATGGCGTTGTAGGCGTCCCAGGCCTGCTGCGTAGCGGACGCGTCGATGCCCAGCTTGGCGGCCGCTTCCTCAACGGTGTCGCCCTGGGCGAAGATGCCCATTTCCAGGCCATGCTGGAAGCTGCCTTTTTGGGAATCCTTCAACGCGTCGACCATGTCCTGGTCGTAGATGGCGTAGAAATGCTGGTCGGGATACTTGGCGACCGTGTAGAAGATGAAGTGCGATTCGCCGGCTTCGTTTGCGAAGCGCTCGCCCTGGGAGTTTACCCACAGCGTGTTCTTGTTGATGAGGGAGGACTGGCCCGGGTCGACCTGGCATGCCAGGATGCCGTTTACGCCGCCGTTGCCATAGTAGGCGGCGCCAGCGTCCAGGCCCATGCGCACGCCGTCGCCGGTAAGGCCCACGCCCACCTCGGTGTATACGCCTTCGAAGTCGGGGCAGTACTGTTCGATCATTTGATCGTTACGGCAGAAGCCGCCGCTGGCCACGATGACGGTCTTGGCGTTGTAGACTTCCACGCCCTTGTCCGTGCGCGTCTTCACGCCCACGATGCGGCCGGATTCATCCTTGATGAGCGCTTCGGCGGCGCAGTTGAAGCGGAATTCCGCACCATTGCCGTCGGCAAGTGCGCGGACGGCGGTTAGCGCGTCGATGGCGGCATTGGCGCACATGTGGCCACGCTGCACCTTGTCGGTGCCGTTGCCCTTGATGGTGTCCTTGAACGGGACCTTCAGATCCTCGCGTAGCCAGTCGATGGTCTCGCCGGCGTGGTCGGCCATGAAGCGATTCATTTCGGCGCTTACGTACTGGCCGCCGCTCTTCATGAAGTAGTTGTACAGGTCTTCGGGGGTGTCTTCGATGCCCAGTTCCTTTTGCTGCACCGTGCCGGAGCCGTAGAACGTACCCAGCGCCAGCGAGCTCGAACCGCCCTGCCATGCAAGCTTCTCCAGGCAGATGGTCTTGGCGCCCGCCTGTGCGGCGAAGGCTGCAGCCGACGTGCCAGCACCACCGCTGCCGATGACCACGACATCGTAGTCGTGCGTGGCGGCAATCTTCTCGGCATCGCGGAAGCCCGAAAGCGTTGCGAATGCCGCGGCGGAGATGACGCTCATGCCCATGAGGCCCGCGAACGAGCGTCGCGAAATATGACGCGAGGTAATGTTGTCCATGTTGTTCCTTCCCACTGACCCGCTGTGCGCGGTGTCCCTTCTGTGAGCTCAACCCTAGGCGCTTGCGCGTTGGGCATGCAGACACGTTGGCGGGTGGAATGCAGAAAATGGGCGGGTGGTTTTGCGGGTGGGGAGGTTTTATCAGGGCTTATGCCGAGGTTGTCGTCCGGGCTGGCAAGGGGAGGCCCTCTGCGGCACCGCTCCGCTGCTCGCGTGGCTTCGGCCCCGCACGGGCCTAAGCCTACGCTCGTGCGCTGCGCTGGCTCATGCTTTTACTTGCGCTGTTTGCGATGCGGCGTAGATATGCGTGAAGCTGCGCTTCCCGCCCCCTACGCCGCATCCCAAACGTAGCGCGTATAGAGAATGCTTTCACAGTGCCGCAGAGGGCCTCCCCTTGCCAGCATGGAAATCTGGCGGCATGAGTCCTGCGGGTGAAAATGCAAGTCGGGGGTGCGGGAGCAAGGGGCGGAGGTTTGTTCATCCTGCAGTGGGGCACAGTGCGAAGCTACATGTGAAGGAGCCGCGTTTTTTGCCCATGGTTGCGCATATCGTGCTATAGTGGCCAGGTTGTCATAAGCCTTGTATGGAAACCAAGGCGCATGAAGGAGAGAAACATGAAAAAGGGTATCCATCCCGAGTACGTGGACTGCACGGTCACCTGCACCTGCGGTAACACGTTCCAGACCCGCTCCACCAAGTCCGAGCTGAAGATCGACATCTGCAACGCTTGCCATCCGTTCTTCACCGGTCAGCAGAAGCTGATCGACACCGGTGGTCGCGTACAGCGCTTCACTGACAAGTTCGGTTCCGCTCGCGAAACCGTTGCTGCTCGCGAAGCTGCCAAGAAGGCCAAGCGTGCCGAGGAAGTCGCCGCTGCTGAGGCCGCCAAGAAGGCCGAGCGCGAGGCAAAGGCCGCCAAGAAGGCCGAGCGTGCTGCTGAGTTCGCCAAGAAGGCTGCTGAAGCCGAGGCCAAGGCTGCCAAGGAAGCCGAAGTCGCTGCCGCTGCTGCTCCTGCTGAAGCTCCCGCCGAGGAAGCTGCCGCTGAATAAGCTTCTCGCTTATATCTACCTGTACGAGGGCGAAGGGTTTATCCTTCGCCCTCTTTTTGTTGTTGGTGCTCGTTGGGGCCGGCCCGGGGTTTCCTATCGGGGGCACTTCTTGCTGATCGCCTGGGTGCTGCTTGTAACTCGTCGCCCGCCGTCCTGGCGTTTCCCTTCGGGGCACCCGCTCCGCTGCTCGCGTGGCTTAGGCCCTGCACGGGCCTAAGCCTACGCTCGTGCGCTCGCTGGTTCGTGCTTTTACTGGCGCTGCTTCGGTTCTTACGAACCGAAGCTAAGCACTGGAATTTGCTTTCACAGTGCCCCCGAAGGGAAATGCCAGGACGACGTACGGATGATTATCGTGGTTGCCCTTGGTGGCGATAGATTGATGCCGTCCCTGATAGGAAACCCCAGGACAGTTCATCTCCGCCAACTACGAG
>JAILNP010000179.1:0-4243 GCA_024691475.1 Eggerthellaceae bacterium
GGCTATGGAAATTCCCGATATCCAGTTGGCGTCGCGTCGCAATCGACCGCTTTATCACGCGAAAGTGCTACCATACTCATTCAAACAGTGAAAGCGGCGAAAGGAATCGGCCATGTTGAATACCACGATGCAATCGCTGGGCGCGGCCCCGTCGGCGATCCGTACGCTCTTTGCGTATGGCGCCGAGCGCAAGAAGGTCATTGGCGCAGATAAGGTGTTCGACTACAGCATTGGCAATCCCAGCGTTCCCGCTCCCGAAGAAGTGGGCAGTGCCATGGTGGAATTCGGCCAGGCCGACCCCGTTGCCGTGCATGCGTACACGCAGGCTGCGGGCGACCCCGACATCCGCCAGCGCATCGCCGATTCCCTGAATCGCCAGCATGGCACCAGCTACGACGCTTCGAATCTCTACCTTACCTGCGGAGCTGCCGCGGCTATTAGCATTTCCCTGAAGGCCATTATCGAGCCGGGCGACGAAATCATCGTTATCAGCCCGTATTTCCCCGAATACCGCGTGTGGATCGAAACTCATGGTGCGCGCATCGTGGAGGTTCCCGCGCGTCTCGATACCTTCGAAATCGACCTTCCCGCGCTGGAGGCCGCCATCACCGCGCATACGAAGGCAGGTATCATCAACACGCCCAACAACCCGGTGGGCGTCGTGTACTCGCTGGAGAACTTGCAGGGCCTGGCTAGCGTCCTCACGCGCAAGAGCGAGCAGAATGGCCGCCCCATCTTCCTAATTGCCGACGAACCCTATCGCGAGCTCGTGTATGGCGGCCGTGAAGTGCCTTGGGTTCCCGGCATCTACGACAACACGATTGTCTGCTATTCCTGGAGCAAGTGTCTCTCGCTGCCGGGCGAGCGCATTGGCTACGTGCTCGTGCCGCCTACGGCAACCGAGCATGTGGCGCTTACGCAGGCCGTTTCCGGTGCTGGCCGTGCGCTGGGCTTCATCTGCGCTCCCGCGCTTTTCCAGCGCATTATTGAGCGCTGCGTCGATCTGCCTGCCGACATTGCCACGTACGAGCGCAATCGCCAGATTCTCTGCGATATCCTCGATGAGTTCGGTTACACCTACATCGAGCCGCAAGGTGCGTTCTACCTGTGGGTGAAGGCTCTTGAGGACGACGCGCAGGCGTTCAGCGACAAGGCAAAGGAGCATGAGCTTCTGCTGGTGCCCAGCGATAGCTTCGGCGTGGGCGGTTGGGTGCGCCTGGGCTATTGCATCGCGGAAGAAACGATCCGCAACTCGCGCGAGGCCTTTGGCGCGTTGAAGCGCGACTACGAATAGTTCGCCTTTTCGTTGCATAACGAGCGATCCCGTTGGCGCAGGCCAGCGGGATCGTTTTGCTATCGAGCCATATTTGCCAGGTTGGCTATGAGGTCTTTCGCGCCCTGGACTGCGGCATCGAAGCCGTTTGCGGCGGCTTCTCCGAATGCCTGCCTAATCGAATAGCCCAGGTTTTCGAACAGATACGGGTTGAACTGGATGACGTACACGAGCCCGAAGATGAGCAGGACCAGTATCACGATGAGCGCGATGCGGCCTGCGTACGACTTGCGCGCGGTGTTTTCCGAAGAGAACGTGCGTGCGTTCGTGGCGGGTTGCGCGTAGCCGTAGGCATCGACCCCAATGGGCTCCATGACTTCCGTGCCGCTGCGCGTGACCGGGGTGGCGGCAGGTGCGCTCTGGGGCATGTTGGTGGTTGCCTGGGGCGTCATGCCACTTGTCCATCCCGCGGGACGTTCGCTGGCCCATTCGTCTTGCCCGAAGGTGTCGGGGCGTGGCGCAGCGGGGATGTCGAAGCCGCTCAGGTCAGGTTCGCCTGGGTCTGCCTGGGAAAAGACGGAGGGGTTGGGCGGAGCCGCCGCGGCAAGGATCTGCGTCTTGTCGGCATCGACCATGCCTGTGGCAACGGCATAAGACGGGTTGGGTGCGATGACGGCCGTTTCGTCGCGGTTGATTGAAGCGGGCTCGATGGGCGGGATGTGCGCCAGGCGAGATGCCTTTGCAACGGGGTACATCATTTGCGTTGCCGCGGGAGCCATGGTTTCCTGCGCCCCTGCTTCCGAAAGCGGCTCGGGAATGTTCTCGATGCCGCTCCATGCGGCCTGCGCCTCGAGCTCGGAGGGTGGGACGATTTCCTTTCCGCAGTTCATGCAGAAGCGCGCCCCTTCATCCAGGGGCGTACCGCAAGCGGGGCAGAAATGCGCGGCCATTCGTTCTCCGTTTCGATTGGCGTGTCGGTCGTTGTTATACATGGCTTTCTATCTTACGTGCCATCGCGCCATATCTGAAAGTTTGTACTGAATCGTCATGAAGCGTGCGTTGCGTTTTCAAAAGTCTCTACGCCGATAGCCTGGTATGATGGCCGACGTGGTCATAAATATTGGGGGTATGCTCATGCATCGTGTTCATGATGCGGCTGCGGCGCGCGCATTTCGCGCGTACGTTCTGGCCGTTGTCGTTTCCTTGTGCTTGGCATTTGGCGGGGTGGCGCTTGCGGGATGCAGTACTGCTGCGTCGTCGAGCGGGGCTTCCGAAGCACAGCGGACAGCTGTAGAGCAGCCTTCGGCGGCCACGTCTTCTGCGGAATTTTCGGGAGCCGCAGAGCAAAACGGGGCCCGTTTGAGCGCGCCCACCGAATGGGATGAAGCCGCTTCGCCCGATTACTATCGCGTTGTTGGGCCTGCGGTCTGCGATTATCCAGCGGAAGAGGGCGTGGCGACGTACCAAGGTCTCGATTCCCGTTCACGTGCTGGGGCCGTGTACGCCGTGGTCACGTATTCAATGATGGAGCAAGGTCTGGCGCGCGAGCGTTCCGACATGAGCTCGTTGCATCCTTCGGGATGGCAGGAGAACCGCCAAGTATCGATTCAAATGCCCAACGGCACGACGTATAACGGCTATTTCTACAACCGCAGCCATCTGCTCGCGAAGTCGCTGGGTGGGGAAGAGACGCTCGAGAACCTCATTACGGGTACGCGCACTCAGAATGTGGGCGCCAACGATCAGACGTCCACGCCAGGAGGCATGGCATACACTGAAACGAAGGCGCGGGATTGGCTGGAAGCCCATCCCGAGGGAACGGTGTACTATGCGGCGACGCCCTTGTATGTGGGCGATGAGCTGGTCGCGCGCTCAGTGGTCGTCGACATCCGGTCCTCGGATGGAAGTATTGACGAAGAAATCGAGGTCTACAACTGCGCGAAAGGCTACGTCATCGATTATGCTACGGGCGCGTATGCATCCGATGGGTCTGCTCCCGACCCCGTTGCTAGTGAGGGACAGGGGTCGTCTTCCAGCTCAAGCGAAAGTGCCCAGCAGAATCGCGTTACTGGATCGAGTCCCCAACAAGAGCAATCTGCGCCCGTCGAATCGAGCGCCCAGCAGGAGCAGCCTGCGACTTCCGAAGCGCACGACTACGTCATGAATACCAACACGCACAAATTCCACTACCCAGATTGCTCGTCGGTGAAGAAGATGAGCGCCAAGAACAAGCAGGAAGTGCATTGCACGCGCGATGAGCTCATCGCGCAGGGTTACGAGCCGTGTAAGAACTGTCGACCCTAGGAAAGCTTGGCTTCTCGCTCCAGCAGAACCACGTTCTCCACGTGGCTGGTATGGGGGAACATGTCTACGGGGCGGATGCGCATCGGGCGGTAGCCGAACGTGCGTAGGTATTCCACGTCGCGCGCTTGCGTGGTGGGATTGCACGAGATGTAGACGATGCGGCCGGGCGAAAGCACGTTCACGGCGTCGAGGAAGTCTTCGCTGGCACCTGCACGCGGCGGGTCCATCATGAGCACGTCGATGGTGCGATTCTGAGCGGCGCATTGCTTCATGAATGCGCCCGCGTCGGCGGTAACGAATTCCGCGTTCTCGATGCCGTTGTGCGCAGCGTTGGCGCGTGCGTCGCGAATGGCGGAATCAACGCTATCTACGCCAATGACCTGCGCGCGGCCGGAAGCGGCTGCGGCAATGAGTCCAATCGTTCCCGTCCCGCAGTATGCGTCGAGCACGGTAATGCTATCGTTCCGGCTGCCTTCGGCATTGTCGTCCGCCAGGCCCGCAAACTGTACGGCGGTGCGGTACAGGACTTCGGTCTGCTTGGAATTTACCTGGTAGAACGAGTGCGAGGAAATGCGGAACGAAAGGCCGCAGAGCGTGTCGATGATGAAGCCCGGGCCGTAGATGGTGTGCTCTTCCTGCCCTAGGATGACGTTCGTCTGGCGCAGG
>JAILNP010000180.1:0-5203 GCA_024691475.1 Eggerthellaceae bacterium
TCAGCAGCACCAACGGTACGAAGATATATGCCGATGGCTTCGATTCCATCTGGAATTGGGTTTGCGCGGCTTCGCGTTTTGGCTCGTTGCGCGAAAGGTACAGGATCAGAAGCGATGCGGTGGGCATGATGGCCAGCAGCGGCGCACCCAGGGCGTCGGGAACGCTTAGAACGGCGAAGAACAGCACGAACGCGAATACGTATGACGCCATGAGGCACCGTGCGACGCGGCCCATGGCCAGCGTGCTCCAGAATTCGCCCCACATGGCTAGCAGCAGGGCATTGCCCAGCGAAAAGCAGATGACGCTTGCGACGAACACCACGTAGGCGGACGTTCCCGAAAGCAAGCCGGCTGCAACGAGGCCCAGCGAACCGCCCGTGGCGAGAAATGCGCACACGCCATAGCACGGAATGTTGCCCACCAAGGGCATGATCTTCTTGGGCAGGAAGGCCACGGCAAGATATCCCAACGCGGTGGCCACCATCACGAAGGCGAGGGGTCCCGATCCTTCGGTGTTATGCAGCGGAAGCATGTTCGAGCACATGGCGATCATCCACCATGCCTGCCAGAAGCCAAGTCCGATAAACGTTAGGAGCGATCCATTCGCTCGTGGGCGCGGTGCCATATGTTCCTCCCTTGCGACAGAGATAATCGATCTCTCGCGGGCGTCCCTCCCGTCCGCGCCCTGTCGCGTGGGCACATTCTACCCTACGCGCGCGTAAAGAGGGTCCAATTCACGCAATGGCCTATGGGCCGAAACGGTTCATTTTTGGAAATGGGCTGCTCTAGCCCATAGTTTTATATATGCGCCGAACCTATGATTCGAGGCGTGCCGCGGGGAGCGGCATGCGCATCGGCGGGAGGCCCATGCGCTTTTCCGACATAGGAGGGAATATATGACGAAGGACATTTCTCGTCGCGGTTTTCTGACCGGCGCGGCGCTTACGGGCGTTGCTGCCGCCGCGGCATCTCTCACGGGATGCGGCAACACGAAGTCGCGCAGCGAAGAGGCTGCTGCGACGGCGGGTTCCACCACGAGCGGCTACGAGTGGGAAACTGCTCCCGAGCCCATTACCGATATCGCCAAGACGGTTAACACTGACATCCTGGTTATCGGCGCTGGCATTTCCGGTTGCGCATGCGCTTGCGCCGCAGCCGAAAAGGGCGGTCAGGTAACCGTCGTCGAAAAGACCAGCAACTGGAATGGCCGTGGTGGCGGTTTCGGCGCCATCAAGTCCCGTTACACCGATCAGCTGGGCATCGTGGTCGACAAGGTCAACGCAAAGCAGCACTGGATCGCCCAGTGCGCCAGCCGCGCGAACGAAGACCTCATCGTGAAGTTCTTCAACAATTCCGAGGAAGCCAGCAACTGGCTTCTCGACAAGGCCGAGGCAGCTGGCTGCTCCGTTATGGTTGGCGCATTCTACAGCCATGACGACGTATACGCCGAGCAGCCTGGCTATCACATGGTCATGGCTCCCGAAGGCAGCGGCATGAAGTCCACGGGCTTCGTGGGCGCCGAACTGCTCTACAACGACGCCGTGAAGGCAGGCGCGGAATTCGTGTTCGACTCTCCGGCCGAGCAGCTCGTCACCGAAAACGGCAAGGTCACGGGTGCTATCTGCAAGACCAAGGAAGGCTACGTGCAGTACGTCGCCAAGAAGACCGTTCTGTGCACCGGCGACATCGGCGGCAATCGCGAGATGTGCGAGGCCTATGCCCCCATCTGCGTTGAGTACGGCTTCCCGCGCTCCCAGTACACCCCGGTGGGCGCGAACACGGGTGACGGCCACAAGATGGGCATGTGGGCTGGCGCTCAGCTGCAGGATCTGCCCCTGCCCACGATGATGCATCCGCAGGCGTTCTGCTGGTTCCATGGCCCGTTCCTGTTCGTGAACGACAATGGCGAGCGCTTCATGTGCGAAGACACCTGGGTACAGGGCAAGTCCCTGGCCATCAACCGTCAGCCCAACGGCGAGGCTTGGTCGATCTTCGACGCCAACTGGCAGACCGACCTGGTGAACGGTCTTCCCTATGGCGGCGGCATGTTCTGGGATAGCTTCCGCCCCTACGGCAGCGACCTTTCCCTGGCTCCCGCATACTTCGAGACCCAGATCCCCACGTACATCGAGGCTGGTATGGCATATCAGGCTGATACGCTGGAAGAGCTGGCCAAGAAGATCGGCTGCGATGCCAAGACGTTCTCCGCTACCGTCGAGCGCTACAACGGCATGTGCGAAGCGGGCGAGGACACCGACTACTACAAGAAGCCGGTCTTCCTCACGCCCGTGAAGCAGGGCCCCTTCTATGCTCTGAAGGTCGGTCCCGCGCTGCTCACCGTTACGGGCGGTCTGAAGGTCAACAACGACTTCCAGTGCCTGGGCGAAGATGGCGCTCCCATCGATGGCCTGTACTGCCTGGGCAACGTGATGGGCGACGTGAACGCCGTTGACTACCCCATCAACGTGGCTGGCAACAACCATGGCCGTTGCATCACCTACGGCTACCTGCTGGGTCACGACCTGGCCAAGGCGTAAGCCGCATCAAATAGTTCTCACCGCGTGCCAACGCGTTGGGGAAACCCCTCCCGTGAAAGGGCGGCATGCATGCTCGCATGTCGCCCTTTCCATATGGCGCATATTGCGATGCCCTCTCGTTCTTTTGTGAAAGGGGATGCAACTCGTTCGCGTAATGCGCTACACTGCGATGCACAATCGAATACCAAAGGCTATGACGAAGACAGCGCCGCGGTACGTGCGAACGCAGAGAAGGGCCCCTTGGCTGAAAGGGTCCGGCAGCATACGCGGTGATTCCCTTTACCAGCTGCATGGGTGAACGCGCAAGCAAGTAGGTCGTGCCGGTAGCCCCCGTTATCGGGCATACAAGTGGGTGGGCAGCATGTCCGCCAACCAGGGTGGTACCGCGAGAGCCCCTTCTCGTCCTTGGAAGCAAGGATGGGAAGGGGCTCGTTTCGTGAAAGGAGACATGCATGGCAGTCGTTGATGAACTCGTTGCCCTGCAAGCCGAATCGCTGGCGGCAATCGAAGCTGCTTCCGACACGGCGGCGCTCGAGCAGGTGCGCGTGAGCGTTCTGGGCAAGCAGGGTAGCCTGACGGGCTATCTGCGTGGCATGGGCCAGGTGCCCAAGGAGCAGCGCGCCGAAGTGGGCAAGACGCTCAATGTCGTGCGCAACGCGGTAGAAGGCGCCCTGGAGGCGAAGAAGGCAGACCTGAGTCGCGCCGAACTGGAGGCGAAGATGGAAGCGGGCGCCGTGGACATTACGCTTCCCGGTCGTGCGCAGCAGGTAGGCACGCGTCATCTTATCAGCCGCATTACCGACGAGATCGCCGATATCTTCATGGGCATCGGCTATTCGGTGGCCAGTGGCACCGAAGTCGAGAGCGACTACTACAACTTCGAGGCGCTCAACACGCCCGCCGACCATCCGGCGCGTGGCATGCAGGATACGTTTTACGTGGTGGACCGTTCCGGCGACACCGCGGCCGTGCGTGGCGAAAGCGACGTGCTCCTGCGCACGCAGACTAGTGGCGTGCAGGCTCACGTGATGGAGCAGCAGAAGCCGCCCATCTACATCATTGCTCCCGGCAAGGTGTACCGTCGCGACGTGGCCGACCCCAGCCACCTTCCCCAGTTCAACCAGATTGAGGGCCTGGTAGTCGACAAGGGCATCACCTTTGGCGACCTGAAGGGCACCATCGATTACTTCTGCAAGCAAATGTTCGGCGAAGACCGCAAGACGCGTCTGCGCCCGCATTACTTCCCCTTCACCGAGCCTTCTGCGGAAGCCGACGTAAGCTGCGGCATCTGCCATGGCGAGGGCTGCCGTTTCTGCAAGGGCACGGGCTGGGTGGAAGTGCTCGGCTGCGGCATGGTCGACCCGAATGTATTCGGGTATGCCGACATCGACCCCGAAGTGTATTCCGGCTTCGCTTTCGGTATGGGCGTCGAGCGCATCGCCTGCTTGAAATACAACGTGCCGGATTTGAGGATGCTGCTGGAAGGCGACATGCGTTTCCTCCGACAATTCTAGCGGCACGAGAGGCGCTCCGGGCTACGGTCGCTGCGCCCTCGCTCCTAAGCAAGTAAACGTGATTGCTTCTGGTAAAGGAAGATGCACATGAAAGTAAGTTTGAAATGGCTGTCGCAGTACGTGGACGTGCCCGCCGATACGAAGGCGCTGTGCGACAAGCTCGATCTTACGGGCACGGGTGTCGAGGGCGTGGAAGAGCGCGCTGGCGGCTTTACGGGCGTCTACATTGGCGAAATCGTAGGCAAGGTGCCCCATCCGAACAGTGATCATATGTTCATCACGCAGGTGAACGTGGGCGAGCGTAACGTCAATGCGCAAGGCGAGCCCGAGCCCCTGCAGATCGTCTGCGGCGCGCAGAACTTCAACGAGGGCGACCGCGTTCCCGTTGCCATGATTGGCGCAGAGCTCCCCGTGGGCAAGATCAAGAAGAGCAAGCTGCGTGGCGAAGTGAGCATGGGCATGAACTGCGGCCCGCGCGACCTGGGCTTCGAGGGCGATAACTACGGCCTCGTCATCCTGCCCGAAGACGCGCCCCTGGGCATGGATTACGCCCAGTACGCCGGTCTGTCCGATCGCGTGCTCGACCTGGAGATCACGCCGAATCGCCCCGACTGCCTTTCCATGGAGGGCATGGCGCGCGAGATGGGCGCCATGTATCGCGTGCCCGTGAAGGACGCTACCGAGGGCTTCGATCTTGTCGAGTCTGCTCCGGCTACCGATTCCCTGGTGGAAGTCGAAGTGGCCGACGCTTCTCGCTGTCCGCGCTATACGGCTCGCGTCATTCGCAACGTGAAGGTGGGTCCCAGCCCCGAATGGCTGGCGGAGCGCATTACCGCTGCTGGTGCGCGCCCCATCAACAACGTCGTCGACATTACCAACTACGTGCTGTTCCTGCTGGGCCAACCGCTGCATGCGTTCGATTTCGACAAGGTTGCCGCCAGCGGCAAGGCTCACATCGTTGTGCGCGCCGCCGAAGATGGTGAGAAGCTCACCACGCTCGACGGTGAAGAACGCGAACTCACCAACGACATGACGGTCATCGCCACGCCCGAGCGCGCCATTGCGCTTGCTGGCGTCATGGGCGGTCTGGAAACCGAAGTCTCCGAGGAAACCACCACGGTGCTGCTCGAGGCTGCCACCTTCAGTCCCGCG
>JAILNP010000007.1:0-2968 GCA_024691475.1 Eggerthellaceae bacterium
TCTCATCGAGGTCATCGAAGATCCCGCTCAGGAAGTCACCGGAGCCATCGTGCCCGTTCATCCTGCATCGGAAAAGCTTCCCGCGAATACCATGCGCAAGCTTGTTTCCGCTGCTCTCGATATGTCGACGGGGCTTGAAGACCCCCTGCCGCTCGATTTGCGTACGCGCTATAGGCTCATGTCGCGTGCGTCGGCGCTTCGTTGCATTCACTTCCCCCGCACCATGGACGAAAGCGCGGCAGCCCGTAGGCGTCTCGCCTACGAAGAGGTGCTCATGCTCGAATTGCATCTCATGCGCTCTCATGTTGCGCAGGCGGCACGCGAGCAGGCTACGACCCATATCGTGGATGGGCCCCGTTGTGCGGCGTTGCGCCAGGCCATTCCCTTCGAACTTACGTCGGAGCAGCAAGATGCGGTGAGCGATATCCTGGGGCGCATGTCTCAGCCTTTAGCCATGCACCATATGCTCTTGGGCGATGTGGGCACGGGCAAGACGGCCGTTGCCGCGTTCGCCCTGGCTGCGGTGGCCGATTCCGGCACCCAGGCGCTCATGATGGCGCCCACCGAAGTGCTTGCACGACAGTACGCCCGCTCGCTTGGAGCGTGGTTCGACGCTGCGGGCATTTCATGGGACGTGCTCACGGGGTCTACTGATTCCGATGCTCGCGCCGCATTGCTCGATCGGCTTTCTTCGGGCGAACTCAGCGTGCTGTTTGGCACGCATGCCCTTATCGAACCCGAAGTGCAGCCCAAGTGTTGTTCGCTCGTGGTTATCGACGAGCAGCAGCGCTTTGGCGTGGCCCAGCGCAACGCGCTTATCGAGAAGGGCCACGCGACCGATGTCCTTTCGCTCACGGCAACGCCCATTCCCCGATCGCTTGCCTTGGCAACGTATGGCGATATGACGCTGTCGTATCTGCGTAGCAAGCCTCATGAGCATGCCGCCACCGCTACGAAGGTGCTTTCGTATTCGCAGATAGGCGAAGCATACGAAGCGGCCCGCAATGCTCTTGACGCAGGTAGGCAGGTCTACGTGGTGTGTCCGCTTGTGGGGCAGTCCCATAGCCAGAAAGATGGCGCGGCGGCCGAGCGGCGCAATGATTCGCCTGATTCTCGCTCCTCGCAAGAGGGAGAGCAATACGTGTATGCCTCCATTGCCATTGAGGATGTGGCCGATTTTCAAAACGACGATACGCGAGCGGCCATCGAGCAAGCTCGCTTCCTCGAGCAGAAGATCTTCTGCGGGTATCAGGTCGGCGTCTTGCATGGTCGCATGAAGGGCCCGGAAAAGCAGGCTGCTATGGCCGATTTCGCTGAGGGTCGTACTCAGGTGCTCGTTGCGACTACCGTGATCGAAGTGGGCGTCGACGTTCCCAATGCCACCGTCATGGTTATCCAGGATGCCGATCGCTTTGGCCTGGCCCAGCTTCACCAGCTCCGTGGCCGCGTTGGCCGTGGGCAGGCGGCGGGCGAGGTCTTCCTCGTCTCCGGTAGTAAGGCTCCGCTTGCCCTCGAGCGCCTTTCCGCCATGGAGCGCATTTCCGATGGGTTCGAACTTGCCGAATACGACCTTTCGCTTCGCCGCGAAGGCGACATCTTGGGCAATAGGCAGCACGGTGCATCCACGTTGAAGCTGGTAAACGTCGTGCGCGATGCCGCTCTTATCGAGGCGGCGCATGCCGACGCGCGGGCGCTGCTCGATGCGGACCCCGATTTGACTCAGCCCGAACACCGCGCGCTGCGCTACGAGGTTGCGCGCGCTTTCCCCGAGCAAGCTCAGAGAAAGGAAGACTAATGCGCATTATTGCAGGCGAATTCCGCGGGAGGCCCCTGCGGGCTCCCAAGGGCCGCACGACGCGACCCACCGTCGACCGCGTACGTGAATCGCTCATGAGCACTATCATGTCCGCTCGTGGCACATGGGAGGGCGCATATGTTCTCGATGCATTTGCGGGTAGCGGTGCCCTGGGTATGGAGGCGCTTTCCCGTGGGGCCGAATATGCATGCTTCTGCGAACGCGATCGCGAAGCGCTTGGCTGCCTTGCCGTGAATACCGTTATGGCTGAACCCCAGCGCACGCGCATCGCGCGTGTGGACATCGAGAAGCGTCTGCCTCCGATTCCCGATTCTCCCTTCGACTTGGTGTTCTTCGATCCGCCCTATGCGTACGGCGTCGAAGTGGTGGCAGGCGTGCTGAAGCGCCTCGATGAGGCGGACATGCTTGCCGATGATGTGCTGATTAGCTATGAACATGACGCATCCGTCGATTGTTCCGATGCACCGGAATTCGTTGCCCTACAATTGCATCACCTTACCCGGAAGAAATACGGTGATACCGCTCTCGACCTGTTCAGAAAGGAACTCGCATGAAACGCGCGCTCGTGCCCGGCACATTCGACCCCATTACGGAAGGGCATCTGGACATCATCCGCCGCGCTTCCCAGATCTTCGATGAGGTGATCGTTGCTGTGGCTGCATCGCCCAACAAGGGCGGTCGCAGCAGGCTCTTCACGCTCGAGGAGCGTGTCGAGCTGGCTCGCAAGTCGGTTGCCGACATTCCGAATGTGCGCGTCGAGCCCTTTAGCGAACTGCTCGTTTCGTTCGCGCGTCGCATGGATGCGAAGGTTCTGGTGAAGGGCCTGCGGGCTATCACCGACTTCGAATACGAGTTCCAGATGACCGCCATGAACTACGACATCGATCGCGAAGTCGAAACCGTGTTCATCATGTCGCCCCCGAAGTACATGTACCTCTCGTCTTCCATCGTGCGTGAAATCGCCAGCCTGGGTGGGCCGTTTCGCGAGTTCGTTTCCGATCCGGTCTATCGCGCGCTTTGCGAGAAGTACGATCTGCCCCTTAGTGAACAGGGCGAATAGCATATAGCGACGTATCAATCCCCTTGTTTGCCAGTTTTGCATCGTGGCGGGGGCGAGACCGTCGAGCACCATTGACGGCCTGAGTCTAGGGC